>JAQBNO010000061.1 GCA_028288485.1 Segetibacter sp.
TAAATACTAAATTATAAACCTTACGCTACAAGATCTTCAACGAACTGATTAACTTCAGCTACTCTATCGTAATTGATGGCGTAGTAGATAAACTTACCATCACGTTGAGTGATTACAATCCCTGCACGGCGAAGAATCGCCAGGTGTTGAGAAGCTACTGATTGTTCTAAACGCAATTTTACATAGATCTCTGTCACAGTCATCCTTTCACTTTCATCCAACAATTTGATCATCTGTTGGCGTAGCTTGTGGTTCATTGCGCGCAACACTAATGCGGCCTTTTTCAAATGTAGAAAATCCAATTTAATAGAGTTACTGTTCTCTTTGTTAGAGATAGTAATACTCTGAGTTGCTGTTACCATAAATAAACATTGGGGGGTTAAGAAAAAATATTCAACCGTAAATATAAAAACGAATTATAATTTTAATTATAAATGAATACTTAAATTTTGGAATGTGGAAAAATACTAAAATTCTTAAGCTTTACCAATCGTATGAAAATCTTTAAAATAATTTGGTTCAGAATAAGATATATCTGAAAATTTTTTTTGCTGACATGCTTTATCAGCAAGGTTTCCAAGATGTTCGGCGTTATGTTCTATCTCTAAAAAAACACTGTTTGTATTGCTTTCTATCAGCCTGAACTTCGTGCTCCCACTACCAAAAAACGCAATTTTTTTATTTTTCATATAATTGTTAAAAATACTTTTTTCTAATACAACCGGCGCCGGCGGAAGAACAATTTCCATTTTAAGGTTGTACAAAGCAGTAAAAACTTCCATCCTCCGGGCATCTATCATTGGGCACAACAACCAGTCTTCATCAATATTTTCAACGTTATCGAGGGCCGCCCACGTCATTACTTCTAACGTATTAACGGTAATAAGCGGTTTTGATAAGGCATAACATAACCCTTTAGCAGTTGCCATTCCTACTCTTAAGCCAGTATAACTTCCCGGGCCTGATGTAACAGCAAAAGCATCGATGTCCTTTAGACAGAATCCTGCATCTTTCAGTACTGCTGCAATGGCTGTATGAACAAACGAAGCATGTTCTCTTTGTTGCCCGTTTTGCCGGTAACCTACCGACTGTCCGTTCACGCTCACGCACACTGACGCTATTTCAGTGGCTGTATCAATGTTTAATAGTAAAGGCAAATTCCTGTTTTCTTTATTAGACAAAGACTGCGAGAGTATAAACGTGCATTTCTTATAATATGTTTTATAACTGGCAGCTTTTTTTAATTTATTTTTTGTTAAAGGGGAGTTGAAACGTTCTTACCTGCTTCCCAGGCGGTTTCTTAAATAATGACCGGAGTAAACTTCCAGTGTAATTCATTTAAAACTTTAGTGACCTCTTCCAGGTTGTGCTGAAATAGGTGAACGGTTATTGTTTCCTGGAATAGAAAGCCGGGCCACCCGGTGATGCTGGCACCGTTCGGCGGAAGTTGTTCCAAACTTATTGCAGATGCTTTTACAAAAAACGGGGCATCTGTTTTCGCTGCCATTGTAAGATCCCTTAACAGTGCTTCCTTATCGTGTAAGTAGAAGTAACCAGCTGCACCTGGTTTAGCTTCAGCAAGAGTGGTTACAAACTGAACGGTTACGCCTGCCGGTATTTCTTTGTCCTGGAATTCTTTTTGATCTTCTCCACCTGCAATAACAACAATTTGCATGAGATGTAAATTTGGCCACAAAATTAAGTTTGTTAGTTGAAGGAAAATGATTGAATTTTATTTGAAAGCATTTATATGGATAAAAGAGTAATACAAACTTCAAAAGCACCAGCACCAATAGGACCGTATAGCCAGGCAATTGTTAGTAATAATATGTTATTCATTAGCGGACAGATTCCAGTTAACCCTGCAACCAATGAACTGGTTAGCGGAGATGTTGCTGTAGAAACTCACCAGGTAATGAGGAACCTGCATGAAATACTCGAAGAAGCAGGCATCAACTTTAATCATGTACTTAAGTCAACCATTTTTTTAAGCGATATGAGCCTTTTTGCAGCAGTTAATGAAGTTTACGGTTCTTATTTTGCCGCTGACTACCCGGCAAGAGAAACGGTAGCTGTAAAAGGATTACCTAAAAGTGTAAATGTGGAAATAAGTATGATTGCGACGATGTAAACAAGTTGACGGATGAAAGCTAACGGTTGACGGATTCGGAAGAATAGAATTTAAATATTGATCCTATTCAGGGTGTTCCATTCCCGGGAGCAGCAGCGGTACTTTTATCATCTTCGTTCCGCGAACGGACCGGTAGTGTCACTGGCTTTTAATGTCAGCTATTCTATTCGCCTCTTCTGATTCCTCCCGGCCATTTGGTGTTACTGCCAGCTGTATTTAACAGAGCCTCGATATAAGTAGCTGGCTTAATGATGAACATTCAACCAGTTACTTATAACAGCGTAATATTTTAATTAATCCGCCTGATATTAGCTCCTAAAGCCTGCAAACGCTTATCGATGTATTGGTATCCCCTGTCGATTTGTTCGATATTTTGAATAGTGCTTTTTCCTTCGGCGCTTAACGCTGCAATTAACAATGCAACGCCTGCACGAATATCCGGGCTACTCATTGTAATTCCATGAAGGTTTCTTTTTCTTGCGAGACCAATAACTGTAGCACGGTGAGGATCGCATAAAATAATCTGTGCGCCCATTTCCATCACTTTGTCTACAAAAAATAACCTGCTTTCGAACATCTTCTGGTGAATAAGAACACTGCCTTCGGCTTGTGTGGCTACAACCAACACGATGCTCAACAAATCGGGTGTAAAACCAGGCCATGGATGATCGTAAATAGTTAAAACAGATCCGTCGAGGAAGGTTTGAATTTCATACTTTTCCTGCGAAGGAATGTAGATGTCATCTCCCCGAAATTCCATTTTGATGCCGAGTTGCGCAAACTTTTCAGGGATGACTCCCAGGTGGGCAATGCCTGCATTTTTAATGGTTATTTCGCTTTGCGTCATTGCTGCAAGGCCAATAAAACTTCCCACTTCGATCATATCGGGTAACATGGCATGTTCTGTTCCTCCCAACTTTTCCACGCCTTCTATAGTTAGCAGGTTACTGCCTACCCCCCCGATCTTTGCACCCATGCGGTTTAGCATTTTGCACAACTGTTGAAGGTAAGGCTCGCAAGCTGCGTTATATATAACAGTAGTTCCTTCGGCCATTACTGCAGCCATTAAAATGTTTGCAGTACCGGTAACTGAAGGTTCATCTAATAGTAAAGAAGCTCCTTTTAACCCCGAGGTAGAAAGCTGGAAATAATGCTGCTGTTCGTCGAAGTGAAATGCAGCTCCAAGTTTTTGAAGGCCTATTATATGCGTATCTAACTTCCGACGGCCTATTTTATCGCCACCGGGTTTGGGGATATATGCTTTCTGAAAACGGGCAAGAAGAGGGCCGGCAAGCATTACAGAGCCGCGAAGTTTCCCGCTTTTAGCCCTAAACTCCTCCGAACCCAAATGATCAACGTTCACATCATCAGCCTGGAATATACAGGTATCGCGCGACTGCCTGTCAATTTTAACACCCATTTCCTGCAGCAATTCTATCTGCAGGTTTACATCTACGATGTCGGGAATGTTGGTTATAGTAACTTTTTCGGCCGTAAGTAATACGGCCGAAATAATTTGAAGTGCTTCATTCTTGGCGCCCTGGGCAGTAATTTCGCCGCTAAGTTTATTGCCGCCTACCACCTGGAAACTGCTCACTAATAACGTTTTTTATTGCCCCCGAATTTGTTGTTGTTCCTGTTATCGCGTCCCTGGCCGCTGCCATTCTGGGCATTGCGGTTATCACGTCCCTGCCCACTGCCCCCGGGTCTGTTATCACGGCTTCCACTTCCCTCGCGGCCTGCTGCACCCTGTCCATCGCGGTTGTTACGTTGAAACTGCCCGCCACCGCTATTATTGCGTTTAAAGCCACCACCACCAAAACTGCCGCCACCGCCGCGGTTGTTGTTTTCTCTGCCTTCCTGCACCCGGTAATGTTTCACATAAGGTGTGCTGTCGAATTCGAGTTGGCCATTGGTAATAATGTTCAATTCAGCCCGAATGCCGTCATCGTGAACCAATTCTTTATGCCAGTTGCTGTAAGCAAGCTTCATATAATACGCAATTGAATTTGCAAAGCCTACACGCTTTTCAGGGTTTTCTTCTTTCAGCGCTTTATCAATTACAATTTCGAGGTTCTTGCCTAAGTGTGAGTATCTCGGCTTCCGTTTGGGGTAAGGAAGCGGGTCAGGCTTCTGTTTGTATGTTTCTTTGGTAGGTATCGGGTAAGGGCAATCAACATCGAGCTTAAAATCGCTCACAAAAAACAAATGATCCCAGAGCAAATGCCGGAAGTCTTCCACGTTTTTCAAATGAGGGTTTAAGGTACCCATCAGTTCAATCACCACCTGTGCCTGTTGCTGGCGCTTCTGGCGGTCTTCAATTGTCAGCACATATTCCACCATTCGCTGAATATGCCTTCCATATTCTTTCATCGTCAAATGGTTTCGCTGAGTATTATATTCCATGTAATATTATTAATGAGCAAATGTAATAAAGCTTTTTGTAAGGATAAGAATATTATGAACTTAGCAACATTGGTACTATTAAGCTTTCGTTGCGTCGCACTCTTTTACTTTCGTGTTGTTACTCAACAACCCACGTTTTATAGAGATAAAAATGATACCATCTTTTTAAAAGTCACTCATCATTCCCTAATTGTAATTCAATGCGGTTTAGTGAACGTTTGTCGCCGTGGGCTTGTCGAAGGGCATACAATTATTCTTTTCGTAATAAGGCTTCGACAGGCTCAGCCTCACATCATACTGTAGTTTAAGGCAACGACATGGAATTGAAGTTTATCTCAATTAAGTATATATTAGTTGTGGCACTGTAGTTCTTTTTTTTAACCTACAATAACTTAGATTTATCCCGTTAACAACGTTAATATGAAGTATCTATTGTTTATTGCTATTGCAGCCTTGTCTTTTACAGCCTGTAAACTTAGCAACACCAACCCCGGAAAAAAAGAAAATAAGGAATTGAATGTTTTATTTGAGAGATACTATGAAGAACGCCTGAAGTTATTTCCCCTGGAGGCGACAGCAATAGGCGACACTCGTTACAATAATCTTTTGCCAATTGATTTTACTGTTAGTTATCGCGATTCTCTTAAAAGCTTTTTCAAAACTTATCTTACTTATCTTAATCAATACGATCGTGAAAGCTTAAATGATAAGGATAAGATCAGTTACGATGTGTTTAAAAGAGAGATGCAAATAAACATAGAGGGCTTCAGCTTTACCGATCATTATATCCCCTTCCAGCAGTTTACCGGCTTACCATTAACAATGGGCCAGTTGGGAAGTGGTGATGGGAACCAGCCTTTTAAAACCGTCAAAGATTATGACGACTGGTTAGCTCGTGCTTCCCGTTTTTCTATATGGGCCGATAGTGCCATTGTATACTTCAAAAAAGGTATTGCCGCAAATTATGTATTGCCAGGAGCTTTGGTAGTAAAAATGATCCCCCAAATGGAAGCAATGGAAGCTAAGGATGATACAGCAAGTTTGTTTTATAGCCCTGTAAAAAAGTTTCCTGCAAGTTTTTCTGATGCTGATAAAGCCCGCTTGACGGCTGCATTTAAAACTTTAATTCACGACGAACTACTTCCTTCGTACAACAAACTGGGCGATTTTCTAAAGAATGAATACCTGGGCAAGGCAAGAACGACGTCAGGAATAAGTGCTTTAGAAAATGGAGATAAATATTATAGCTATCAGATCAGGTTACAAACAACCACCAATAAAACACCCAACGAGATTTACCAGGTCGGTCTTGCTGAAGTTGCAAGAATTCGGAGGTTACAGGATAGTGTAAAAAATACAGTAGGTTTCAACGGTGATCTACAGGCTTTTTTTGAATTTATGAAAACAGGCAAACAATTCATGCCTTACAAAACGCCGGAGGAAATACTGTCGGCGTTTGAGGAAATTCACAAAAAGATGGAACCGAACCTTGAAAGAATGTTCCGTCATACACCGAAAACACCTTTTGAAATCAGGCAAACCGAAGCATATCGCGCCGCAAGTGCAAGTGCAGAATACAACCAGGGCTCGCCGGATGGATCCCGTCCCGGGATTTTTTATGTTCCCATATTAAACCCGTCCCAGTTCAATTCTACCAGCGGAATGGAAAGTTTGTTTTTGCACGAAGCAATTCCGGGTCATCATTACCAAATATCTCTACAGCAGGAAGACTCAACTTTACCAAAGTTTCGACGGTTTGGTGGAAATAATGCTTACATAGAAGGCTGGGCATTGTATTGCGAGTCGTTGGGTAAAGAGTTGGGTTTATATACAGATCCGTATCAATATATGGCGGCTTTAGGCGATGAAATACATCGGGCAATACGTTTGGTGGTTGATGTTGCTTTGCATACAAAAGGCATGACCCGCGAAGATGCTATAAAATACATGATGGCGAATGAAGCTGCAAGCGAACAATATGCCACAATGGAAATTGAAAGATACATGGCTATTCCAGGGCAGGCATTAGGATACAAAATCGGTGCTTTAAAAATTGGGGAACTAAGAAATAAGTATGAAAGAAAACCGGGTACTACATTTAACCTTGCAAATTTTCACGACAACATTCTCAAGGATGGAGCACTGCCTTTAGATGTATTAGAAATGAAGATGGATGAGTGGGCGAAGCGGCAGAAGTAAGTAAGCCTCAGTCGCACAGTAAGCACTTTTTCGGTTTTAATTGATGAATAACGGTCAAAAGGTTGCAGTGTGCGACGCAACAAAAGCACAAAAACGATTTGATGGCGGCAACATGAAAATTTCTTTACAAATTTCAGGGAGGTGAATTGTATTGGAAATAATAAAAGAATTTACAATCACTCCTACCTTTGACCGTATGAGGATTGCAGTTGATACAAGGTTTTTGCAGCAGGAAGATTTGGGTGCTCACAAAGGTTTTTCAGGGGAAGTATTCGCAAGCCTTGCTGAAAAACATCCGGAAGAACAGTTTTTCTTCTTGTTGGATCGACGCGTTAACGGTTCTCTTAAACTTCCACCCAATGTTTCTCTAATTATAATTACCCCGGGAGCAACAGGTTTTTTACGCCAACGATGGTGGTTTGATATTAAAGTTCCTTCTGCGTTAAAAAACTGCAAGGCAGACGTTTTTGTATGTCCAAATAGTGCCTGCAGTTTAACAACATCGGTCCCGCAAGTGTTAATCATTCAGGAACTCCTGGTTCCCGCGGCTTCCAAATCTTTTTCTAAACTCTTTACCTACTTCCATTATGAATTTCTTTCCCGGTTGTTGAGAAAGGCAAAGAAAGTAGCTACACTTTCAACTTTCGTTAAAAAAAGACTTGCAGATAAGTACAAAATTGCCGCTGAAAAAATTGAAGTTATCAGCAGCGCCGGTAATAGTTTATGTACTGCTTTAGATTGGCAGGAGAGAGAGCAAATGAAAGAACTGTACGCCGCAGGTTGCGAATATTTTGTTTTTCCTGTAGCACCTTACAATAGAAAAAGCATGGTAGGTGTATTGAAAGCTTTTTCAATTTTCAAAAAGTGGCAGAAAACAAATATGAAACTGGTAATTGTTGGAGCTGTACCGGCTGGTGTTAAGGAGGAAGGTGAAAATCTTAATAACTATAAATACAGGACTGAAATTAATATAACAGGAACTGTATCAGCAGATGAAAGTGCAAAAGTTGTTGCCGGTGCTTATGCTATCGTTTACCCCTCTCATCACGAGCAATTTCCAGCGGCCGTTGTAGATGCAATGGAGTGCAACGTACCTGTAATTACCTCCAGGACTGGCAGTATTCCTGAAATTGCCGAAGAAGCTGCTTTGTATGTTAGCACTGAAAATCCACACGAAATGGCCGAGCAGATGAAACGCATTTTCAAAGACGAACAACTTAGAAACAAACTTATACAAGAAGGAAAACAACGGGCCTCACTTTTTAACTGGGATAAAACCGTTGATCTTCTATGGAACACTATTCGACAGGCTGTTTCCAAATAATCTCCCTTACTTTTGTGGCTTTAGGTACAAAAATTGATTTTGCTTCTTCAATTTTATACCTTCCATAATTAATTAAGATAGAAATGCAAAACAGCACGATAACAATCGACGTTCAATTAGATCCTGACAAAGTACCACAACAGATTTCCTGGCGTGCTTCGGATAGTACTGCAGATATGGCTCAAAAGGCAAAGGCAATGATGATCTCTTTTTGGGATGGAGCTGATAAGTCTGC
Source organism: Segetibacter sp. (assembly GCA_028288485.1). GTDB lineage: Bacteria > Bacteroidota > Bacteroidia > Chitinophagales > Chitinophagaceae > Segetibacter. The sequence goes on from JAQBNO010000061.1 coordinate 8,296, forward strand.
CCTTCGAATTGACCTTTGGACGAAAGATATGATGGTAGATGAAATGGCAGACTTCTTTTACCAAACCATCATGACAATGGCCGACACATACGACAGGGCGACCCAAAATAAGGAGCTTTGTTCGGACATGAAAAATTTTGCGAAAGATTTTTATGCGAAATTCAGAGAGTCTCAGCTGGATACCAATAAGCTGGTGTAACGTTCTTCAATTTTAACGACACTCCCCGAGTAGAACTCCATTTCCTAACATCATTAAATTAAATACCATGGGTCTCGAACAAACTATAATGGCCGACATGAAAGAGGCCATGAAAGCTAAAAATGAAGCTGCATTACGCGGGTTAAGAGCTATAAAAGCAGCCATAATTATTGCAAAAACAGCTGAGGGTGCAGGCGGGGAACTTAAAGAAGAAGATGAAACGAAGCTTTTGCAAAAGCTGGTAAAGCAACGGCGCGACAGCCTGGAGATCTTTCAAAAGCAAAACCGCGAAGACCTTGCGCAAAAAGAACAGGAGGAAATATCTGTTATCGAGAAATTTCTGCCGAAACAACTAAGCGAAGACGAACTAAAAAGTGGCCTGGCAGAAATTATTGCACAGGTAGGGGCTTCTTCTCCCGCTGACATGGGAAAGGTGATGGCAGCAGCGTCAAAGCAATTTGCCGGAAAGGCAGAGGGGAAAGCGATCTCTACCGCGGTCAAAGACCTTCTTTCTAAATAATATAGCTCCGTTTACAATTCCGGAATCGGTTTTAACTTCTCCGTTCCGGAATTTATTTTTATTAAAATGCTCATAGACCTTGTTTTTTTTATACTAATGCTGCTTGCCATTTTTAAGGGAATAAGCAAAGGTTTTATTGTAGCGGTTTTTTCATTACTTGCTTTTATTGTTGGCCTTGCGGCTGCTCTTAAATTATCTGCAACAGTCGCTGATCATTTAAGAGAAAAAATGAATGTAAACGGTTATTGGCTGCCTGTTCTTTCTTTCCTGGTAGTTTTTGTCGGTGTTGTCCTCTTAATCAGACTTGGTGCTTCGCTGGTTAAAAAAGCGGCCAGTATAGCTTTGCTTGGTTGGCTCGATGCATTGGCGGGAGTTCTGCTTTTTGCGGTAATGTATATTATGGTCTACAGTGTTATTTTGTTTTACGCAACCCGCATTGGTCTAATTTCGGCAGAAATGCAGGCTGCATCCAAGACCTATTTTTTTATAGAACCTTTTGGGCCTGATGTGATGAAGGCCTTAGGAAAAGTATTTCCTTTTTTCAGCAATATGTTTTCCGACCTCAGTCGTTTTTTTGAAGGTGTCTCCAAAAAGGCCTAAGATATTAATCATATCATTTGCACAACTTTTCTGCTATTTTAGGTGTATAACCTAATTCATTTCCAAAGAGAGTTCATTTGTTTACCCGAACGAAAGCTTTCTTTCGTATTATTTGTGTTTATTTGTAAAAATAAGATCCGCTCAAAGACTGTAACTGCAGATGAAGTACGAAATCAAACAACAGGAAAAATTCAAATTTGTAGAAGTAGGAACAGGTGAACCTTTGGTCCTTCTTCACGGACTGTTTGGAGCATTAAGTAATTTCAGAGACCTTATTGATTACTTCAGCCCCAATTACAAAGTTGTCGTTCCTATGCTTCCATTGTTTGAATTAGACATTTTTCATACTACTGTAGGAGGATTGGCAAAGTTTGTACACCGCTTTATGGAGGCCAAAGGTTATACAAATGTTCATTTATTAGGAAATTCTCTTGGAGGGCATGTAGGCCTGGTGTACATTTTAAAGCATCCGGAACGAATAAAGACATTAACACTTACCGGCAGTTCCGGCCTGTTTGAAAATGGAATGGGTGATAGCTATCCAAAACGTGGCGACAGAGAATATATCAGAAAAAAAACCCAGCTAACCTTTTTCGACCCGGCAATGGCAACTGACGACCTTGTAAATGAAGTGTTCGAAATTACCAATAACAGGATAAAGGTGATTAAGATCATAGCCCTTGCAAAAAGTGCTATCCGTAACAATTTAGGTGAAGAATTGAATCGCATAAAGCAGCCAACTTGTCTCATTTGGGGAAACAACGATACCATAACCCCACCTTTTGTCGCAAAAGAATTTCAAAAGTTGATTCCTAATAGTGAACTTCATTTTGTTGATAAATGCGGTCATGCCCCTATGATGGAAGTTCCAGCAGAGTTTAATAAAATACTTGAACAGTTTCTAACACGGAATAAGCAATATGCAGCTACCTTGGCTTAGAGTTTGATAAATTAATGAAAAACAGAGGACTACATAAATGTTAGCAAATCAATTAATAACAAGCAATTACCCAACAGTAGCCCCTGATGATAAAATTTCTCTTGCTTTACAGTTAGTCGATGATTTCGACCTTCTTCATATTGCGGTAGTTGAACAAAATAAATACCTCGGCCTTATTAGTAAGGATGATTTGCTCGATGCCGACGATAGTAGTCCGGTAAAAGTACTTGCGAACGCGATGCTGCAAAAATCAGTAAAGGCAGGCGAGCACTTTCTTTCAGCATTAAAATTAGCTTCACAAAATAATCTGTCATTAGTTCCCGTTGTTAATAATGAACAGGAATGGATAGGTGCAGTTACATCTGTTGAACTATTAAAAGCAGCAACACAATTTACCGGTGCAGAAGAACCAGGGGCGCTTATTGTTTTGGAAATGGAACGTAAAACGTATTCTTTTGGAGAAATAAGCCGTTTGGTTGAAACAAACGACGCTTATATAACACAAACTAATACCTTTTTTGAAACCGAGACAGGTCTTTTAATCGTAACTATTAAGATTAACAAGTTAGAAGTATCGGGTATTCTTTCCACCTTCCAAAGATATGAATATAGTATTCGTTATTTTATTGGTGAAGAACATTATGAAAATGAACTTCGATACAATTATGACCATCTAATGTCGTATTTGAAGATCTAGATTTTTTGTTTTTTACCGTTTACAACTGCAATTGTTAATATCCTGCCATTACCTGTTTTTTTAAATCATCCCTTTTACATTTACAATTCAAAAACAATTGGTTTCGTTGTAATGCTACACGCCAGCAGGATAGTTTCTCTATTAGTCGTTCTTACAATCTTTTTAAGAATAAACTCCTATTCACAGTTAATTGAAAAGGCACCTCCTACGCCTGTTACTGTAAATCCTGTATTGGCTGATTCCCTTACTGAATCTGTTACAATTTCTGGTATCGCTATATCAGGCAACAAAAAAACAAGACCTTACATCATTCAAAGAGAGATTCCTTTTGTAAAAGGAGAAATTGTATCGTCGCGCGACCTGAAGGACAAACTTTCTTTATGTAAACAGCGGTTGATGAATACCGCGTTGTTTGTAGACGTTGATATAAAGCCTCGTATTATTGATAGCAGTCATATTGCTGTTGGTATAGTTGTAAAAGAGCGCTGGTATTTATTCCCGCTTCCATACTTCCAGATTGTAACGCGCAATTTTAATACATGGTGGGTGCAGGAAAACCACAGTTTTCAGAGAGTCAATTATGGTTTGAAATTTATGCAAAACAACGTTACCGGGCGAAACGACAATCTTAACGTGTGGATAATCGGGGGGTACACCCAGCAGATGTCGGTTCGGTACGAAAACCCCTCGCTCGACAAAAAGTTGAAGCATGGGTTCAACATCGGCTTTGGCTATAGTCGTAACAGGGAATTAAATTATGCCATTGATTTTAACAGGCAAAGCTTTTATAAGAACGAAAACGAATTCATTATTAAAAACTCCCGTGCCGATATTTCGTACACCTATCGACCTGCTATAAAAACCCGCCATACATTTCGGGTTTCGTACCACGATATGTCCGTTAGTGACAGTGTTATTTTAAAAAACCCACGCTTTTTTGCTGCCCCTGTTAACCGCGTTAAGTATGCGGATATAAACTATAACCTCAATTATTTCAATTTAGATTATAATCCGTATCCACTCAAAGGAGTTGCTGCTGATATGAATCTTTACAAGCGTTTTGGTAAGACTACAAATGTTTGGGAGGTAAGTGGCACCGGAAATTATATTGTAAAAGTTTTGCCCATCTCGTACCTGCAGTTACAGGCCGCCGGTTTAATTCGTTTACCTTTTAACCAGCCCTATATCAGCAATAGTTTAATGGGGTCAACAAATTTATACATGCGGGGACTCGAATACTACGTGGTAGAGGGATCTGCCGGGGGAGTAGCCCGCGCTACTTTAAAGAACAGGGTTTTATCGTTTAATGTTCGTAGCCCGATTAAAAGCCGCACGCACGATAAAATTCCTATACGAATCTTCCTGAAAACATACGCAGATGTGGGTTACTCTTACACGCCCAATGTTCGCAATAGTATGCTCAACAATAAGCTGCTGAGAACCTGGGGCACCGGTGTAGATATAGTTACCTTTTACGATGTGGTTGTAAAACTTGAATGGAGTTTCAACCAGTTAGGTGAAAACGGTCTGTTTGTTCATACTCAAACCGATTTTTAGGCGCCGCTCTTTTTAAACTTTATCGCAGCGTTTATTTTTTTTGGTTGCCGGCATTAATTTAATAGAATCTTTTGTTGCGTCGCACTCTTGTACTAGATACCTTTGTGCACCGGCTTAAATCATTTACCCAATGCCGCAGTTTAATCCATCTATTTTATCCCTGTCGTACTTAAATCTGTAACTTTAAACTAATAGCACACTAATTCATTTAATGAAAGTAGCCATATACAGCCGTGGACTGGATTCAGACCAGGAAGTTCAGTTGCTCACTTTGCTCGAAGAGCTTAAACGGTTTCATATTAATGCATGTCTTCATAAATCGCTTGTTGGCCCTCATTCTGCAGTAAGTATGCTTCCTGCAGAATATTCAGTTTTTTCGCGGCATGAAGATCTTAATTCCAGTATTGATTGTATTATTAGTCTTGGCGGCGACGGTACTATGCTCGATACCGCAACACTTGTTCGCAGTAAGAGAATTCCCATAATGGGCATCAACTTCGGGCGACTGGGGTTTCTTGCCAGCATGGGTAAAGATGAACTTACAACGGCAGTAGAAGCACTGGCACACGGAAGATATGTGATTGAAAAAAGAACGTTGTTACACTTAAATGCCAGCATCCCTTTATTTGGCGATGCTCCCTTTGCCCTCAACGAGTTTGCAATTCACAAGCGCGACTTTTCACCAATGATAAAAATTCATACATATCTTAATGGCGAGTTTTTAAATAGTTACTGGGCCGATGGATTGATCGTTTCGACACCCACCGGCTCTACGGGTTACAACATGAGTTGTAACGGACCAATAGTTTTTCCTGACAGTGCCAGTTTTGTAATTACCCCGGTTGCACCTCATAATTTAAACGTTCGCCCAATAGTTATACCCGATAATAATATTATTAGCTTCGAAGTTGAAGGCCGAACCGAAGAGTTTATTTGTACTATGGACTCGCGGCGTGAAATTGTAGAAAAAGACATTCAACTGGCAGTAAAAAAAGAAGATTTCGAGATTTTACTGATCGTATTAAATGAAAATAGTTTTCTTTCGACTCTTAGGGAAAAGTTAACTTGGGGCTTCGACAAAAGAAATAAATAGTTAATTTAAAAGAAAAAAGTTTTTTTTGCGTTAGTTAACATTGTATTTATAAAACTCTTTATGAAGAAAATAGCAATCGTAGTCTTTGCCGGAATTATTAGTTTCAATAGCCAGGGGCAAGATATGAACAGTTATGTGCAGGAAGGAGAATTTGGTCTGGCTGTAGGTGCAGCTCATTATTTTGGTGATCTTAACACACGTGCCGCAATAAATCGTCAGAAATTAAGTGCAGGTGCTTTTTTTCGTAAACAGTTTGGCAATTACGTAGGCATAAAAATAGCTGCTAATTATGCTCGGTTAGGGTATTCAGATACTTACAGCCGTAACGAAGTTCAAAGACAAAGAAATTTGAGTTTTAATACAAACCTTTGGGAATTTTCTGTTAGTGGCGATTTTAATTTCTTTAAATTCTACCCGGGAATTTCAGGCTATACTTATACTCCTTATGTTTCTTTAGGGGTCGGCGTTTTCTCATACGACCCTTATGCTTACCTGGGTAACCAAAAATATTTCTTAAGGCCGTTAGGTACCGAAGGACAGGGGAGCGCTGCTTATCCAAACCGTACTCCTTATAGTACTATGGGGGTTTGCATTCCTGTTGCAGTTGGTTTTAAATACAATGTAAATGAAACCGTCAACGTTTTTGTAGAAGTGGGCTATCGTTTTACAAACTCTGATTATATTGACGATGTCAGCACCACTTATGCACCTGATGCATTTCTGCCGCTGGCCAATGGCTCTCCTTCGCCTGCCATGCTTTTAGCTGACCGTAGTTATGAACTGGGTGAACCAATTGGAATTAAAAATCGCCAACGTGGCAATAGCGCACAGAAAGATGCTTATGTAATGGCCCAGTTTGGTGTTTCTTTCAATATTTCCTCCTATCGTTGTCCTAAGCCATAGCATTATATCTTATAAACGATATAATTCTTTAATTACTTCATTTCCCTTATCATACCCCGTAGGTGCGAACACAAGTTTCTGCCGGTCGGTAAAAAAACTATAATGCAGAAATAGGTACTTCTGTATGCACTCCTGTTTTTGTTTGAAAACATATTTATAATGTCAGTTATTGTAGTATCGGGTTCGAGGATCTTCAGATGAACACGGCTGGCAGTTTTGCTGCTATTTGCGGTGTATCGGCCGCTCATTGTAATTTAACTGTACAAGAGTGCGACGCAACAATGCTATTTTATGAAATACAAATGTTTGTACCCAAAAATTGCTCTCTGGTCCCTACTTCAATTGATACGATAACAGATATATAAAGATTAACAATAAAAGCACGCTTATGATCTCTTAGTTATTATAAATCTTTTCTACTTAAACAATTCGTTTTGCTACCTTTGCCCTCCTAAACACTGGTGCTTTAAATGGAGGATCTGAAAGAAAAAATTGACCAAAGCCGATTACCAAGCCATATAGCCATTATTATGGATGGAAATGGAAGATGGGCGAAAGAAAAAGGCGAGGACAGGCTTTTTGGACATTTTCATGGAGTAGAAAGTGTTAGGAATATTGTGGAAGGATGCGCAGAGTTAGGTATTGGTTATCTCACTTTATATGCCTTCAGCACCGAAAACTGGGACCGCCCGGAAAACGAAGTGAACGGACTCATGGAATTGCTGGTAGATACCATACGAAGGGAAGTAGATACACTTAACAAGAATAATATTAAGCTTCATGTAATTGGCGATATGAATATGCTGCCGAAATACGCCTTTGATGAATTGCAGGAAGCAAGGGAGATGACAAGCCAGAATACAGGGTTAAACCTGGTAATGGCACTTAGTTATAGCAGCCGATGGGAACTTGTGAACGCAGTAAAAAATATAGCGCTCGATGTGCATGCAGGAAAAATTGATCCGGAAGAAATAAGTGATAAAACACTTGAAAAATACCTCTGTACCAGCGAATTTCCCGACCCTGAATTAATGATACGCACGAGTGGTGAGTACCGCATCAGCAACTTTTTATTATACCAGTTAGCCTACGCAGAATTATATTTTACCAACACCCGTTGGCCTGATTTCCGAAAAGATAATTTATACGAAGCCATTCTTGATTTCCAGTCGAGGGAAAGAAGATTTGGAAAGATCAGCGAACAACTACAGGAGGAAATGAAATAGTATTGTAAAGTGCTGGAATGCAGCGTGTATAAAGTACTATTTAACAAACACTTTTAAATATTCCCGTTAATTTGCCTCGGATTGAGACATCTGCCTTCCCTCATCTGAAAGCAGCCCGGCTTAAAAAACAACCAAATTAGGATATTGATGCGTAAAGTTTACCAACTCTTTTTATTAGTAATTGCGGCTGGCTTGTTTCACACTGAAACTTCGGCACAAATTACTCCGCCTACCGACCAGGGAAACCCTGCTTCAATAGATGTAAATCTCGAAAATATTTTCAACCAAAAAGCTCCGCGCAAATATAAAGTAGCTAACGTAATTGTAACAGGTAATCAGTTTTTTGACGCTGCACTACTTACTTCTATTGCCAATATGAATATAGGAGACGAAATTATTATACCTGGTGGCGACAATTTTTCTAAAGCCATTAGTAATTTATGGAAGCAAAACTATTTTAGTAATGTTGAAATATATATAACTAAGGTAGAAGGTACCAATATTTACCTTGAAATAGCAGTAACGGAAAGGCCACGTTTGTCTACATTCACCTTTAAGGGTATCTCGAAAAGCCAGGCCGATGACCTTACTCCAAAAGTGGGATTAGTAAGGGGACGTATTATTACAGAAAATAATCGTCGTTCTGCAATTGAGGCAATTGAAAAATACTTTGCTGAAAAAGGTTACCGGGGAGTGAAAACTGAGATACAGGAAGTTAAGGATGCTAAAGTTGATAACTCAGTTACAATGACATTACTGGTTACCAAGGGAAATAAAGTTAAGATCAGCGATATTTATTTTACTGGGAATACAGTGCCTTCAACAAGGCTGGAAAAGAAAATGAAGGGTACGAAAGAAATGACCAGGCTGACCGTTCATCCACCCGCCGATAGTGCAGGAGTTTTATCGGGTAACAGCCTGACTTTTAAAGATTACCTGCGGCACACTGGTTTTCTTTCTTTTACACAGACAAAAGAATTATTGGATCCTTATGTTCGGTTAAAATTATCGTCGGCGAAGTATGACGAGAAAAAATACGCCGAGGATAAAGATAAAATACTCGACTATTACAATTCACTTGGATATCGTGATGCCGCAATAGTATCAGACACCCAATACTATAATAGTAAGGGTAACCTGAATATAAACATTAAAGTTAAAGAAGGTAGCAAGTATTATTTCGGAAACATAGCCTGGCGTGGAAACACCAAATATTCTGATAGTGTTTTAGCCAACATACTCGGAATTCAGAAAGGTGATGTTTATGACCTTGAAATTCTTAATAAGAAACTTGGCAAAATTATGTCACCTGAAGGAGGGGATATAAGTGGTCTTTATATGGATGATGGTTACCTGTTCTTCCAGGCAGAAGCTGTTGAAACAGCGGTATACAACGATACGATTGATCATGAGATCAGGGTGAGAGAAGGGCCACAGGCAACTTTGAGAAATATCCGGATCGCAGGAAACGATAAAACAAAAGAGCACGTAATACGTCGTGAGCTGAGAACAATTCCCGGAGAAAAGTTCAGGCGTTCAGATATTATACGTTCTACGCGTGAACTTGCGCAGTTAAATTTCTTTAACCAGGAAAAAATCAATCCTGGAGTAGTACCGAATGCAGATGATGGAACAGTTGACATTAACTGGACGGTCGAAGAAAAATCGAGCGACCAGTTGGAACTAAGTGCTGGTTGGGGTGGCGGTATCGGCTTAACGGGTACGTTAGGAGTAACTTTTAATAATTTTTCCATTAATAATATTTTTAGGAAAACGGCCTGGCAACCTCTGCCAACCGGAGATGGTCAAAAATTAAGTGTACGTTTTCAGAGTAATGGTAAAGCGTTTAGATCTTATAATGTATCATTTACTGAACCGTGGTTGGGTGGTAAAAAACGTAATTCATTTACTGTAAGTCTTTACGACACAAAATATAGAAACGGTATTTACGATTATTATAACCAGAGGTACACTTATACTGATGGAGACTCTTACATACAGACAAGCGGTGTAGGTATAAGTCTTGGTAAACAGCTAAAATGGCCTGATGACTATTTTAGTTTAGTTACTTCTTTGAACTATACGCGATATGTGTTGAAAGATTATGCTATTTTCCAGGGGTTTAGCAATGGAGTTTCCAATAACTTCAACATAAAAGTGGCGTTGCAACGTTCTTCAGTCGATCAGCCGATTTTCCCAAGAACCGGTTCTTCTTTCTTATTGAGCGGCCAGTTTACCCCTCCATATTCATTAATAGATAAAAGCAAAGTAAGTTCAGCAAACCCGTATGAATTTGTAGAGTACCATAAATGGAGATTTAATGGTGAATGGTATGTTCCAATCGGCAAGCCGTCAGGTGCAGAAAGAAACAAGCAGTTTGTTTTAAAGACAGCAGTTAAATATGGTTATATCGGCAGGTACAACGATAAACTGGAGATTTCGCCATTTGAACGTTTCCAGGTAGGTGATGCAGGCTTGAGCAATAACTTTGCTTTATTAGGATACGACATTATTGCCCATCGCGGTTATCCCGTATACGAAACAAGTAATCCTAAGATCAATCCTGATCAGCAGGGAGCTTCAAGGTTCTTTACGATGTTCAACAAATACACTATGGAACTGCGATATCCTTTAAGCTTAAACCCCAGCAGTACGATTTTTGGACTTGCATTTTTCGAAGCAGCTAATGGTTGGTATAGTATAAAGGACTACAATCCGTTTAAACTTCGTCGTTCTGTTGGTTTAGGAATGCGCTTTTATTTACCTATGTTTGGATTGCTGGGATTTGATTACGGAATAGGTTTAGACAGGTATACCCCGGGTGGTGGTTTAAAAGATGCCGCCAGGTTCACCTTTATGTTAGGCTTTGAACCTGAATAAGTTTAATACTACAAACACTAAATATCGACGTATGAAAAAGTTGTTATTCTTTGCAATAGTTGTAATACTCACATCAGCTAGTGTTTCTGCTCAGCGGTATGCAATAATTGATACTAAATATATTTTAGACAAAATGCCGGAGTACAAAGATGCTGACAAGCGTCTTGCTACGGTAAGTGACCAATGGCAAAAGGAAATAGACGACAAGCAAGGGCAGCTAAACCAGATGTATCGCAATTTTGATGCAGAGCAATATATGCTGAGCGATGAATTAAAAAAGAAAAGGGAAGACCAGCTTTTTAACCTGGAAAAAGAAGTGAGGGACCTTCAAAAAAAGCGCTTTGGATTTGAGGGAGACCTTTTTAAAGAAAGACAAAAGCTTGTAAAGCCGGTGCAGGATAAGGTTTACAATGCAATTCAAAAAATGGCGGTAAACCGCGGCTACGACTTTGTACTTGATAAAAGTGAAGGAATTACGGTTATATTTGCCGACCCTAAATTAGACAAGAGCGAAGAAGTTCTAAGAGAATTGGGGCTTAAAAGTTAGTTTGTTATATCAAATTTATAAACTCTAAAAAACAAAATGTCAGTCGCCCGTTCAAGCATCTAACTATTACAATTCTTGAATGAAAACGATTCTGTCTGTTGAAATTAAAAAAAAGAAAAAATGAAAAAAGTTTTATTTGTGATGTTGGCTTTTGCAGGGATGTTTTTTGCTGCCAACGATACTAATGCACAAGGCACTGCAAAGATCGGTGTATTTGATATTGATATTATGGCCCGTGCGATGCCTGGTTATCGTTCCGTTGATAGTTTAGTTGCCATGTATGAGCAGGATTCTTTAAGAGGAGAATACGAATTCGCGGTGAAAGAGTATAACAGGTTAGACAGCACTTATAAATCAGACTCCGCTCTTAAAAAATCACCTACCGTTTTAAATTACCAGAAAGATCAAAGATCCCAGATTGCTACTACTATCATATATTGGCAGCAGATATCTCAACAAAAGTCTGAGCAAAGAAGACAGGAATTAGCCGGACCACTTTTTGAAAGAGTATTGGGCGCTTATCAGAAAGTACTAACCACAAACAATTACTTAGTGGTGTTGAAACCGGGGGCTTATGAACTTGGCTCTAAAGTTGAAAATGTGTTCGAGAAGGTAGCAAAAGAACTTAAAGTTACACTTCCAAATGAATTAAGAAGCCAGGGACCTGGACCGGAAGAACAGCAAGGCGCGCCAGCTCCTGCAAACAGACCAGCAGGAACTACAAGACCTCCCGTTAAGAAATAGTAATGCTTAATAGTTGGCTATTTTAGATGATAGTCAAGGTGAATAAAAATAAAAGAACCATGTGGTAACGCATGGTTCTTTTATTTTTGTGTGATGTCAACAAAAGGACCTATTGGAATTTTTGATAGTGGTTATGGTGGTTTAACTGTTTTAAAAGAAATAGTAAAAAAGCTGCCACAGTATGATTACGTTTATTTTGGAGACAATGCCAGGGCACCTTATGGTACACGTTCTTTTGACACGGTTTATCATTATACCCTACAGTGCGTAAAATGGTTCTTTACACAAAGTTGTCCCTTAGTTATTCTGGCCTGCAATACTGCGTCTGCAAAAGCTTTGCGTACTATACAACAAAACGATCTGCCTGGAATTGCACCCGATAACAGGGTTTTAGGTGTAATACGCCCTACAACAGAGCGGATTGGAGAGTTTACCAAAACAGGTAAAGTAGGTGTACTGGGAACTAAAGGTACGGTTCAATCACAATCCTATCTTATTGAAATCGAAAAGCTGTATCCGCAATTGGAGGTATACCAGCAGGCCTGCCCTATGTGGGTTCCCTTAATTGAGAACCGCGAATATGAAGAGGATGGAGCCGATTATTTTGTACAGAAATATTTGCAGAGCCTGTTAGATCAATCAGCGGACATCGACACAATACTACTTGCATGTACCCATTACCCGTTATTGCAGGATAAAATCCAAGGATTTTTAACAAAACAAATAACGGTGGTTTCACAGGGAAATATTGTGGCAGAAAGCCTGTCAAATTACCTTTTACGTCATCCCGAAATAGAAGAAAGATGTCTAAAAAGCGGGAATTTATCCTTTTATACTACAGACTCCAATGAAGATTTCGATATAAATGGAAGTATTTTTTTCGGAAAACGTGTGAATTCTATTCATGTAGACCTGGGGTAGAGCAAGAAGTGTCAAATAAAAGAGTTTGCTTCTAACGGCTAATAGTATAAAATATTATAAAAAATATGGCTTCAACAGCAAAAGTAATCAATAAAACCCCTACTTTTGCCGTCCTTTCACCATAGCAGTACTTATGGGACGTACCGCTGATGTCTGAAACCTTATTTCCGGGCTTAGTAAAAACAAGAAAATGAAACGTACATTCCAACCTCACCGTCGTCGTCGTAAATCTGTTCATGGATTTCGTAAACGAATGGAGTCTGCAAACGGCCGTAAAGTATTAGCGAGTCGTCGTGCGAAAGGTCGCGTGAAACTAACAGTTTCCGACGAAAAGAGATTAAAATAAACCCGCACTAATCTGCGTGTTTTGTATAATTTGCCCCATCTTTCGAGATGGGGCTTTTATTTTTAAAACTATTTCCATTAGCAGGCACTTTACTTTTAATAAGGATGAAAGGCTTAAAAGCCGCAAGTTTATTGACCAGTTGTTCAATAAAGGAAAGAGTTTTTCTTCTTTTCCTATCAAAGTGTTGTACGATTTTACTGAAGACACAACTGTACCTTTAAAGGCTGGAGTAACTGTAAGCAGCCGTAACTTTAAAAAGGCAGTTCAAAGAAACCGTGTTAAAAGGATTTTGAGAGAAGCGTACCGTTTACAAAAAATTCCACTTCAGGAGATGCTTGTTGGGCGGCAAAAGTCGCTGGTCCTATTTTTTATTTATACAGGCAAAGAATTACCGGTATATAACGAGGTTTTCGAGAAGATGGGAATAGTTCTACGAAGGTTACATGATAATATTATAAACCAGTCTTGACACCATTGAAATCTCTTTCAAAAATATTCATCTTTCCATTCCTGCTTCTGATAAAAATTTACCAAAAGCTGATTTCACCATTACTGGGGCCTCAGTGCCGGTTTACGCCAACCTGCTCTCAATATGCTAAAGAAGCATTAGAGAAGTACGGAATTTTTAAAGGAGGCTGGATGGCTATAAAACGGATTGGGCGATGTAATCCATGGGGTGGGCACGGCTATGACCCGGTTCAGTAGGTTTTATTCTGCCCCCCTTGCAGGGCATTGTAACTTGTGGGTAAACAAAATCATTAATTTATGAAAGCGTTACTTGCATTTACAACCCGCCTTTCCTTTTTTGCCTTACTTCTTATTGCAGGTTTATCTTCCTGCTCTAAAGAGGACGATCCTGTGAACACAGATGTGGTAACCAAAGATGGAATTCCGCTACAAGGTACGCAGGAAATACCCGTTCCTCCTGCTGGTCCTGTTGTAACTTCTGGTAGCGGGACGGTGAACATTAGCTATACGAAGAGTTCAAATATGTTGATGTATACCGCCACATGGACCGGCCTTACTGCTAATGCTTCAGCCATGCATTTTCACGGACCTGCCGCCAGGGGAGCTAACGCAGGTGTAAAGGTTGGGGTTACAGGGTTTCCTACCGCTACCAGCGGTACTGTTACGGGAATGGCTACCTTAACTGATGAACAGGAAACTGATTTACTGGCTAACAAATATTATTATAATATTCATACTGCTACATATCCGGCGGGTGAATTAAGAGGACAAATTGAATTTTAGAAATCTGCATTGTAATTGAAATACTGCATAAACAAAAAGCCATCATCTTGGTGGCTTTTTGTTTATGCAGTATTTTTTAAATAGTCTGCTTTTTAAGATTTGCAATCAATTCTCTCATTTCTGTATTGGTATAAAACTTATAAACTTCCGGTGCTTTTCCGTCTTTATCGGCTTCTAATGTGCCCGGTATTTTGGTAAATGGACCGAATACTTTTGCTTCGGTATTCGATGATACTTTTACTAATTGATTCGGCAAGATCATATAATTATGAGCTGCGCCCGACACATTTGAACCGGTTGTAAGCTTTATAAGGCTGTCGATTTTTACTTTTAATTCTTCCTGGCTCACCGTTCTTCCGCCCAGGTCGGTTCCTAAGTTTTGCTGGCTTCCAACAATCGTGTCTTTCCTTAAATTCAGAATATAGAAACCATTTTCGGCAGGAACATTGATGGCGGTTTTTCCCGCAGGAGAAGTTACATTATACGCTACAGCTTTATCGCCCATTACCTCCACAGTTTTATCAGCATAACCCGATCCGTCTTTCATTGTTATATCGCTTTCCGTGGCCGTTATACCTCCACGCCCGATAACCAAAACCTTTTTTGTAACTGAACCGCCGCCACATGCAGAAAGGGCCACGAAGCTACACAAAGCAAAAAGATGTTTTTTTTTCATAATTATATTATTAACAATAAACCCCGGTAGAATTACCGGGGTCGAAAATTATACATTTATTTGATGGAAATTATTTTGCAGCAGCAAAATTTTCAGCCACTTTCTTCCAGTTAATAACATTCCAGATGGCGCCGAGATATTCTGGTCTCCTGTTTTGATATTTCAGGTAGTAAGCATGTTCCCAAACATCAATGCCTAAAACTGGCTTTCCCTTTACTTCTGCAACGTCCATTAAAGGGTTGTCCTGGTTTGGGGTACTGCTAACTTCCAGTTTGCCATCTTTTGAAATCAGCCACGCCCAACCGCTTCCAAACCGTGTAGTTCCTGCAGCGTTTACTTTTTCTTTCAAACCATCCAATGAACCAAATGTTGAATTGATTGCATCTGCTAAAGCGCCTGTCGGACCTTCACCTCCGCCTGGCGCAAGTATCTGCCAGAAGAAACTATGGTTCCAGTGACCACCACCATTATTACGAACTGCCGGAGTTATAGAACCTGCAGAAGCGACTAATTCTTCAAGGCTTTTGTTTTCGTGCTCAGTTCCTGCAATTGCTTTATTTAAATTGTCGACGTACGCCTGGTGGTGCTTGCCATGGTGAATTCCCATAGTAGCTGCATCGATATACGGTTCCAATGCTTCAGGTGCATAAGGCAACTGCGGTAAGGTAAATGCCATAATTATTCGTTTTAAAAGTTTTGAATCAATTTATTATACAACAACAAATTTATAACCTATATGTTGAAACTGTAATTGTTTGTTTTTAAATCTTTCTCATCTCGGAAATTATATTTTTGTTACCGGCCGAAGAATAGCAATTTCACATTGTTGTGTCACTCCCTTGTACCGGCAGTAAACCCTTCAGCATTTTTAAAGAAGTAAATTCAGCCGTTGGCAGTTGTAAACATTTCGAAGCAAAACATTGAAAAAGCTGCTGCTTGATATGCGGTACAAGTGAGTGACACAACGATGTTGATTAAAGCTTAACTGTCTGTCCCGTAAAAAAAGAGACCCATTGCTATCGCCGCTCTTTAAAGAAATCTTTGATCAATCTTGCACAGTCATCACTCAAAACCCCGGCTGTAATTTCAGTCTTTGGGTGAAACGGGTTCTTGTTTCCGTAGAAGAATTGAAAACCCTGTTTTACATCGGCGGCTCCGTAAACCACTCTTTTAAGCTTGCTCCAATATAAGGCGCCGGCGCACATATGACAAGGCTCGATGGTTACATATAAAGTAGCGTCGGGTAAATATTTTGCGCCCAAATGCCCGCATGCCGACGTTATTGCCAGCACTTCTGCATGGGCGGTTGGATCGTTCAGCGTTTCGACCTGGTTATGTCCGCGTGCAATTATTTTATCGTTTATAACTATAACAGCTCCAATGGGAACTTCCCCTTCAGCATACGCATTTTGCGCTTCCCGCAGCGCCTGCTTCATAAAATGCTCGTCGTCGTAGGTTAACATTCGTCAAAAGTAGATATTGATGAATGTAAACGCTATCATTTGCCAAACTTCCAACAATTTATATTTTATCTTGTACAATAAACAGTGTAACCTGTAAACCTTTATGAGCAAGTTTACCCCCTCCGACTTCCGCGAAATGCAGCAATATTTTTTTAGCGGCGCTACAACTGGTTACGCATTTCGTAAAGAGCAGTTGCAAATACTAAAAAAGGCGGTGCAGACATATGAGCTGGCAATTTCAGAAGCGCTGTTTAAAGATTTGCACAAATCAAAGGAAGAAGCGTTTACAACGGAGATAGGTTTTGTGTATGCAGAGATATCACACGCCGTCAATAACCTTACTAGCTGGATGAGACCTGAAAAAGTAGCTACGCCAATGGCTTTACTTCCATCATGGAGTTTTATAAGAAGGGAGGCTTTGGGAGTTTGTTTGATTATAGCTCCCTGGAATTACCCATTTCAATTATTAATTGCCCCACTGATTGGCGCAATCGCAGGTGGAAATTGTGCAGTATTAAAACCTTCTGAAATTAGTGCCAATACTTCTCATGTTTTCAAGGAAATGATTGGGGAATTTTTCGACAAAAGATATGTAGCGGTTGTTGAAGGTGACGGGGCGAGTGTTGTTTCTCAAATGATGAACTTAAACCGATTCGACCATGTTTTCTTTACAGGAAGCATACCGGCAGGCAGGGACATAGCTGAAATGGCCGCACGAAAACTGGTACCGGTTACTTTAGAGCTGGGCGGAAAAAGCCCGTGTATTGTTGACGAAGATGCGGATATAAGAGTGGCGGCAAGGCGTATTACCTGGGGCAAGTTTACCAATGCCGGTCAAACCTGTGTTGCTCCTGATTATTTGCTGGTGCATGAAAAGAACAAGGATAAACTGGTTGCGGAAATGCGAAAAAACATCAACCAGTTTTATGGTGAAGACCCGTTTCATTCACAAGATTACGGACGGATCATAAATACAAGGCGCTTTGAAAAACTGGAGAGCTATCTTCACCAGGGCAAAGTATTGGAAGGAGGCAAGGCCTTAAGAAGCGACTTGTATATTTCACCTACTATAATGGAAAATGTTGCAGACGATGCGCCTGTTATGAAAGAAGAAATCTTTGGTCCAATTCTTCCAATACTAACTTTTAAAAAGCCGGAAGAAGCGCTGAACCGTATCAATCTAAACCCCCACCCTTTGTCGTTGTATTATTTCGGCAACAATAAAAAAAATGAAAAGTTGTTTATCGACAATGTACAATTTGGTGGCGGCTGCATAAATAATACTTTAGTTCATTTAGGAAATCCTGATCTGCCTTTTGGTGGCGTCGGCAACAGTGGTGTAGGTGCTTACCATGGCAAATTCAGTTTTGAAACTTTTACGAGGGTAAAAGCAATTTTGAAAACAGCAACCTGGGTTGATCCTTCTGTGAAGTACCCGCCCTACAAAGGCAAGTTGAAATTTCTAAAATGGTTTTTTAAATAACAAGGCAGGAAATGTAAGGAATAACTGCTATTTGAATAATAATAAGGATATGACTTTTAAGCAATCGGTATTAAAAACAGTTTACCCTGTTTTAATGAAGGCTGGAAAATGGTTCGGGGTAAAAGGCGGAATTGAAAAAAATGAACATAATGTAAAGCCTGTAAAGCCTGTTTATGAATTAGCTGCAACAGCAAATGACGGAACTGAAATTTGCTTTAGCGGGTTTAAAGGGAAATGGGTTTTAATTGTAAACACGGCGTCTGATTGTGGATATACCGAACAGTTTACTGAACTGGAAAGACTGCATGAACTATACAAGGATAGCCTGGTAGTTGTTGCCTTCCCTTCGAATGATTTTAAAGAGCAGGAGAAAGGATCTGATGAAGATATCGCTTCCTTTTGCAAGCTCAATTTCAATGTCCGGTTCACCCTTACAAAGAAAAGCCCGGTTGTGAAAGGGGAAAATCAACACCCCGTTTACAGGTGGCTTACGAATAAATACGAAAATGGCTGGAACGATAAAGCACCTGAATGGAATTTTTCAAAATACCTTATTAATCAACAAGGAATACTTACTCATTATTTCGGTCCTGCAGTTTCCCCTTTAAGCAACGATATTACCAATAATCTCTGATGCGGTTCCTTTCTTTCCACCTCTCCCTTGCAGGAAGAGGAAGGGTGAGGGTCACAACAGTTCAAGGTAAACAGGCCCATGATCGCTATGCTTTATATGTGGAAGAACTTTTGCATCTTTAATAGTATCTCGCAGGTTTTCAGTAACATTAATATAGTCGATACGCCAGCCTCTATTTTCTTCACGTATGCTCGGTCTTATCTGGTTCCACCAGGTATACTGATGGGGTTCTTTGTTCACTTCCCTGAAGCCGTCAACGTAGCCATTCTCTAAAAATTTATCGAACCACGCCCGTTCTTCGGGTAAAAAGCCGGTAGTTTTTTTGTTGCCTTTGGGATTATGAATATCGATTTCCTTGTGAGCAATATTGTAATCGCCGCAGATAATTAATTTACTTCTTGTGTTTCTTAACTCGTTCAAAAACGCAAGGAATTCGTCGAGCCAAACGTATTTATATGCCTGCCTTACTTCTCCCATAGTTCCCGAAGGGAAGTAAGCATTTATCAGCGTTATATCACCAAAATCGGCGCGAATGACCCGTCCCTCCAAATCGCTCTGTTCAATATCATGTCCGCAAACAACATTGTCTGCTTTCAGCTTCGATAAAATCGCCACGCCGCTATATCCTTTTTTCTGGGCGCAGAACCAGTGTGTTTCAAAACCAAGCTTCTCGATTGCAGCAATATCAATATCCCCCTTGTGCGCTTTTACTTCCTGCAGGCAAATAATATCAGCGGGATCGGTTGCAAGCCATTCAATAAACCCTTTCCTTACTGCACTTCGAATGCCGTTTACATTGTAGCTAATAATGCGCATGAGTATTTTTTGAGGCTGCAAGTTAAGGAAGGAATGTGTGTGCAGAAACGATATATAGGTGACCTTGGAGATATGTTTTTGTTACCGGCGTAAGCAACTCCGATTAAACATTCTTGCGTCGCATTACGTTCATCTTTCGAAGTACCGGTGAACCTTTTTTTTGAAGCGGAATTTTGGAGTAAAATAAGCTATGAATAAACGTGCTTCAGCTGAAATGAAAAGTTGTTAATAGCATCAAGTTTAATGACATCGTCAAGGTTTGTAAATTTCGATGTGCTCCATTCATTGTTATCTTTTTTGTAACGAGTGATCAAGGTAGTTTCTGGTTCAATAATCAAATAATAAAGGAGAGATGGAATTTTTGTGTAAGCAATATACTTATCTACATAGTCTGTAACATGTGTAGTTTCTGAAACTACTTCAATAATAAGGATCGGTTCTGACTTAATATATTTGTTGATGTCTGTTTTTGCTTCTTTTGTTACAAATACGTCGGGATAATAGTATTTGTTTTCACCAAAGACTTTCACTTTTACGTCATGATTATAAACGAAGTATCCGAAAGATTTTAAGAGTGTGGTAAGCAAAACATACAAGCAACCTGCTATCTCATTATTAATATCTTTTTCACCAGCCATTTCAAAAAGTTGACCATTGACAAATTCGCTTCGTACAGCAGATTTCAATTCGTGTTCAACGTATTCTTCGACAGTGTAGATCTTATCTTTATTTTCAACCTGCATGTTAGACCCTTTACTCAAATATACAAATTATAAATGCACCTTCTTTCTGCTAACGATTTAAAATTGGGAATTGTAAATGCGGAGAGAATTTAAAGGTCAGGAAAAGGATGCAATGAAAAGATACGGTACAAGGGAGTGACACAACAGTAGCTCCACAATGGAGCACTGTTGGTCAAACAAAAAATAACGAAAATGTAAGAGAGGGAAGTTTTGCTAAGCATCATATTCCAACACCGGTCGCAGCCATCTTTCTACCTCTTCAATTTCCATGTTCTTACGTTTGGCATAATCCAGCACCTGGTCTTTTTCAATTTTACCTATGCCGAAATATTTACTTTCGGGGTTTGCGAAATACCAGCCGCAGACAGAAGATGCAGGGTACATTGCAAGGCTTTCTGTAAGCTGGATACCTGTTGCATTGGTTGCATCTAATAAAGCAAAGAGCTTGTATTTTTCGGTATGATCAGGACAGGCAGGATAACCAGGTGCAGGGCGAATTCCTAAGTATTTTTCTTTGATGAAATCTTCGTTTGTCAGATTTTCATCTTTCACATAACCCCAATATTCCGTCCTGGTTTTATAGTGCAGAAACTCGGCAAATGCTTCGGCGAAACGATCGGCAAGTGCTTGTAAAGAGATCTTATTGTAATCGTCGTGTTGCTCGTTGAAACGTTTCAAATGAGGCTCAATGCCATCAATCGTAACAGCAAAGGCGCCGATATAATCCTGTAAACCTGTTTCTATTGGCGCAATAAAATCAGTTAACGACATATTTGGCTGACCTTCTGCTTTTTTAACCTGCTGGCGTAATGATTCAAGTTCTACAATGGTAGATAATTCATCGGTTACTGTAATAGTGTCTTTGCCATTAGAATTTGCGGGCCAGAAACCAATAACACCTTTTGCCGTCAGCCACTTTTCTTCGATGATCTGCTTCAGTAAAGCCTGCGCATCGTTGTAAAGCTTTGTCGCCTCTTTGCCTACTTTCTCATCGCTTAAAATTTGCGGAAACCTTCCATGAAGTTCCCATGCTATAAAGAAAGGCTGCCAATCGATATATTGAGCAATTTCAGCCAGGTCGTGATCTATGAAGGACTTTGTACCGATAAAAGAAGGCTTAACCGGTGTAAATTTCTGCCAGTCGATCTTCACTTTATTCTGCTGTGCGTCTTCCAACTTTAAGTAAGCTTTCGTTACTTTCTTGTTACCGAAATCTTCTTTAAGCTTCCTGTATTCTTCGTACATTTTCTTTACGAAGTCGGGCTTTTGTTCTTTGCTCAACAAAGAACCAGCTACAGTTACGCTTCTTGATGCATCTAATACGTGAACAACTCCTTCCTGGTATTCCGGGGCGATTTTTACTGCAGTATGCATGCGGCTGGTGGTGGCGCCTCCGATTAATAACGGAAGGTTCATGTTTTGCCGTTTCATTTCCCGGGCAATGTGAACCATTTCATCCAGAGAAGGAGTAATGAGGCCACTTAAACCAATAATATCGACTTTCTCCCTGCGGGCCGTTTCCAATATTTTATCTGCAGAAACCATTACACCAAGATCAATAATGTCGTAACCATTACAGCCGAGAACAACCCCAACAATATTTTTACCGATATCGTGTACATCGCCTTTTACGGTAGCTAATAAAATTTTTGCTGCGCCTGCACCTTCTTCATTTACCGTGCCTGCAGCGATGTGTGCCAGCCTGCGTTCTTCTTTTTCTGCCTCTATAAAAGGAAACAGGTAGGCTACGCTTTTCTTCATTACCCTTGCACTTTTTACCACCTGTGGCAAGAACATTTTTCCGCTTCCAAACAAGTCGCCTACTATGTTCATTCCATCCATTAAAGGGCCTTCAATTACATCAAGCGGTTTTGAATATTTCTGTCGCGCTTCTTCTGTGTCTGCTTCTACATAATCTGTAATTCCATTTACCAGTGCGTGTGAAAGTCTTTTCTCTACGGGCTCATTCCTCCATGCTTCGTCTTTAACCGTTACTTTACCTTTTGCCTTAACGGTTTCTGCAAAGTTTATAAGAGCTTCTGTTGCCTCGTTGTTGTCGTTGTTGCGGTTTAAGATCACATCTTCACAAAGGTCTTTCAGCTTTGGTTCAATCTCGCTATACACCTGCAACTGACCTGCATTAACAATACCCATGTCCATTCCTGCCTGGATAGCATAGTAGAGGAACACCGCATGTATTGCTTCACGAACGTGATCGTTTCCGCGGAAGGAAAATGAAACGTTACTTACCCCTCCGCTTACTTTAGCAAGCGGCATTTTTTGTTTGATCTCTCTTGTAGCTTCTATAAAATCAACAGCATAATTGTTATGTTCTTCTATACCTGTAGCTATTGCAAATATGTTTGGATCAAAGATGATATCCTGAGGGTCATAACCAACCTGTTCTGTTAAGATCTTATAAGCTCTTTCACAGATCTCCACCTTCCTTTTCTTAGTATCGGCCTGACCTATTTCATCAAAAGCCATTACGATCACCGATGCACCATAGCTTTTGCAGATGAAGGCCTGGTCGATAAACTTCTCTTCCCCTTCTTTCATGCTGATCGAGTTTACGATACACTTCCCCTGTACACATTTTAAACCTGCCTCAATGATCTCGAACTTTGAGCTGTCGATCATGACAGGGATCTTGGCAATATCAGGCTCGGCCTGTAGAAGGTTTAGGAAAGTTGTCATGGCATGAACGCCTTCCAGTAAAGCATCATCCATGTTTACATCAAGGATCTGCGCGCCACTTTCTACCTGCTGGCGTGCAACGGACAATGCTTCCTCGTATTGGTTGTCGCGTATAAGACGGGCAAATTTTTTGGAACCGGTAACGTTAGTACGTTCGCCTACGTTTACAAAGTTTGTTTCCGGACGAACGACCAGTGGTTCTAAGCCCGAGAGGCGTAAGTAAGGTTTAATAACTGTTGAACTCATTTGTTTTCTATTGAACCACTAAGGCACTAAGTAGCCAAAGCAGCGCTAAGGTTATTACTTTCTTTTTATACTACCCGCTATAGTATTATTCTTTTAATTCGATCTGTAATAAGCGGGACATGAAAATTTATTAAAAAGCCTAATCTCTTTCTTTGTGCTACTTCGTGTTGCTTAGAGACTTGGTGTTTCAAAAAAATTATAAGGATTCTTCCAATACCGGCAATTCCCTTGGTCTAAACTTTCTCACTTCGTCTGCGATATGTTTGATATGGTCGGGTGTTGTTCCGCAGCAGCCGCCTACTATGTTTACAAAACCTTCCTGCGCCCATTCTTCGATAATATGGGCGGTTTCGTGTGGTTGCTCGTCGTATTGCCCGAAAGCATTTGGTAAGCCTGCATTTGGATATGCTGAAGTATAACATTCAGCAATCTGGCTTAGCTCTTCAATATGCGGTCGCATTTGAGTGGCACCAAGAGCGCAGTTCAAACCAACGCTTAAAGGTTTCGCATGGCGGATGGAAGTGTAAAAAGCTTCAAGGGTCTGGCCACTCAAAGTTCGTCCGGAAGCATCGGTTATGGTTCCGCTGATCATTATCGGAAGTTCCTGCATTTTATTATCCCTGAAGAATTTCTTCACCGCGTATATCGCTGCTTTTGCATTCAAGGTATCGAAAATAGTTTCGATCAGCAATACATCTACACCTCCGTCGACCAGGGCTTTGATTTGTTCGGTGTATGCTGATGCCACTTCATCAAAAGTTACTGCGCGGTAGCCGGGATTGTTTACATCGGGTGAAAGGCTAAGCGTTTTGTTGAGCGGACCGATGGCTCCGGCAACCCACGCACCGCTCCTGTTGCTTGCTTCAGGCGATGCAAGAAACTTTTCAATCGCGTTCCTCGCACATTTCGCTGAAGCTACGTTTAACTCGTAAGCCAGCGATTGCATGTCGTAGTCGGCCTGCGCAATGCTGGTACTGCTGAAAGTGTTCGTTTCTATAATATCTGCACCGGCAGCAAGGTACTGCAGGTGAATTTCTTCAATGATTTGCGGTTGGGTGATGCTCAACAGGTCGTTATTACCTTTCACATCGGTATGCCAGTCTTTAAATCGCTCACCACGGTAGTCCGCTTCTTCAAGATTGTGCCGCTGAATCATAGTGCCCATGGCGCCGTCGATGATCAGGATCCGTTTTTCAAGTTCTTTGCGAATGTCCATATACATTGTTTTTTTGAACCACCGAGCCGCTAAAAAACAAAGTGGTACAAGTGTTCTATTATTTGGCTGCAAGACGAAAAGGCAGCGCAACGATTAATTATTTATTGTATTGATGGAGCCACCTGTAATTCTTCTCTGCATCAGCAGCTAAGAATTACAGGTGTTGCAGTGTGCGACGCAACGATATTGAACATAGTTGTGAAGCCGACCTCCAAAAAGATCTTTAGCTAACTATAAACGAGAACAATCTGGGAAAAGGATGCAGAGTGAGTTCGTTTATTAGTTCAGTCAATCCGATCTTTAAAATCAACAGGTTGAACAATAAACAAAGCCGCCTGTTGAAGTTGCGCGAAATTAAAGAAAAAAGGTTGAACCCCCAAACCTCCTCCCGTATTGGCACCGGCAGGGCTAAAGACTCCTCAAACGCGAAAGTTGTTTGGGATCCAGGAAATGAATAATTACCTTAATTAGCCATCGAGCCAGGATTTAAAAGAAGCAGATCGTTCAGAACTGACGATGGTTTCGAGTTTACTGGGAGGATTTAGTTTGATGAGTACGCGGGATTTTGAATAGCTAAACATTTCAGTTATGGCATGAAAACCAATAATAAACTGCCGGTTGATACGAAAAAACTTTTTAGGATCAAGAACTTCTTCCAACTGATCAAGGTTATAATCTATTGCATATCGCTTATTGTCTTTAGTAACTAAGAAGTTAGCCTTGTTTTCGGTATAGAAATAGGCGGAATCGGCCATTTCCAGGGTTTTAATATGTTCACCATATTTTACCACGAACCTTTGTTTATACGTTGTTGGTTGCCCCTGCAAGGTTGAAAGCAGCTTTTGAATGTTGGCTTCTGAATTCGGAGGAGGAGTAAGATGTAGAAATTTTTCGATAGCCCTTTTTAATTCTTCTTTTTTGATTGGTTTAAGCAGGTAATCGATACTGCTTAACTTAAAAGCCTCCAAAGCATATTGGTCATAAGCCGTTGTAAAAATGATAGGGCGTGTTACCTTAACCTGTTTAAAGATCTCGAAACTTTGTCCATCGGCTAAATGCACGTCGAGGAAAATGAGGTCGGGAGCAGGGTTTGATGAGAACCACTCTATCGCCGATTTAATACTGACAATAGGAGGAAGAATATTGGCGCCCGGCAATTCCCCTGTTATCATTTTTTTCAGCCTGTTGAAAGCTGCATCCTCGTCTTCTATAATTAAGATATTCTTCATTCCTTATTTGTAAAAAGTGGTATAAGTACGGTAAAAGAATGTGGTGTCTTGTTGATCACGATGTCGTCGTTAAGCAGCAGCTTGTAACGCTTCCGGATATTTTGCAAACCCATTCCGGCACCCTTTTCTGAAGTGACTTTTGGATTTAGATTATTTGTAACAACGATAAACTTTCCGTCGATAGTTAGTTCAATAACCAGCGGCGTTTCTGATGAAATTGCATTGTGCTTTACTGCATTTTCAGTCAAAAGCTGCAGTGTTAGCGGTGCAATCATACAACATGCCTGGTCGGTTTTCGAAATATTATTATTGAATACGAGGTTTTCGCCAAACCGTTTCTTCTGAATAAAAAAATAGTCGTTTATAAGTTCAATTTCTTCTTCGAGGCTAATCACTTCTTTGTCGCGGTAAGTAACAATTTTTCGATACAGATCGGAAAGGCGCTCTACATACTCGACTGCCATTTGCTGATCATCTTCTATTACAGCAATAAGGGTATTAAAACTATTAAAAAGAAAATGGGGGTTAACCTGGCTTTTTAATGTTTCAAACTGCGATTGAATTTTTTCCTTTTCCATTCTTTCCCACCGTTTTACGCTTTTTTCCCTGCTTTTGGTATACAGGTACACCGCCGAAGCCAGCGCGATCAAAACCAGGCTGAGGAACCACCATTGAAGCCAGAAAGGCTTTTGAATAATAAAAGTATAAGATACCTCTTCGCAGTCGTTGAACTGATTGTTAACGGATGCGCGAACATGAAACGTATAAGTGCCCGGAGGAAATTTAGGAAAATTAATATGACTGTCTTTTGTAGTTACCCATTGGTTACTAAAGCCCTCGACCTTATATTGATACCTTATTTTTTCGGGGTGCGAATAGGATATACCAACATAAGAGAAAGTGAAATTGTTTTCGTCGTAAGAGAACTTTCGTGCGTGTTTTACATCTATATCATTCAGAAACAGCTGTACACCTTCCAATACTATTTTCGGCTTTAAGGAGGTACCTGTGGGAATATAACGAAGTATGCCTTTATTGCTGACAAAATAAACAGCATCTTTCCCGGTAATTGAATTAAGGTCGGTATTTACTTCCTCCAGCCCCTGGTTGATATCGAGGTAAGAAATACCGTTGGTTTCGGCATTAATAATGTTGACGCCTTTTTTACTTATCGCGATAATGTTATTTTTTTTGTCTAAGGCCAGGGCTGTTATCGTCACATCGTTCAGGCCTTGCTCTAAAGAAATATTCAGGAATTTTTTACCGTCATACTTATAGAGCCCATTATTTAAAGCGCTGAACCAGATATTACCACCTTTATCTTCGCAGATATTATAAATGACCAGGCTTTTTATTCCGCTGCTTTCGTTGTAATTTTTAAACCTTCCGTTTTCGTACACCGTAATTCCCCTGCCATCTGTAGCAAACCAAACCCTGTTTTTACTATCGACCAAAGTGCTGTAAACGAAATTGCTGCCGATGCCACTCACATTTTTAAAGTTGAGGAAAGTATAGGGCCTGTAAATATTTTTATTCTCGTCGCTTAAATTGCAATGAATTGCTCCTGCAAGACTACTGATCCAAACCTCGTCGCCTTTTCCGCTGATGGAAAGAATACTGCCGTTAATCAATAACGGATCCTCTGTAATGTTCCGGTTTTTGCCGCTTACAGGATCAATAAGAATTATTCCTTTCCCCATTGTGGCTACCCAGATATTGCCAAACCTGTCTTCAAATAAGGAAGTGATATCGGTTTTAGTATCTATCTCGGGTAAGGGGTAATTTTTGAATTGCCATTCCCCCTTATCTACGTCGAAATAGTACTTCTTTAATCCCCCAATAACATTGATCCATATATTGCTCTTATTGTCTTCCAGGATGGTATGGATCTCGGGGTAAATTTCCTTACTGATCGGGATGATATTTTGCAGGCGGGCCCCATTCGTTTTTATTAACTGGTGGTTACTGGTAAACCAAATATTGCCCTCGTCATCTGCCAGTAAATTCCTCGCTTTGCCATAGCCAGCATATCCATTCGTTATTCCTGAAACCCTGGTCATGTTTTTATCTGCATAGTTCACGATCACCACTCCATTGTTTTCCGTTGCCACCCATAACTGGTTTTCGGCTGTTATCAGCGAGTTTACCTGGCCGTACTTCCAGTATTTTAGATACCCCTCTTTACTTGCCCTGGCGTCAAAAGGAAAGTATTCACCTATGCCTGCATCCTGCATTCCTATCCAAAACTGGTTTTCAACGGACTTGGTGCCGTTTATTTTCTTATTATATAGGCAACGAACGATGTTGTCGGGCAGGCCATCGGCTGAAGTAAAGGGGTGTATTTCCTTTTTTCCATCCCTTATTGTAATTGTATTTAAACCACGGTCAGTACAAACAACCATGGTGCCGTTACTGACTATAAGGTCATAAACATAGTTGTCGCTTAGCCCATCGTCCGTATTTATGTTATAAAACCGCTTGTCTTTATAATAGTAAATGCCTTCACCCGCAGTGGCAAAGTAAATAATGCCCGAAATATCTGCTGATATAGATGTGATGGCCACAGCAGGATGTCCTTCTTCGGCATGCAATAATTCAACTTTTTTGTTAATTACAAAACCAATTTCCCCACTTTGAAATCCTAGCCACACCGTCGAATTTTTGTCTTCTGCGATAGCTGTGACCGACTTATTTGTAATGGAGCTACTAAGAACAAAAGGGGTAAAGATATTGCCGTCGAACTTGTAAAGTCCGTTGGATGTGCCGGCGAGAAAATAGCCCTTGCTGTGTTTTTTTAAAGAAAGTAGTTGTGGACTTGCCCCTTCAGACCGTATGGTATAAGCGCCGCTTACCTGGGAAAAAGCAGCATCAGAGACTAATAAAATAAGTAGAGAAAGGATTGTATGCTTAAGCAAGTGGTTATTTATTTTATCGGGGTTCCAACTCGCAATGTACCTTAACATTAATCTCGCTGCTGAGTTTATCTTTTACAACTTTTGGAATAGGAATATTATGGTCGCTTAGTAAAACTGTAAAAGCAGATTTAATATTAATCTTGCCATCTTTAACAGTAACGTCGCTTTTAACGATCCTTTCCTGGGATACGCCATGAATTGAAAAATTTCCCTTAGCCCTTACAACGTAAGACCCATTTTTGGTAAAGTCAATGTCTTCAATAATTTTACCGCTGAAAGTTGCTTCGGGGAATTTATTGCTTTCCATGTAATTCTCGTTAAAGTGTTCTTTCTGAAGAGCACTATTAAATCCATCGAAGCTTTGAACATGCACTCTAAACGCAAAGATTTTTTTATCATTATCAAGTAAGCCTTTTAATTGGCTGCTTGTTGCTTTAATGGTTTCGAAAGGAGCTTCAGACTGGAAGTCGATTTTTCCTGACCGGATAGAAAAAATTTTTCCTCCCTGTGCACCCAGTGAGGAAAAGCTTAGTAATAATATAGCGAGTGCAAATAATCTACCCTTCATTTTCTTTTCTTTTGTTAGAATATGTGAGCACGAACTCCAACTATTTCCCACTTTGCAATTGAGGAAGACAGTTTTTTGGGTCCTGGCAATGTGAATTCTATTTAGCTTTGTTGCGTCGCACTCTTGTACATTTTTTTATTTATGCAACCATTTTACTTTATCTGTAAACGCATATAAAGTTGGTGTTATTTTTTTTATTAAGTTATCTTTTTCACCAGGGGCAAAAGAAATAAGTATTCTGAAAACGCCCTTAATTTGTTTTCGCAGTTCTGTTTTTCTTTTTGCCTCCGATAACAAATACCCGTGAGATATTGAAGCCGAAATGAATATCGCCCAATCCCCATTGCCCGGTTGTTTCTGTAATAAATGAACTTTCTGTCATTGGTGTTGAATTGGTAAAATGTAATTGGAAAACATGCCCGCCGGTTTCAATATCGAAGCCTATCGACAAAGAATTATAATATTGTATTGCACTATCAAGAGGCACTGTCCTGGTTTTTGGCAAAACGTAATAATATTCCGCATTAATACTTACCCGTTTAGAGATCTTTTGGCGTCCTCCCAATCCTATTGCCGCAACGTCGTTGCGTGAACCTTCAGGCACGCGGTTGTGGTGTACAACGGTGGGCATCACTTGTAAAGAAGTGTTGTCACTAAATTTCCTGGCTATAATCAATTGAAACGCGTAGTTCAACTTGTTAGAGAAATGGTTCTTATTAATGCCATCATCCGGCACCACCGCCGTTTTAATCATCATAGCGGATAAAAATCCAACTGATACAGGCATGTTTCGTTTACCCGTTGATTGGCGGATTAACTTATATCTTAAGAACCCGTCGTATTGCTTCTGAAAAGTGCTGCGGCCGACGCCTATCATCAGCTTATCGGTTATTCCATAATCAAAACCAAAACGCATCCTGGCATTATCAAAGCCCCACAGATCTTTTGCACCCTGGTTAAGCATCCCAAAACGGTGAGATACTTTGAGATCCAATATGCCTTTCGGCGTATTTTCAATACTATGCCCATTAATGATGCGTGTAGTTTTAAAAGTCGCTCTAGTATAATCTGTTCGGTTTTTATCTTCTTGTCTTGTTTCTTCATCCAGCATCTTAAATAAGTCAACTTCCTGTGCTGTTGCACCAACTGCAATAAAAGCAGCGAGCAGAAGGGTTATAATTTTATTATTCATGAGATAGTTTGGTTTATAGGTTAAGAGCAGTATTTAATGGCTTAACTAATCAGGTCGAAATGCATTCTGGAAGAACTAAAAATGAAAGTGTTGCAACACATTTCTCATTAATATCCGGCAGTCAACTTTTGTCGCCGGTTTATCTAACACCTCCACTCCGTTGCATGCTGAACACAAAGTACAAGAGTGCGGCCCTTCGCCAAGCTCAAGGTCCCTTCGGCAGGCGCAGGGTAAAAACTGCCACGGTGAATAATGAGTTACAGTACAAGCGAGCGTGGCAACAATGAATCATAGTAGAAAAAAAGCCTGGTCCACAAAACTTTACAGGACTTATGCGCGGCTAAATTTCCTGAAATTATTCGTAGTCGGTTTCTACAGTCACGGCAACAGTTTCTGCTATTTTTTTCCCTATCTGCGAACCCGATATTGAATAATCTTTCAGCGCTACGTTGAATTTGGTTCTTGCGGTCACCTTTCTTCCTCTAACCTCCACAATTCCATCTGTTTCTACGCCTTTTGTTACTCCATGAATGGTAAGGGCACCTTTAACATGAGCGGGGTAAATCCCGTCTTTTGAAAAATTAATATCCTTAATGTTAGTAATGATACCTTTAAAATCGCTTTTTGGATACTTTGAACTTTCAAGATAATTCTCATTAAAATGATCCTCCATCAACTGGTTTTTGAACTGGAAGCCTTTCATGAGCAAAACAAAAATTACTTGTCCGTTTTGTGCAAGTTTGCTTTCTACTTCACTGTTTCTTGCTTCAATATCTTCTAAAGGAGCATTACTGAAAAATGAGATTTTTCCCATTTTTGTGCTGTAAATTTTTTGTGCGTTTACACTAAGAGCAGCTATTACTATTATGGCAATAACAAGGAATATACGTTTCATTTAGTCGGTGTTTTTATAATTTTAGTTGTTCTTTGCACCCTCCTTAACCCAGGCGCGGATTTTTCCAATTTCACAGGCAGTTAATTTGGGGCCGCCTTGCGGCATGTGAGTACGCTGTGGTCCTGTCCATGTTATAGCTTGTAAAAGCCTTCCATCGTTGGCTACTGTGCCAGCGCCGGAATGGTTATTTAAATTCACACCGCCATTTCCTGAAGGACCGGTGTGGCAACCGAAACAGCCGTTATTGTTGAAAATATTTACTATATCACCAGTGTAGCTCATTTGGGTGGTGTCGCAAGTTGCAGAGCCCGGCGGTGCAACTACCTCTTTGTCGTAATAACAGCCTGTAAAAGATGTAATTGAAATGGCGATGATAACAATGGCAATATTTTTTTTCATAGCGGTATTTTAGTTGTTAGGTGCTCCGGCATTTACCCATTTTGTTATTTGTTCAATCTGGCAATCTTTCAGCTTCGGTCCTGTTTGTGGCATTGGTTTAAAACCTGCTTTATGATTTATTGCGCCTAATAACCTGCCGTTTTGTTGTGCTACAGCTTTAATTCCATTGTAAGTGGAAAGGTTTGGTTTAGTTGCGGCTGCAGGATCAGCATGACAACCCTTACAATAAGTATCAATAATGGGTTTAACAGCACCTGAATAGGTGAATAGACCGGTATTGCACGAAGTGCCGCAGTTAGTAGTGTTTTGTGCCCCTTCCACGATCCACTTCCTGATTAGAGAAGCCTGTGTTGCAGAAAGCGCAGGTTGGTTAAGTGGCATTCGTTTATGTGGGTCCTCTTCGGTAATCAATTCATAGATCTCGCTATTATCGGGCTTTCCTGGCCGTATCCCTTCTTTCACAATATTATTGTAGTCATTCAGTATATATCCTTCTGCATGTGAACTAACATCATGGCAGCCACTAGAAGTACAGTTGCTCGTAAAAATTGGCAATATTTCCGTCTCAAAACATACCATCCGGTTATTACTGCCGGTGTCGGCACCAGGACCAACACCGCCGGTTCCTGTGCTATCGGCAGGTGTTGTGGTATTTTTGGGAGTCGCCACTTCATGCTTGCACGCATATAATACTATTACCACTATCACTAACATTGCTGCTGCAATTATCGGCTTTCGCATAGGTTTTAAATTACAATTGGTTATTTAACAATAACTGCTTCTCTCAAACGCACATCGGTCAACATTCCGCTGCATATTCCTTTAATTACTATAGCAGCGCCGGAATTTGCGTCGGTAGTCTTGTGTTTAAGTGTACAGAGAACACCAGTAAATGCATCGTCGGAAGCAAGCATTACGGTAGAATTACCTTCCTGGTTGCTTTTTATTTCTGTTATTGTTCCGGTTACCTGTATAGCTTTATCGAGATATTTTTTATTCGCGTCTGCCTCATTTGCCTGGTATTCTTTTACCAACTGTGCAGCAGTAACTTCAATCCCTTTTTCATTTTCTACGTTACGCTGAGGCTTGTTCCAGAGAAAATAAGCAACTGCTGAACCAACGACGATAAAAATGAGAAGAAGAATAATGAGAATTCTAAGTTTACTATTCATAGTTGAGCGAATTTCCTCTGCCAAGATACGGGAGCTATTATCGCCCGGAGAAGCCGGGTTGGCTGAATAAGGAAAAACAAGAACTTAACAGGAAAATAAGCAGTTAAGGTTCCAGGTGAACGCGTTTGATTTAGTAAAAAAGTTTCAGTCCCCGGGTCTTGAAAAGTGATAACTTATGGTTTGTTATCTTTTCTTCCCGAAATGAAGCAAGCAAATACATTACTAATTAGCGTGACCAACGGTAAGAGAAGAAAGTGCCGGGCGGCTATTTCACATACTGGCCTACCGGCAACCGGTTACTAATGCTGCGGGCCAGCGTCATTTCATCTGCATATTCCAGTTCTCCGCCAAAGGCTATGCCTCGGGCAATGGTAGTAACTTTACAATTGCAATGCTGAATCTTTTTTTGAATATAATAGATAGTGGTGTCGCCTTGTATATTAGGATTCAGTGCAAAAATTAATTCTTCTGTTTCTTCCTTTACAATACGATGAACAAGAGGTTCAATACTAAGCTGATCAGGGCCGATTCCATCCAGCGGTGATATAACCCCTCCAAGTACGTGGTAGGTGCCGTTGTATTGTTGGGTGCTTTCAATTGCTATTACGTCCCTGATATTTTCAACAACACAAATCAGGTTTTGGTTACGGGAGCTGTTTGCACAAATTGAGCAGATATCAGCGTCACTAATATTTGAGCACCTCTGGCAAAATTTAATTTCCTGCCGCATCCTGGAAAGCGTGTCCCCGAACTGAAGCACTTCTCCAACATCCTGCTTTAATAAATGTAATACCAACCGGAGCGCTGTTTTTTTACCAATACCCGGCAGCTTCGAGAATTCATTTACCGCATTTTCTAACAGGGAAGAAGGAAGTTGCATTTAGCAAAAATAACAATGACTGGGGACAGATGGAGGAGCG
>JAQBNO010000070.1 GCA_028288485.1 Segetibacter sp.
GGCATTCCTGCATCTACCAATACCCAGTGTGTGGCCGTTCCTACAAAAACCACGTTTACAATTTGGTTAGTATAATAAAATACATCGCCCCTTGCTTCCCTCAATTTTCCACTCGATACAGAAGTCATTGGAATAAACTTGTCGTCCCTGCTTTGGTGCATTTCCATAAAAAATGATTTTTGTAGTTATATAATAGAATTTCTACACCAAGATTTATTCAATTCTTATACCCGCTTAAAAGAGGAGAGTTGCAGGTACCAGTTGCAGCTAGCAGGGTTGCCGTCTATGTAGCGAGCATCTGGTAGACCGAACAGTGGTAAAAAGACATTGCGGAAACACTAAGTGCTTGCCTGCACCCTTTTACCACAGCTAAAGAGTGACCGTTTAAACTTTAACCCTACCGTTCATCACTTTCTGAAAATTTTCTTTTAACAGCCGATTCTTCTAAAACCCTTACGGCTATTGACTTTCGTGCTATACTCACTATTACTACTCCGCCCACTACTAAAAATAAACTGGTACTTTATATTGCATAGTACTAAAAATGTTGCATCTTTGTGTTGTTGATGGAAGAGCGCCCAATTGCAAGGACGGAAAGTCGCAAGTACGGAAGCAAAGCAAGCTCGCCATTAACGACTAACCCGCGATTAACGATCGACTCGCGGTTAAAGTTAAATAAAGCGATACAAGTACAAGTGAGTGACACAACGATGTAAATACAAAGAGATACAGTTGATTAACAAAGAAAATTAAAAATAAAGGGCTTGCGACCTCAGATCATGAATGAGAGATCGAGCCAACTAAAACTCCGGTTATGAATATAGATAACACACAGAGCCAGATGCGAAAGGGGGTATTGGAGTTTTGCATTCTGTCCATCATTCGCCAGGGAGAAGTTTATCCCAGTGATATCGTGGAAAAAATGAAAGCTGCCAACCTGAACATACTGGAAGGAACACTTTATCCACTATTAACAAGACTCAAAAATGCAGACTTCTTAATGTACCGTTGGGTTGAAAGCAACAGTGGACCGCCACGCAAATATTTCAGCATGACAGAAAAAGGTCTTGCTTTTTACGGTGAACTCGAAGCCACCTGGAATGAACTGGCAAGCGCAGTAAACACGCTGACTGCCAGAGGTGAAACAATTCAAACTTCTGACAACCAACTTTAACCAACCCGGCTAACTACATATTTTCCGACTTTGGTTTGTATGTAAAGCACAAAAATAGAAATCATGAAAAAGGTAATTAACATAAACTTCCAGGGCAGGGTGATACCGATAGAGGAAACTGCTTACGACTTACTGCAGAGGTATGTCGACAGTTTGAGGTTATTCTTTGCAACCGAGGAAGGAAGAGATGAAATTATAAACGACATTGAAGGACGTATTGCCGAACTGTTTGGTGAAACGCTCAAAAAAGGCAGCACCTGCATTACGGATGAAGATGTAAATACGATCATTAGCAGTATGGGCCGGCCGGAAGATTTTGAAGCTGAAGAGAACAATGTAAAATCGCAGCTTGAAGGTGATGGCTACCAATCGCGCCAGGAGAGAGCCTACACTTATTCGACTACCGGCCCGAAACGGTTGTACAGAGACGAAAACAACAAAGTACTCGGCGGTGTTTGTAGTGGTATTGCCAATTACTTTGTTATAGACCCCGTTGTAGTAAGAATACTGTTTATCGTATTCTTTGGAGTAACATTTTTTGCATACCTGCTGTTGTGGATCGCGGTACCCAGCACTGCATCGGTTGTTATCGGCTCACAGAGAAAGCGCTTGTTTCGTGATCCTGACTCAAAAATGATAGCGGGTGTTTGTAGTGGCCTCGCCCAGTACTTTGCC
This sequence comes from Segetibacter sp., assembly GCA_028288485.1. Taxonomy (GTDB): domain Bacteria; phylum Bacteroidota; class Bacteroidia; order Chitinophagales; family Chitinophagaceae; genus Segetibacter. The sequence continues at coordinate 1,850 of JAQBNO010000070.1, forward strand.
GTACAGGTTTGGGTGCCACGTATATTATTCCTGATCCCCTTTTTATCGTTTGTTTTTCGTTGGGGTCATTGGGGATGGTGGGACTTCCCTCACTTTCTTAGTTTTTCATTTAGTCCCGGCTCCATAGTAATATATATTATTCTTTGGTTGGTTATTCCTGAAGCGAAAAGCGCCGCCGATAAACTGGAAATGAAGGGTGAAAAAGTAGATTTAAATAACATTAAGTCAACAATACAAAGCGACATCGAGGGGTTTAAAGACCGGGCGCAGGCTTTTGGAAGTGAACTTAAAGAAAGGGCCCAGGTAATGGGGGAAAATCTGAGCAGTGCAGGAAAAAGAGCAGGGGCAGAGGCAGCTGCGGTTGGAAAAAGAACAGGTGGCGGCATAGGCCATGCAATAGGTGTGATCGTAAAAATATTCGCTTACTTCATAGTTGGATGTATCCTGTTTTCAATAGTTGCGGCACTATTTAGTCTCGGCGTAGTATTGACCGGGTTACTACCTGCTTATTCTTACGTATTAGACGATGGTTTTCAAAAATTACTGGCGTGGGGTACACTTATATTCTTTATCTGGGTTCCTGTAATTGCGGTAGTTACCTGGATCATAAGAAGAATCGCAGGTAAGAGAAAAAGCAGCGGCATCGTTCGCTTAACCTTCCTGGCACTTTGGATAGTAGGTATCATTTGCTTTGTAAACCTGCTTGTTTCGGTTGGCAGCGACTTCCGTTACAGGAATTATCCTACTGAAGAAGTTGTAGCAATACCTAATCCGGGTATTCCAAAACTCGAGATAAAAACGGCACGGCTTGGCAGGTACTATAACAACGACTGGTTAGACTTCGAACCTTTCAATTCTTACGAAGAAGATACTGTTTATGTAAGGAACATTCGTTTAAGGATAACAAAATCTAATACCGATAGCTTCGAGGTGTTTCTAGTAAAAATGGCAAATGGCGATAGCAAAAACGCCGCAGGTCACCTGGCATCACGTATCAACTTCAATATTATTCAAACCGACTCTGTACTTGCCTTAGACAAAGGAATAGCTATTACAAAGCAGGACAAATTTCGCAACCAGCAAGTGATCGTAACAGTTGCAGTACCTGTAGGTAAAAGGATTTATATAAATGACAACGTAGGTTGGGGCAATAATGTAAGAGTAAACCTTGGTCGCGACAATGATTATTGGGATTGGGAGAATAATATGGAATCAGAATCATTAAGATGGGATCACAATGTGGAGTACGTGATGACTGCAAAGGGCCTGGAAAGAGTAGAGAAATTAACGGATACCGACGACAACGATGATGAAAATAACAGCAATGAAACCATAGAACAATTCAGGAAAAGCAAGGAGCAGATGGAGCGTGAAAAGGAGCAGAAGTTAAAAGAATTGCAGGAGATAGAAAGAGAGCTTCAAAAGACAACGGATAGTTCAGGTTATCGTTATAAGCCTGCAACGCCAGATACACCTCGCAGCATTAGTGAAAAGAAAGTAGAAGTGCCGGAAAAAACTACTGCAGCCACGGATGTTCCAAATGGAATAAACGACCTGCTAATGATAAAGTTTGCATTATAAACTCGGTTGAAGTTGGGAATAAGGGCCGCGCCGCAAGTATTGGGTGGAGCTCTCCCTCTTTTAAAGGACCTTCTGAAATATCAGGAGGTCTTTTTTTGTTTACGACATAGTCATTTCTTTTGGGGACAGGCAATTGTTCTTTATTCAACGTCGTTGTGTCACTCACTTGTACAGCAATGCAGGAAGCGACGATAGTGGATAGTGCATAGACGATAGGTTATGGGAAAATTTTTTCTCTCGACTATGGACCATGGACGATGGAATCCTCTCATAATTATCCCGTTCCTTTCGCCTATTTTTGCCCGAAAAATTTCCTCTATGAAGAATACACCCTTTACAGAAAAGCACAAGGCATTGGGAGCAAAAATGGCAGAATTTGCGGGTTACAATATGCCCATCAGTTATACAGGCATAAACGATGAACACGCTACTGTAAGAACCAATGCAGGTATTTTCGATGTAAGCCATATGGGTGAATTTATATTAAAAGGCGAAAATGCATTGGACCTCATACAACGGGTAACTACAAACGATGCCAGTAAGCTAACTGCAGGCAAAGCACAATATAGTTGCCTTACAAATGAAGACGGTGGCATTGTTGACGACCTCATTATCTATTGCATCGAAGAAGGCAAGGTGTACATGATTGTTGTAAATGCATCCAATATCGAAAAAGACTGGAACTGGATAAGCAGGTTCAATTCTAAGAATGTGGAAATGCACAACATCAGCGAGAAAACGTGCCTGTTAGCCATCCAGGGACCAAATGCTACAAAAATATTACAGCCACTAACCGACACGGATATTATGAACCTGAAGTATTACTCTTTTGTACGCGGAACTTTTGCCGGTGTTAATAATGTAGTCGTAAGTGCAACGGGATATACAGGAAGTGGCGGAGTTGAAATTTACTTCGAGGACAAAGAGGACAACGCAGAAAAGATCTGGAATGCCATTTTTGAAGTGGGCAAACCACAAGGGCTGAAGCCAATAGGCCTGGGTGCAAGAGATACGCTTCGTTTAGAAATGGGCTACTGCCTGTATGGTAATGATATTGATGATACCACAACTCCGTTGGAAGGCGGACTGGGGTGGATCACAAAATTCAGCAAAGATTTTACAGCGAAAGAAATACTCGAAAAGCAAAAAGCTGAAGGCATTAAACGCAAACTGGTAGGTTTTGAAATGGTTGACAAAGGCATTCCCCGTCATGGTTATGAAATAGTAGAGGAGAACGGGAACAAAATAGGCGAAGTTACGAGCGGCACGCAGGCACCGTCGTTAGGTAAACCTGTAGGTTTAGGATATGTTTCCAAAGAATATTCTTCTATCGACTCAAAAATATACATAAAAGTGCGTGACAAAAAACTGGAAGCAAAAGTGGTGAAAGTGCCTTTTGCTTAAATTCATCGAATGGTAAAGGGCAATTTTTCATGGAGTGAAAAAAGTTGTAATTCTAGTTAAAGAGATGGGTCATGGCAACCATTTCTGTAGATGCAAATAATGAAAAGGATTTAAAAAAATCAGGGAAGTCGCCGCGGAGAATGGTTGGCTTGTTTCTTATTCAAAATCAACTATCAGCGTGCTTGCGTTAAACCACGCGGAAAACGAGAGGCCGGATAATTTGTTAGAAAATTATTCCAGGCAGGGTGGATTAAAAAGCATTGGCGACGATGCTTCAGAATGACAAAGAGAGCAAAGACAAGACAAAACACTAATTGATAAATGGTTATCGACAGAAATTTCATAATTTATTCAGTGAAGCCGGAACATAAATAGTTCCGGCTTTTCCTTACTTCAAACTTTTTCATTTGTAGCCAGATCAGTGTACTTGAAACATTAGGTTACCACTTATTACTTCAAGAAGACAAAGAAATCCTTGAATAATTTTTCCAGCAAGTTCATGTAGTTCAGTTCGAAGATGGTAATAATATCATTGGCAATACAACTTAAACAAAGACGGAAAATGTGATTAGGTGATTGCATCATTGCTGCCACGGCTTTGTATTATAATTTCCCTTTAGTTACCGATAACGAGGATGACTTTTCTAACATCCCTGGCTTGCAAATATTTAACCCTCATAAGTGAAATTCAATTGCCAACCCTCTGTCTCGATACCTTTATAAAAGCACCTCGCCAAAGAGTTTTTGACTTAAGCGGTAGCATAACGCTTCATACGGTCAGTATGATTCACACGAAGGAAAAGGCAGTTGCAGGGGTAACATCTGGCTTAATAAATGTAAACGAAACGGTTACGTGGGAAGCAAACCAATTTTTCAAAAAGAGATTCCTCGAAACGAAAATCACGGCAATGCGGCCTTATAGCTTTTTCATTGATGAAATGATAAAGGGCGACTTTAGTGTGATGAAACACGAACACCATTTTAAGGAAGATGGCGAAGGCCCTCTTATGGCCGATGTATTTTTATTTGAAACACCATATGGTCGGTTAGGCAAACTAGTGAATAAAATGTTTCTCACAACCTATTTGCAAAAGCTATTGGAAAAAAGAAACCTGGTTATAAAAGAATACGCCGAAACAGACAAATGGAAAGAAGTGCTTTATTAGTTTACGCTCTTTTTTAAAACCATGCTGCCAACGCAATTTTGTTTTTGTTTCCGTTGTCGGTGTGTCCAGCCCCGTTTAAGGATAACCGATAAAAATGTGAATATCTGTAGCAAGGCTGTTTATTAATTCACTTTTGCTGCCTACACTTACAAGCGTTTTATTTTTACAGATGATGCTTTTTAGAATAGGCTGTCTCGCAGTTATTATGTTTTTTGCTTCCTGCGCTCCTAAAATTATGGAATCAGGAAAAGCCTCCTATTACGCCGACAAATTTGATGGAAGAAAAACTTCAAACGGTGAGACTTTCCGGCAATCAAAAAAAACGGCAGCACATAGAACCTTACCATTTGGCACAAAGGTTACAGTTAAAAACCTCACAAATGGAAGGTCGGTAAAAGTGCGGATAAACGACCGCGGGCCATTTGTAAAAGGCAGGATGATAGACCTGAGCAAAAAGGCTGCGAAAAAGATAGATATGGTTAATGCCGGTATTGCTAATGTTGAAATCCGGTATAAGGGAAATGTAGTCAGGTAGCATGGTTGCTCATTTCTTTCTATAGAGTACAAGTGTGCGACGCAACAGTGCCTGATAAATATTCAAAAGCGGGTACCATAAAAGTCCTCGCTTTTTATTTCTCTCTCCTCCTTTTAGGGCTCGGGCTTGTCCTTCAAAACCCCCAATTCCTTTCCCACTTTTGTAAATGCAGCAATAGCATGATCTAAATGATGTTGTTCATGAGCTGCACTTAGTTGTACTCGAATACGTGCAAGGCCTTTCGCTACCACCGGGTAAAAGAAGCCAATTACATAAACACCTTCCTGTAATAACCGGGTTGCAAATTCCTGTGCAACGGGGGCTTCATATAACATAATCGGTACAATCGGGTGATCACCCTGTTTTATATCAAAGCCGGCTTCCGTCATTTTACCCCTGAAGTATTTCGTGTTTACTTCAAGTTTATCCCTAAGTTCTGTCGTTTCTGTAAGCATGTCAAAAACGGCAATAGAAGCACCAACAATTGCGGGGGCAACTGTATTACTAAATAAATAAGGCCGGCTGCGCTGCCGAAGCATTTCAACCAATTCTTTTCTGCCGCTGGTAAAACCGCCACTTGCACCACCCAGTGCTTTACCCAAAGTACCGGTAATAATGTCTATTCGTCCCATTACATTGCGGTACTCATGTGTTCCCCTTCCGGTCTTGCCGAGAAAGCCGCTGCTATGGCTTTCGTCTATCATTACAATTGCATCATACTTATCTGCCAGGTCACAAATTGCATCTAGTTTCGCAATGGTTCCATCCATGCTGAATGATCCGTCGGTTACAATTACACGGCTGCGTAAATGTTGCGAGGCTTTCAACTTGTTCTCAAGATCTTCCATGCTGTTGTGCTCGTACCGGTACCGCTGCGCTTTACACAAACGAACTCCATCAATTATAGAAGCATGGTTTAACGCATCACTTATAATGGCATCCTCTTCATTAAATAAAGGTTCAAATACACCTCCATTAGCATCAAAAGCAGCGACATACAATATGGTATCTTCTGTGCCTAAAAAATCTGCTATTTTCTTTTCAAGTTCTTTATGTATGTCTTGCGTTCCGCAAATAAAACGAACGCTGCTCATACCGTAACCATGAGTGTCGATAGCGTTATGAGCGGCTTCAATAACTTTTGGATGAGATGATAAGCCGAGATAGTTGTTCGCGCAAAAATTTAAAACTCTTTTGCCATTTACCGTAATTTCCGGTCCTTGTTCGCTCGTGATTACCCGTTCTTTTTTAAACAATCCCGCTGTTTCAATTTCTTTTAATTCATGCCGTAAACGTTCTGTCAGCTTCTCATTCATGGTGACTGATTTATACCGCCAAAGGTAATATTTAGTAATAGTTCAAATCCTGCAGAAATTTCTACTAAAAACTGTAACTCAAATGCACTTCTATCGTTACACAAGTAATATGAAAAACAAGCTGTTAATTATTTGCAAAACGATGCTATTAAAAATAACTAAAATGCGTTCTGTATGTCATTTACGATTAATTTCGTAGACGCTTACATCTAAAATTACTGTTATGAAACCGAAACCGCTTTTCCGACTGGCATTCAACCTATTAGCAGTAGTTCTACTTGTTTTCTTCCTCGAGAACAAAAGGAAATCCAATATCAGATTTTCTCCGAATTCGCAGAAGGTGGAGACGAAAGATTTGCAGGTAAGCAATAACGATTTTATCTTCTTTGAAGCCATCAGCAAATACCTCTTTATTTCTTTTACTGATTAATTTTCCTTCTCTTTTTAAATTTAGTGTAACTTTTTACTTGTACATCCGTATCACAGACAGAAGCAACCCAGAACAACCCGCTGTTTATGACCGAACAACAATATAATGACTGTGTAAATCTGTACGCCGACAACGTGTACCGTTTTATTGTAAAGAACCTTCGACATGAAGAAGATTCGCGTGACATTGTGCAAACAGCTTTTGAAAAAATGTGGCGTAACAGGGATTCTGTTGAAAATGAAAAAAGTAAATCTTACCTGTTCACCGTTGCTTATAACCAGATGATTGATCATATAAGAAAGGTGAAACGTATAAATTTAACGGAAGAATTTTCAGAAACAAGCGGGGGATTGAATTACCAGGTTAGTTCGAATGTTCAAAAAACGTTACAGGAAGCATTGAACCGTTTAAACGAAACACAAAGAAGCCTGGTGATGTTGAAGGATTATGAAGGTTATAATTACGATGAAATAGGTAAAATAACGGGACTCAACGAAAGCCAGGTAAAAGTATACCTGCACAGGGCGAGGATTACTTTACGCAATTATTTGGTGAGCCGGGAGAATGTGATGTGATGAAGTTACAGGTAAGCTGTTGCAGGTTACAGGTTGCCAGGGATAGATTAAAGTTGACAGGAGGTTGAGCATACAGGCAGAAGACAAGAATAAGTATGTTTATGATACCGGCATTTGTATTTCATGGGTTCATCGTTGCTACGCTCAGTTCAAGTTTTTACTTATCAATTGAACTGTTCCCATGTATCGGAAGCAGGTTAACCTGAGCGAAGCCGAAGGGTCGCAGTACATTCGCCGGCAAATTCTTGGGCAGCATTTTAGTAGCGTATGAAATAGAAAAGTGGTGATTAGAAACAGTTTTAGAAACAGCATTTTAAATATATAATCTGTGAACATTAACAGGAATAATTACGAGGAGTTTTTTCTGCTGTATGTCGACAACGAGTTGAATGTTGAGGAGCGCACGGCAGTAGAAAACTTTGCAGAGCAAAATCCTGACCTGGGTAAGGAACTGGAGATGCTGCAGCAGGTTACGCTTGCTGACGACACTGTTCATTTTGAACAGAAAGAGGTTTTATTTAAAACAGCGAATAGTATTGCACTTGAAAACTACGAAGAATATTTTTTGCTTTCAGTCGACAACGAACTCAGCGAACAGCAACGCCATGAAGTAGAGAAGTTTGTTTTACAGCACCCCGAATTGCAGGATGAATTTACCGTAATACAGGATACCAAATTGGTGCCCGGCGTTATTCCGTTTATCGGAAAGTCTGCTTTATACAGGAAAGAAAAGCAAAGAAGAGTTATACCCGTAGCATGGTTGAGAATGAGTGCGGCAGCAGCAGTTGCGGGATTAATTGCGCTTACCTGGGTAACCTTGTTACCTTATAATTCAGGCAATAGTGTGGCGTCATCAGAAAAAACAATAAATAAATTACCTGGAAAAAACTCTCCAAGAAAAACGCAGCAACCTGTAACAGAACAACCGGTTGCTGCGTTACAAACAGAGAAAGGTAAAAAGGATATCGACGAGGCTTCAACTGTTACAAAAACAGTAACCGGTCAAAAGGTAGAAAGCATTGCAAAAAATAAAGTTGAAAAAACAGGGTTTACTGTAACAAAACAACAGCCTGAATTAGTTAAGGAGCCGGTTGTTCCCCGCAATGCTCTTGCTGCAACCAACAAGCCTGTCGCCAATCCAAAAATTGCTAATACGGGGGCTTCTACGGGTAATGACGTTAACAGTGGCAACAGTTCGGACCTGGCTAAAGACAACAGTGCCGAAGCACGCCCGGGCAGGCACAACGAGGTTAAAGAGGAGCCGATGTTGGCGACCCGTGCTTTGTATAAAGAGATAGATAGTGATGACGAAGAAAAAGTGCTTTATATAGGAGCTGCGAGAATTAACAAGAATAAACTCAAAGGGCTGTTTAAAAAAGCAGCGAATTTTCTTGATAAAAAGTCTAACCACGACGATAATGAAAAAACTTTGCGAATAGCAAGTTTTGAAATCAAAAGCAATTAGTCTACACCACCAAATCAATTACAATGAAACGGATTTACATGTTAATGGCAGCCATTATGGTTGCAGGAGCAGGATTTGCCCAAACAGCCGGTACAGCAAACAACATGGACACAACAACAAACAAAGTTGACACCATTAAAGTTGGAAATTTTATTATCATTAAAAAGAGCAGGGATAATTATGGTACGAGGTCAAAGGAGGTGACGGTAGAGAGGAAGCCATACAAGCCGAGTAAGATCAGTACCAACTGGTGGATTTTTGACCTGGGATTTGCTAACGTGAATGACAAGACCATTTATAGAAGTGCGGCAGCACAGGACTTTCTTAGAACTGAAGGGACAGTTGGTAAGCCTACCCAGGATGATCTGAAGTTAAGAGCGGTAAAAAGTTCAAACGTAAACATTTGGGTAGTAATGCAACGCCTGAGCCTGATAAAGGGTTACCTGAACCTGAAGTACGGAGCTGGATTAGAAATGTTCAATTTCCGCTACGAAAACAATGTTAGCTATCATAAAAACCCGGCTTATATATTTAAGGACAGTGTAAGTTTCTCTAAGAACAAGTTGTATGCTGGTTATGCGTCTGTGCCGTTTATGCTGAACCTGAATACGAGTCCGGGTCGTAAGAAAGGCTTGAGTTTAAGTGCTGGTGTAAGTGCAGGTTATCTTATAGGAAGCCATACCAAGCAAATCAGCGGTGAAAGAGGCAAGGTAAAAACAAAGGGAGATATTGGCCTTGACCAATTCCGCCTGGCTTATGTAGGTGAGTTAGGTATTGGTCCTGTAAGGTTGTTTGGAAGTTACAGTAT
>JAQBNO010000081.1 GCA_028288485.1 Segetibacter sp.
AGGTTATGACCTCTCACTCTTAAGCCGTGTCGCTGTGCAAAGTCAACTATCGAGTCTGCATCTCTCCAAAAGTACGTGCCTTCCTGAGGATGTATCGGTCCCATCTTCATCGCATTTTCGGGTGTCAGGCTATTAAACTCTTTAAGGATTAACTGCGCTTCATCACCTGAAAGATTTCGCGGCCCAACCGCTACCCCTATTGGGAAGAAGCCTTTATAGTAATCTTTTAATCCTTTATTAGTTGCTGAACCGGTTGTTGTTTTTTGTGCTGTACACGATACAACTGCTGCGCTTATAAGAATGACTGAAGCGGATAGAAATCGGTTCATCTTGTATGAATGGTTTAAAATTCTATATTCATGTTTTAAAGTAACAAGTAATGGAATTAGTGAAGGCCGTTTCTCTGCCAGTATTAGTTATTTAACCGTTGTCTCTGGTGGTCCCAAATAGCTTGGTTGTAATCCGCCTAAATCGACAACCAGTTTCTGCAGCACAACAGCCGGATCTACCATCCAGAATTTTAAGACATGATTGCCGGGTTTAGTTATTGTATGTTGAGATACTTTATCAATGATGTTATCCGCTACCCACTTGTTCCATAACCTTTCATTATAGCCTTCGTGCATATTGATGACTTGTGGCTTTTCATCATCGATCGATATTGCATAGCGGAGTCCTTCGTTATGAAAGTTGAGGGTAGGAGAGAGGTAAACATGCACTTTAGCTGTTCCTGTATCTGTAACAAAAATATTATATTCTAAGTGAGGACTATTAGCTGAAATTGATTGAGCTTCGGCAGTAACAGGCATTGGAGTTATAGCTGATACTGTTCTTCCTAAATTTGGGATTACCTGCCATTTGATTTGCGGCGTTGTTACTGCTGTTGAATAGTGCGCAGCTTCAATAGAAATATAGCCGTCGGTTTCAGCGAAAAAATATTCATTGTTACTTTTGGAGAACGGTGTTGAACGTTTTTTAGCAGGTTTTTCGTCATTGGCCCCGGTGCCGTTTGTACCGCTCGTTTGTAGTGCCGCATTGGAATGAACGTACATTACTTCGGGCATTTTATTTTTTAAAGGCTGTTGCCAATAGGTATAGCCTATGTGTGTTTGATCCATCATATGTCTCCACTTGCCGCCGGCAAGTGTATCATTATAATAGTTGCTGATGAGCGAGTCTTTTAGATATAATACCTTTGCCTTATCAGCCAGAGCATTTGCTTCAATACGTCCCTGTTTTGCATACAGCCTGTTTTTAGCAACAGTAACATACAGTTCATTCAGGTTTGCACTTGCCTGCACCGGGTGAAGCACCAATTGATAAAAGGCGTCTTTATATTCAACCGGTAATGCCTTGTTTATCTTTTCTGCTTCTGCAAGCAGCACGTTATATTCTTTGACTATCCTATCTGCTTCTCCATAATTTGTGACAGTATAAGTTTCGGGCGATAATAATTCGGGCTTTCGCCTGCTGTTGTACTTCGTATATTTTGCTAGTATCCCGGCGACCTGTTTAGAGTATCGACTGCCAAACTGCTTTTCCGCCCATTGCCGGTTATATTCGGGTAATCGATCTGCTGTCCAGTTTTTTGGTTGCCACGCATAGTCTAAAAAGAAATTAATAGGAAATTCCATCGGCTTAAGATCGCCGACATTTACAATCCAGATCTTGTCGACGCCGTAATCATACGCAAGGTGCATTTGTTCCCAGGTTCTTTCAATTTGATTGGTGTTTATCCATTTATAATTCCTGGGGCCGCCAACATAATCAAAGTGGTAATAGATGCCGTATCCTCCTGAACGAGGTTTATCCCCTCGTTTGGGTAGTTTTCGGATGTTGCCCCAGTTATCATCACACAATAACAACGTTACATCGTCAGGTACACGCATGCCTTTATCGTAATAATCCTGCACTTCTTTGTATAATGCCCAGAGTTGAGGAGTAGCAGAAGGATTTTTACCGGTAACATCTTCTATGATCTGTCGCTGGTCCTTCACAATTCTTTCTAATAGCGCAATAGCTGTTCCCTGCGACATTGGTTCATCTCCGTCACCTCTCATTCCAATTGAAACGATGTTTTCCTTCGTGCCCATTCTTTCAATGCCCTTTCTCCAGAATTCCTTCAACCTTACTTCATTAGAATCGTAGTTCCATTTCCCTTTACCATATCTTCTCCATTCATCGTGCGCTCTTACCAACGGCTCATGGTGCGAGGTGCCCATTACTATTCCATACTGATCTGCCATTACCGGATTAAGGGTATCGTCGTCATTAAATGCATTGCCCCACATAGCGGGCCACAGGTAGTTAGCTTTCATTCTCAGCAATAACTCAAACATCTTTTCATAAACGAGGTGGTTAACCCCGCCGAATTTCTCTTTTGTCCATCCTGAAAATGCTGGTGCTTCATCGTTGATGAATATTCCCCGGTATTTTACTGCCGGCGCATCATATTTAAAAGTTCCTTTTTTTATATATACTTCCTTTTTCTTCTTCACAGGAACATCGGCCCACCAATACCAGGGCGATACGCCAATTTTCTCGCATAATTCAAATACACCATACGCTGTTCCTCTTCTATCGTTGCCGGTAATAACCATTGCATTTCTTACTCCGGGTAATGGACTGCTTACAACCTGCAGGCTGTATGCTTCCCATTTGCCATGAATACTGTCTACTTTCAATTTGTTCTGCCCGACCAATTGTTGTATAAGAGTTGATTTGTCGAGCGAGCCGATAATGACGAGGTTTTGTGCAGAAGCCGGAAGCACATGAATAATTTCAGGCTTTTTACCTGAAACTTTTTCAATATCACTTCCAAGCAGCTCGGCCGCTTTTTTCACCAGCCAATGATCTTTTTCATCAACATAAATTGCCGTAGCCTGGCTGGCTGAAACAACAGGAAAAGAACCTGTTTCGGTTGTTTCAGTTATGAAGCTTTGTGCCACCGTATCTGTCAACGATACAATTGTTATAAATACTGCTAAAAATAATTTCATAGTCATATCAATCGCCGCGGTTAATTTTTATCGACCGCAATGTTCAGTTGAGTTATTATTTAAACCTTCTATTCACATTCGTCAACTTGAATTCGTTAGCCTGAGTTCGGCCGTCGGTCCTCCATGGGTCTGGGGCCGGTCGCCGCATCATCATTTCTATTCGTCGTTACTGTGCCACTGGATTGCAAAATATCCGCATTGTTCCTTTCCTGTATTTGTAAAAGCGTGCGGCACTTTTGAATTCACCAATATCACGTCTCCCGGTACTGCTTTGTGAAATGTTTCGCTTATTTGCATTTCGCCGGTTCCCTTTATCATTAAAATAATTTCTTCAGCCCTATGAGTATGGGGTGCATGACTTGCAAAACCGGGATTCAAAGCCGTCGCGTGAACGTCGAACCTTTTAAACACCGAGGAAGGCCTGTCGAAAATGGGCCGCGATTCTCCTTTGTCTGTTTTCTTTACTTCGTATTCATTCCAGTCTTTTATAAAGCTTCCACCACCTTTCCTGCCTCGTTCTAGGTTTACCCCATCTTTCGATTTATAACTTATTACGTAATAAGTAGCTGGTTTCGTTGATATATTTTGAAACGTCTGCTTATCACCGGCAACAATTAATGCAAGACCACCGGGAGTTAGTATTTTACTCGAATCTCCGATCGTAACTTTCAGGCTGCCTTCTTTTACAATGACGAGTTCTTCAACATCATTGTGAGCAACAGGTGGGTGATTGGTTTGACCTGCATTCAGTGTAGTGGTGTGAATTTCTAGTCTGTCAAGGTCACGTGTACTTCCGTTTACAACATCCTTTCGTTCCCGTCCTTCTGATCTTTGTGCAGCGGCGTTAATCCAACTGTACACTCCCGATTTTAAAGTATCAGTTTGAGCAATTACGCATATAGGAATTAAAACAAAGAGGGCAAGCAATATATTTTTCATTGAATTGTTTTTCGTTCTTAAAACAGGCTCCCCGGGGTATGAAAATGCAAAGCCGGAATTCTTTTTCCCCTTTGGGTTACAGGCAACGATGATGCTATAAATGATACGCCCTTATCTGAATTCTTGACTGTCTTACTATTTTAAACCTGTCAGCACCAAAAGTAGGATAAAAAGTACCATTACAATCGGTTGCATTACTATTTAATAGATTTATTCGAAGTTGGCTGCAGGATGCCATTCTATTGTTTAATAAGCCGATAATTACGCGACAAGTGTTTATTGACACATGGTATTTATATGTTACCAGCTTCAGTACAGGCATTAACACTGTGGTGTCGCATACTGCACCTGGGCACTGTTTCAAAGCTTTCCCGAAAGGACAATGCTATCAGAAAAAGAAGTATGGCAAAGAGACTTATGTTCCTATAATTTTTGTGTCGTCGTTTTTAAAAAAGGCGGCATGCAGAAACTGTAGGTACAAGAGTGCGACGCAAGGATGTACAACACAGCTTCGCTCGACGGTAACAAAAAAATTGCGCGGTGCATTAGTAGCATCTCCATTAAAAACTAATGTGTATCACATAAATATTTTAAAAGCCAACTGAATTGCCGCCATCCACAGGAAGTACAACACCTGTTATATATTTTGCCGCATCTGAGGCCAGGAACACGGCCGCATCTCCAATATCTGCAGGTTGACCTAAATAACCCATGGGCGTTCTGCCCAGCGCTTTGCCCTTTCTTTCAGGATCGCTGTTTAACGCTTTTGCCGACATTTCAGTAGCAATAAACCCAGGCGCAATGCAATTAACACGTATTCCCTTCGGAGAAAGTTCAACAGCCATGGCCCTTGTCATTCCTTCGATTGCCGACTTGGATGCAGTATAAGCGATCACTTTGGGAATGCCATACTGCGAAGCCATTGAACTGATATTAATAATACTTCCGGCACCTTTTTCAATCATTCTTTTCACCACTTCCCGCGACAGCGAAAATATAGACGTCACATTTGTTAAAAGTATCCGCTGAAAATCCTCATCAGTAACTTCGGTAAACTCTTTTTTCATATTAATTCCTGCGTTGTTTACAAGAATATCGATGTTGCCGTGCTCTTCGTACAACTGGTTAACGAGTTGCGGAATTCCACCGAGATTATTCAAATCGAATGAAACAACAGTGCAAAGCTCCCCAAGTTTTTCTTTTGTTTGGTCCAGTTTTTCCTGGCTTCTTCCAATTACGATCGTACGAATGTTATTGCTCACGAATTTTTCCGCAATAGCCAGTCCAATCCCGGATCCTCCCCCGGTTACAATAGCTGTTTTACCCCCAGCCCCTGAAGGCGAGTTAATGTCGCTCATAATTATTTTATTTTTAATTTCTGATAATATTTTTGGGTCGACTTTCGTAACTTCCTTCAACATCGTTGTGTCACTCACTTGTACCTTTTGTTCTTTATTCTGCACATCGAATACCTATAAAAAAGCAAACGCTTAGCATCTCTTTTTCAGCCCCGTTAGCAGTTTGGTGGTTAGTGACCAGTTCCCGGAGCCAATGGAAAACTAAGGCTTTTGTAATATTCCAAAGTCTGGTCAGGCTTTTCATAATTTGCCGGGATAGGCATTTTTGAGAAAGTCTGGAAATAAAGCAGGCACGAGTTTCTCCACCAGACTGCTTCTTTTTCCTGTACAGCCAACAACTGGCGAACCTGTTCAAACCTTTGCTTATCTACATAATTTTTCATTCCGTTCCATTCTTTTTGCATAACGCGAACAGCTTCGACACCCGAATAATATTTAAAGCATAATTCTTCCCATAATGTTCTGCCCGATTTCATCTTATGATCCCATGCTACATGATGAAACCATAGGAGGTATTCTTCGGGACAAGTACTTATGTTCTCGTATTTGCTTCGCACCTCCGGGGCATATTGAGACAGGTAATTGCTTCCTTTTGATGTTCGGTCGAAGCCAATTCCTGCTGCATCCGCTTTATGAAAATAAACAGGATTCCAGTCTGCACGAGATGCTTTGTCAAACCAGGGTGCCGGACCGTAATGGTGACCATAACCCATAATGTGATGAAGGCCCAGTGGTGTCATATAATTAACCATGGCTTCCTGCGACTCAAGCATTATTTTCCTGACTGTGTCTACAAACTGTTTGTTATTGCTGAAAGTTTGTTTTATCCATTCATTGGCTATATGCTCGGATGACAACTCATGGTCCCATGCCAATCGCCCCAAAGTATACCAGTTTGCCTGGCCAAAAGGATGGCCTGTCCAGTTAATATCGTTCCCAATATTGGCAACGCCCGCCATTCCTGAAACGCTATGCCCCTGTAAAGAACCGTCAATTACTCTTGCAACCGTCGATCCCGGCCCTTTTGAATAAGTATCAGCATTTAATACGTCTTTGAATAAGGGGGCCATGTAAACAAGATGCGTAGCATACCCTAAATACTCTTGCGTAAGCTGGTACTCCATAAACAAAGGCGTTTTTTTCATTGAGCCAAATAAGGGGGAGAAAGGCTCCCTGGGCTGAAAATCGAGCGGGCCATTTTTTACCTGGACGGCTACATTCTCCCTGAATTTTCCATCTAACGGGGTAAATTCAGTATAGGGTTGTTTTAGTCGGTCCTCCGGACTTTCGCTGCTATACACAAACGAACGCCACATTACAATTCCACCGTGGGGCGCAACTGCGTCAGCAAACATATTAGCGCCGTCTGCATGATTTCTTTTATAATCCTGCGGCCCTGGTTGCCCTTCTGAATTTGCCTTGATTAAAAAACCACCAAAGTCGGGAATGTAAGAGTAGATTTCATTTACTTTATCCTTCCACCACTGCTTAACCTGCGGGTCAAGAGGATCTGCCGTTTTTAGTTTACCGATTTCTATTGGGGCACTAAATCTTGCAGTCAGGTAAAGCTTAATGCCGTAGGGACGAAATGCTTTTGCCAACGCTGCAGCCTTAATAAGCAACTCTTTAGTTAAAACCATCGCATTTGCATTCACATTGGTCACAACAGTTCCGTTGATACCAATCGATGCATTTGCCCTTGCATAATCTATATAGCGTTGATCGATATAGTCCGGAAGTTTGTGCCAGTCCCAGATAGAAAAACCGGCATATCCGCGTTCGACGGTCCTGCTTAAATTGTCCCAATGATTTAATAACCGGTGCTTAATCTTGGGTGAACTTACAATTGAGAGCCGCTGAAGGCTTTGTTGTGTTTGTAACAAACGTAGGAAGTGAAATACACCGTACAGAACCCCTATGTCGGTATTGGCGGCGATCGCGGTTACATTTTTTTGATTACTGTTTGTTGTAATGATAACGAAACCTTCATTACCAACCTTTGCCAATTGGTCTTTTATGGAGAGGTTTGCGATGGCAGGCGAACTTGCAGGAGTTCCTATAACGAGGCCGGCTGCAACACTATTGACAAAAGGAATCTTTTTGGCTAACATTCCCTCCAGGCCCATAGCTAATTCATCTTTTGCTGCCAAGAGGGTAGCAGAGTTACCGGGAAAGTTTATACCGGTAATATGGTTTTTATAAGTATTTAAAAGAGGGCCGTTAGTAATGGGCTCGTAACGAAGCCACAACCGGTAGCCATTGTCGGCAAATACCGTAAAGGCAACAAACAAATAAAGAAACAGGCAAATCGTTTTTTTCATTATGGCATTTTATTGATTAAGTTCAATTGAAAAAAGTAGTGGAGCGAAAGACGCATCTGTATTTATGACTTTAGAGACGACGCTCTTGTGATAAGTTCAGAGCGAAGAATAATTGTGTGGGTTGTTTTAATGTTAGATAAACCTGTGAGATGATTGATCATATGTTGAGCCGCTGTTTCGCCCATTTCATAACCCCTGTAATCAATAGTGGTAAGGTTAGGTTCAATTACTCTTGAAACAGGATCGTTGTTGAAACCTGCAACTGCGATATCTTCAGGAACACGAATACCTGCTCTATTAAGTGCCAAAATACATCCTACTGCAGTAATGTCATTTGCTGCAAAAACAGCATCAGGCAGAGGAGACATTTGCCTGATGATTTCTGCAGCCTTTGCACCTGCATCCTGGCTTAGGTTACCTATGATCAGGTATTCTTCTTTGAATTTGATATCATTCTCTGACAATGCTTCTTTATATCCATTAAGACGATCAATGTAAACATTCCTATTAAGTATGGTCGTAATATGAACAATTCTTTTACAGCCCTGCTTTATTAAATGGGTCGTTACATTATACGCAGCTTTCCTGTTATCAATCATAATACTGGTGCAATTCTTATGTTCTTCAACGCGATCAAAAAATACCAGTGGAAGATTTTTATTAAAAAAGAGGTCAAAATGGTCGATATTCATTGACTCATTTGCAAGAGATACTAACAAGCCATCTACGCGGCTATCAAACATTGTTTTCGCATTAGCCACTTCTTTTTTGTAAGATTCAAGCGATTGACTTATGAGTAAATTATATCCAGCTTTATTAACTACATTTTCCATACCTGCAATTACCGTGGAGGTGAAGTTGCTGATCAGGAGTGGAACAATAACGCCAATTGTATTGGTACGTTGTTGTCTTAAATTTCTTGCAAAATGGTTGGTGCGGTACCCTACTTCTTCAGCGAGGTCGAAGATTCTTTTTTTAGTGGCTTTATTTATTGAAGGATGATCTTTCAATCCCCTGCTGACAGTTGTGGGAGAAATCTTTAATTTATCTGCCAGGTCGTAGATTGTAATCTCTTTTTTAGTTGCCATCTTCTTTTAAATAAGCTAAAGTAACTGATTTTTCATAACAAAATGCAATCGAATGCATTCTAATTATTTTTAGAAGCAGTCTTAGTAAGTATTAATTTGGCGGTTTTTACTTATTGGTACAAGCCCTTTCAATTTTTTTTCTAACCAATAGAACTTTGAATATCAGCTATCGCCTACTAAAACACATGAAGTACCGAAATTAGTCAAAAACGGTAGTAACAATTATACCGGGTATCGCAATCACACAGGAGAAACTAGTTTCTATCGAACTTTTGAAAATCGCGCACTACAGTTTTTAATAGCAAGCGGATCTGCAATAAAACCAGAAGATCGAAAAGGTGTTTATGGACAAAATTCCTTAAAATATTTTTTCTAAAAGGCAGCGGCAGTCTCATTTACTTCCTCTTCTTTTGCTGCATTCCTTCGCGTTTATTCAACAATTAAACCAAGGCAATTAGAGACGGCCTCTTGTAAGTTGTAGACCTTTTTCATCTGTATTGAATGGAAGAATGCCAGTGGTATGACCAGAACAACCCCTATTGTATGGAAGATCAATAATAGGGAAAAGATAAATTCCTCATTTTGAAAAGGATATCACGGCGCTAGTTGCTAAACCTTGCACATGGCATAATTTATGGCACAACTATTATTGGTGAAAGATGTTTCCTTTGGTGTAGCCGCTTTTGGATAATTCCATTCCGCTGGGGCTTTGGACTACAACAATGGTTTAATCCCGGATAGGATTTTTCGTAAAAAAATGCAATCGGTTGCATCACAATTAAAATTATTCCTACCTTGGACCCGATTTATTGGTTGCTTAATTATTAAAACACATGTCGTATGAACAAATTCTATCCTTCCTGCCAATTACTATTCCTTTCTCAATTTGTTACCTCGCTATATTTTATCGGTGGCAGAAGGTGTTTTACGGTACTTGATCGCACTGTTTAAGGTTTCAAAACGATCAACGCGATATATAAGCATCAACAACTTCTTCAATTAGTAATCAAAAAAACTTCAATTATGAAATGTTTGGCTAAGAAAAGTCTGCAAAAGCTAATGCTTGGCGCGTGCTGCCTGCTACTGGCTGTATTGCAGGCTCAGGCCCAGGGCGGTACTGCTACAGTAAGTGGTAAGGTAATAAACGATAGCAGTGAAGCAATAGTCGGAGCTTCCGTTACGGTAGTGGGTTCAAACAGCGGAACAAGTACAAACAGTGAAGGTAACTTTACAATTTCAGTCCCTTTAAATGGTTCTATTTCCATTTCGGCCGTAGGGTACGAAGCGCAGAGCACTAAAATAACCTCTGCAACTTCAAACTTACAGATACGCCTTATTTCAAGTACCAGGCAACTTGAACAGGTTGTAGTAGTAGGTTATGGTACACAAAGGAGAGAGGCAGTTACAGGTTCAGTTGCCTCTATAGGTGGAGCAGCGCTTCGTGAGGTGCCTTCGACTAACGTTACGCAGGCTTTACAAGGGCGTTTGGCAGGTGTTGATATAGCACAAACATCAACGAGGCCAGGTGCGAACATGCAAATCCGTATTCGTGGTACACGGTCGCTCTCGGGTGAAAATAACCCTTTGATAGTGCTGGACGGGATTCCCTTTATCGGCTCTCTCGCCGACCTTAACCCTAACGACATCAAGAGCATCGATGTTTTGAAGGATGCCTCGGCAACGGCTATTTATGGTTCCCGCGGAGCCAATGGTGTGATACTGGTTACAACCGAAAAAGGAGTGAGAGGCAGAAAACCGCGGATAAGCTATAACAGTTTTCACGGCGCTCAAACTCCCTTTGCAAAATATCCCATGATGGACGGGCCTGAATTTATCAAACTTCGTGCTACAGCCGGCCTGTTTACGAATGGTCCGGATGAGTCGAACGAAATAAATACTGATTGGCAGGATTTGTTTTACCGGACGGGGTATATATCTGACCATAACATTAGCCTGTCTGGCAGCACTGAGGGTGGCAATTACAACTTTGGAGGTGGGTATCATGTTAACCAGGGGGTGGTTCCCACGCAACAATTCAAGCGCTACTCATTGAGGGGTTCCGTTGATCAGCAGGTCGGAAGAAACTTCCGTTTTGGGTTCACTACCAATACCAACTACAACGAAAGTCACGGCAACCAGGTGGGCTTATACAATGCATTAAGCATGTCGCCTATCTCCAGCCCGTTTAATGCCGATGGTACGCCAAAAAGAGCGGTTCGGATGATACAGGACAACCAATACATCTTTACAAAAGATATAATTGAAAGGCTACAGGATAACAGCCAGTGGCTGAACGAAACGCGTGGCTTTGCCTCATACAATGCCATTTACGGCGAGGCAAATCTGCCATTTGTAACGGGGTTGAAGTACAGGACAAATCTTGGTCTGAACTATAGACAGTCAAACAACGGTGCTTATACGGGGCCAGGTGTTGGTGATGCGCTTAATCCCAATACGGTGTCTTCGGCTTCGGTTGATAACCAATACACTCACCATTGGACTCTGGAAAACTTGCTAACCTACGACCGCACTTTTGCCGGCAGCCATACGATAAATGCGGTAGGGTTGTACTCAATGGAACAAAACAAGTTTACCCGTTCAAACATGTCGGCCCAGGATATCCCGGCTGATGCTTTCCAGTTTTATAATTTGGGCCAGGCTGCCGGACAGATCCAGATCAACCCTGAAAATCAGTCCTATGTTTTAACAGGCCTTATGTCGGTAATGGGAAGGGTAATGTATTCTTATAATAACCGATACATGCTTTCTGCTACCCTGCGTTCCGACGGCTCATCAAGGTTGGCGCCGGGATATAAATGGCATACATATCCTGCCTTATCGGTAGGTTGGAATATTAGCAGAGAGGCATTCATGGATAATATTACGGCTATTAACAATTTGAAACTGCGTGCAGGTTGGGGCCAAACTTCCAACCAGGCTGTTACACCTTATTCTACCCTTGGGCGGCTGAACCCAAGGCCCTACAACTTTGGCCCTACAGGTTATGCCACTGGTTACTTTGTTAATCAACTGCCTAATCCTGGGTTGGGATGGGAATTTTCCAAGACCTGGAACGTCGGGCTTGACTTTACTCTCTTAAAAAATCGCCTGTCGGGTACTGTCGAATATTACATCACAAATACCGAAGGCGTTCTACTGGGTCTTGATCTGCCGGGTACCGCAGGTGTGGCAAGCATTACCGGAAACATTGGCGCTACTCAAAACAAGGGATTTGAGCTGGCTTTGAATGGCACGATATTAAACAATGTTAATGGCTGGACCTGGGACGCTGGTGCCAATTTCTATGCAAACCGTAACAGGCTGGTATCGCTTGCCTCTGGTGAAACCAGGAATGAAGGTAACCAGTGGTTTGTTGGATATAATATCAATGCCATTTATGATTATAAAAAAACAGGACTCTGGCAAGACAAAGATCCAAATTTGACTGCTTTTGAGCCGGGGGGAAACCCGGGCATGATTAAGGTAGAATATACCGGTGTCTACGATGCGAATGGCAGGCCAACAAGAGCAATAGGACCTGCCGACAGGCAAATCATGAATGTGGATCCAGATTTTCAGGGTGGCTTTAATACACGTGTGGCCTATAAAGGGTTCGACCTTGGCATTGTTGGTATTTTCAGAGGTGGCGGCCTGCTCATTAGCACCATCCACGGCCCCAATGGCTATCTCAATTTGTTGAGCGGGCGTAGAAATAATATTAAAGTGGACTACTGGACACCCGAAAATACCGACGCCAAATATCCAAAGCCCGGTGGTATTATGAGTGGTGATAATCCCAGGTATGCAAGTACCCTTTCTTACTTCGACGGCTCTTTTGCAAAGGTTCGTACCATTACACTCGGGTACGACTTCAACCATAGTCTACTGCGAAATTCTGATGTTAGACTTCGTATGTATTTCACCGCTCAAAACCCGTTTGTATTTTTCTCGCCTTTTCATAGCGAATCAGGCTTAGATCCTGAAGCTAACTCAACAGGAAATGAAAACACGGCTTCGTCCGGTGTTAACATTCCGGGTCGTATACTTACCGTTGGGTTTAACACACCTTCAACCCGTAACTATATTATTGGCCTGAATCTGTCATTTTAAAATAGTAGAATATGAAACATATTACGATAAAATCTTTCATTGTAGCTGCACTATTCATATTAGTGGTACCAGGATGTAAAAAGATTCTGGAAGAAGAGCCGCGCAGTATTTTTACTCCCGAGTTCTTTACAACCGAAAGGGGGGTGCAGGGCGGCGTTACCGCACTGTATGCCAACCTGCGATTCCTTTATGGTCAACCCTATTATTACAATACATTAGAGACCGGCACCGACGAATATACCTGGGGTCAATCGGCCGATGCTAACTTCAGGGATATGGATTACACAAGTGTGTCAAACCTTAACTCTACAAGCAGCCGTACTGACGCCATATGGGATATCTCTTTCCAAACTATCAATAGCGCAAATGGTGTTATTGAAAATGCAGCTGCGGTTGCCACCATACCCGCTTCATTGGTAGCTGAAGCAAGGTTTTTCCGGGCGTTTTATTACTTTCAATTGGTACAAACATTTGGTGGCGTGCCATTGGACTTAGGGGCAGGCGAACTAAAATTCAATACAAATCCGTCAAGAAAATCTGTACGCAACACTGTGGCGGAAGTTTATACAAAGGCAATCCTTCCCGACCTGGTGCAGGCAGTCAACGATTTGCCGGTAAGTCCACGTGTAACAGGTGGCGTAACAAAAACAGTTGCACGACTATATCTGTCCAAAGCTTACCTTACTTATGCGTGGTGGCTGCAAAACCCAAACAACATCCCTACCTACCCGGCGGTAGCAAATCGTACCGATCCGGGGGGACGAACTGCGCAGCAATATTTTCAGTTAGCGTATGATGTTTCAACCCAGGCCATTGACAATCCCGGTCCTTACGGTTTGGTGGAAACGTTTTACGACCTGCATGTAGGCGGTAATGACCGCAACAAGGAAATGCTGTTATTTGCTGACCACACCCAGGAAAACGAACAATTCAACGGAGCCCCTATTAATACAGGCTTTGATTCTGAATCGGGCAATGGCAGAAACGGTGCGGTTTGGATGGTAACGTTTAACTATACGGCCATCAGAAGCGCTTCAAGCCCTAATGGAACCGGTACCGCTATTTCTTCTGTTCAACGTGAAGCAGCGCAATCTCTCGGACGCCCTTACACTCGTATGGCGCCTCCAATCGGTGTTTTCACTAATACCTTTGCTGAAAAAACATTGGACTCCCGTTATGATGGAACTTTTGCTACGGTTTACAGAGGCAACTGGCCAAAAGGATACAATCCTCCCAGCTCAGCACCGGCAGTGCTTTATAATGCTAACGACTTACCAGTAGTGCCCGGAGATCCCATAATAACATTCCTGGACAACGAAATTCCCGGAATCGTTTATCCGACTGGAGCCTCTTTTCCTGGAAAATCCTCCAATGGTGTTGGCGCCGGAGTATTGCCCGGCAGGGCTGATTTTGTCATTGGTCCGCGAGGCATTAGCAGGATTGTCTTTCCAAACCTTTGGAAGATGGGTGTTTATCGTACCGATAATGGAAACGGATTGGGTTCCCCAAATGCAACCAGTACTCGTCCATTTAAAATTGCTAAATTCTCTGAGTTTTATTTCATTGCTGCCGAAGCGGCTGTGAAGGGTGCAACACCAGCAGCAGGCAAAAGCGCAAGAGACCTTATCAATGTGATTCGTGCACGTGCAGGTAAGTGGAAAT
This sequence comes from Segetibacter sp., assembly GCA_028288485.1. GTDB lineage: Bacteria > Bacteroidota > Bacteroidia > Chitinophagales > Chitinophagaceae > Segetibacter. The sequence goes on from JAQBNO010000081.1 coordinate 14,478, forward strand.
TTTCTAACAAGGCCAATGCACCGTTTGCTGCTGACAATAGTGCGGTAATGATAGCTGCGACCCCCGCCACTATCGACATCAACTATATCCTGGCTGAGCGTTCCCGGGAATATTACGGAGAAGGTCTTCGCTGGTTTGACTTGGTTCGTACACAGAAATGGAGTGAGATTGCAGCTACATACGAAATTGGGGCTGCCACCTATGGAAGTCATACGCCGCAAACGTTTACACGAACCATTCAGCCGTTTCATTACCTGCGGCCTATTCCGCGGAGCCAGATCGATAGGATGGATATGACTGCGGAAGAAAAAGCTGCTTATCAAAATCCAAATTATCAATAGACTAAGATATTAGCATAAATTTCTTTGAGCAGGTTTAGTTCTTACAAAAGCAGGCAACAGGAGAGATGAATAATCTCTCCTGTTTTTTCATTTTTAGAAAACATTTCATGCGGGTAGACGCATTGGAAACACGGGCCTTCATTTAAAAAAATAGCTTTTGTCTTTTTTTTGCCTGAGTGCAACTGCCTCATTTGTAGTACAAAACAAAAAACATGTTAGCCCGCCCATGAAGGAGTATATCTCCATTAATTTAGAAGCGTTTTGTGTAACCGGCATTATAGATCTATTTTACTTTTCTTGCGTCGCACTCTTCGGCTTTCCGTACTACATTCACCAATAAAAGGCTCTATTAAAAAGTGCAACATTCAAGAATACCAATGAAAGGAATTACTCTCGCAATTTGTATCGTTTTATCATTCATCAGTTCAGCTAATGCACAAGTAAAACTTCCGCGTCTTGTGCGGGACAGTATGATACTGCAAAGAGATACCAAAGTAAAAATTTGGGGTTGGGCAGCCAATGGTGAAAAGGTAACTGTAAGTTTTGCCGGTAAAAAATATAAAACAACAACAGGTGCAGATGGTAAATGGACGGTTGTATTAGCTCCTTTAAAAGCAGGCGGTCCCTATATCATGAACATCGAGGCAAGCAATCGTATTGCACTGAACGAAATCCTGATTGGCGATGTATGGTTTTGTTCAGGACAATCAAATATGGTGCACCAGATGAAGTTGCATAACGTGCTGTATGAAAAAGATATTGCCAAAGCGAACTATCCCCAGATACGGCATTTTTGGATTCCTAATAATACCCACCTGGAAGGTCCACAAGCCGACATACCCGACGGTTACTGGAAGTGGGCTAATTCAAACGATGTAAACGAATTTTCTGCTGTTGCCTACTTTTTTGCCAAAACCATTTATGACAAATACCATGTACCAATCGGTCTGATAAATGCGAGTGTTGGAGGAACGCCAATCGAAGCATGGACAAGTGAAGAAGGTTTCAAAGAATTTCCAGCCATCCTTAGCACCGTTCAAAAAAACAAAGACACCGCTTATGTCAACGGCCTAAACAGGAGAGCCTTTATGGGCACGAGGGCGCCCACGCAGGACGATAAAGGATTATCTGGCGCCAAACCGTGGTATGATCCGACCTATAATCCTAAAGGTTGGCGTACTATCAACATTCCCGGTTATTGGGAAGACCAGGGAATAAAAGATTTGGATGGCACGGTTTGGTACAGAAGGGAGATAGACATTCCTGCGTCGATGACAACTGTTGCTGCAAAAGTGTTTTTAGGGAGAATAGCAGATGCAGACGTTCTATATGTAAATGGTAAGCAGGTGGGAAACACTACTTACACCTATCCTCAAAGAAGGTATTCTTTACCTATAGGCACTTTAAAGCCTGGTAAAAATCTTTTTGTTATCCGTGTAACCAACAATGCTGGTAAAGGTGGCTTTGTTCCAGATAAGCCTTATCAACTAATTGCCGGTAGTGACACTATCGACTTAAAAGGCTATTGGGACTACAAGGTTGGGCAAGTGAACGTGCCGCGACGCAGTTTTGGCGGAGGTATAGCTGCACAAAATCAACCAACAGCTTTATATAATGCAATGGTTGCTCCGATTGTAAATTATGCTGTGAGGGGTTTTCTTTGGTACCAGGGAGAAACTAATACAGGCAGAGCCGAAGAATATGCCAGGCTACAACCCGCAATGATAGCAGATTGGAGAAGTAAATGGCAACAGCCAAACGCGCCTTTTTTGTATGTTCAGCTTCCCAATTTTATGGAGATGAATTATCTGCCAACCGAAAGCCAATGGGCAGCGTTTAGAGAAGCGCAATTAAAATCTTTATCTGTTCCCAATACGGCAATGGCAGTAGCTATTGATCTAGGTGAATGGAACGATATTCATCCGGACAGGAAGAAAGAAGTAGGTGAACGATTGGCGATGGCGGCAATGAATATTGCTTACGGTGAAAAAGATGTTGTACCGACGGGCCCGCTTTATCAATCATCCAAAACCGAAGGCAATAAAGTTAAGCTCACCTTTAGCAACGTAGGTAGTGGTTTGATAACAAACAATGATGAAGAACCAGGAGAGTTTGCCATAGCAGGTGCGGATAAAAAATTTGTATGGGCCAAAGCAAGGATCGAAGGAGATAAAGTGATTGTATGGAATGATGAAGTATCGAACCCGATTTATGTGCGCTATGCATGGGCAGATAATCCCGTTAATCCAAACTTGTACAACAAAGAAGGTTTACCGGCATCACCGTTTCGAACAGATGCCGCTAGCCCCTAACGGAAGAAATATCATTATGGTTTTCGCAAAACATATTTTGTATTTGCTGAATAATCTTTAAAAAGTACAAGAGTGCGACGCAACGACTGTACCATAGTTGTACTTTCGTTTGGTCCATAATAAACAAAATTCAACAAATTACTGGTTACACGCCTATCGTTGTTTGTCTAAATTAAAATCACCGGAATGAATAAAATTGGTTGCCTGGTAGTTATTGCCTCGATGATTTTTTTTACATCATCAGCACAGCAAAATAGAATATGGAACAATAAAAAATGTGCAGTATCTCTTACCTATGACGATGCTTTGAATGTCCACCTTGACAATGCAATTCCCATCTTAGATTCTCTTGGTTTGAAAGCTACTTTTTATTTGTCGGGTTATTCCGGTGCTCTTGACAGGCGGATACCAGAATGGAGGGCAATTGCGGCAAAAGGGCATGAGCTTGCTAATCATACGCTCTACCATCCTTGTATTGGGGGCCGACCCGGCCGTGAATTTGTAAAACCCGACAATGATCTGAACAATTACACCATAAAACGGATAGATGATGAAATTAAAATGACCAATACCTTGCTGAAGGCTATTGACGGCAAAACACAAAGGACTTTTGCGTATCCATGCGGCGACACGAAAATTGGGGATTCGTTATACTTCACCGCGGTTAAAAATGAATTTGCCGCGGCACGCGGCGTTAAAGGCGAAATGCTTCAACCTGCACAGATCGATTTAAGCAATATTGGTTGTTACGGGATAAACGGACAAACAGGTGAACAACTTATTCAGCTGGTGAAGAAAGCGATGGAAAGTAATACGTTGCTCGTATTTCTTTTTCACGGTGTAGGTGGTGAGCATGGTTTAAATGTGTCGTTACCTGCACATCGCGAATTGTTGCAATTTCTGAAACAAAATGAAAAAGACATTTGGATAGCACCGATGTTGGATGTAGCACAATACATAAAGAATTATCAATCGCATACAAAATAAAATATGAAGAAAATTGCTTGCCTTATTACCTTGGTAATTGCCATAGAAGCGAATGCACAAAACAGGATGTCAGCTACAGACAGCCTGAGAAGGGACAGTTTAAGACGTGTTATGCAACAGGCTACACAGCAGGATTATAAGGATATGCTGGACCAGTTACATATAGAGTCGACACGACCGGGACCATCAGGAAATCCGCAAGCTCCAAACGCTGCGAATGCTGATGAAGCAAAAGCTTCTCCCTATACAACGCTTCCAGACCCTTTAATATTAAAAAGTGGCAAAAAGGTTACTTCCGCAAGAATGTGGTGGCAACAACGCAGGCCCGAAATAGTAGAGGAGTTCGATCGTGAAATTTATGGGCGGGTTCCTGTAAATGTCCCCAAAGTAACCTGGGAAGTTACCAGCACAACTGATACAACTATCGGCTCGGTAAAAGCAATCACAAAAAACTTACTCGGTCATGTAGATAATTCATCTTATCCTCAAATTAAAGTGGATATACAAATGACTCTAACTACTCCTGCAAATGCTGCCCGCCCTGTTCCTGTTATGATGGAATTTGGTTTCGTTTTTCCTCCCGGGTTTCGCTTTCCTCCTCCTGCAGGCACACCTGTTGAAAAAAGTGGGATGCAACAGGTTCTTGAAAAAGGTTGGGGATTTGCCGTTATTGTGCCAACAAGTTTCCAGGCCGATAACGGTGCCGGGCTAAAACAAGGTATCATTGGATTAACCAATAAAGGACAAGCACGTAAACCTGAGGATTGGGGAACATTACGTGCATGGGCATGGGGTGCAAGCCGGGCAGTAGATTATTTTGAAACCGATAAGTCAGTTGATTCTAAAAAGATAGGAATTGAAGGACTTTCGCGCTATGGCAAAGCAGCCCTGGTGGCTATGGCTTATGAGCCGCGTTTTGTTATAGCGTTCGTTGGTTCTTCAGGTGCCGGCGGCGCTAAAATTCTGCGCCGGGTTTTTGGCGAGCAGGTAGAAAATCTTGCCGGATCGGGCGAATACCATTGGTTCGCCGGTAACTTTATCAAATACGCCGGTCCGTTAACCCCTAATGATTTACCGGTCGATGCTCATGAATTGATAGCATTATGTGCTCCCCGTCCTGTATTCATTAGTTCCGGCTCTCCAACCGTGGAAGGTCAGTGGGTCGATGCGAAAGGGATGTTTTTGGGCGGGGTTCATGCAGGGCCGGTTTATAAACTTTTGCGGAAAAAAGATCTAGGCACAACAGAATTTCCTGCAATTGAAACCCCTTTGGTTGACGGTGAAATTGCTTTCAGACAACACAGTGGCGGTCATACCACCGGGCCTAACTGGGCAACGTTTTTAAAATATGCAGACCGTTACATAAAATGAAACAAGAATAAAAAAACGCGGTGATAATAACGAATATCTATTTTTGAGAAATTTCCTATTCGTCATCATTTCACTTTACTAATACCATTGTACATCATACTTCAGCAAGGAGGTACAAAAATAAAATAACGAACTATGCTAATGGAACAAACAATGCGTTGGTATGGCCCCAACGACCCGGTTAGTTTATCCGATATTCGCCAGGCCGGTTGTACAGGTGTGGTAACTGCACTACACCATGTGGCTGTTGGAGAAGTATGGACTGCCGAAGAAATTAATAAGCGTAAAGCTCAGGTGGAAGAATCGGGGATGACGTGGACAGTGATTGAAAGTCTTCCCGTTCATGAAGACATTAAAAAGCAGATGGGCAGTTATAAACAATACATCGAAAACTATAAGCAAAGCCTTCGAAACGTTGCGCAATGCGGATTGAAAGTAGTCACGTATAACTTCATGCCCATATTAGACTGGATGCGGACGGACATTTCATACACCATGCCTGATGGTAGTAAAGCGCTTTATTTTGAAAAAGCAGCTTTCATTGCTTTTGACCTGTTTATATTGAAGCGTCCCAACGCCGAGCAGGAATACACGGAGGATGAAATTGAAAAGGCAAGACAACGGTTTGCCACAATGACCGCTGAAGAAAAAGATGTATTATATACGAACACTTTATTGGGCTTACCCGGAAGCGAAGAGCGTTTTACAGAGGAACAAATTCTTACTGCCTTAAGAACGTATGAAGGTATCAATGCCGCGAAATTGAAACAACATCTTTTTTATTTCCTTCAGCAGGTTGTGCCGGTTGCAGAGGAAGTTGGTTTAAAAATGGCTATTCATCCCGACGATCCTCCCTACCCGATATTAGGGTTGCCAAGAATAGTAAGTACGGAGCAGGATGCAAAGGAATTAATTGATGCAGCCCCTTCACCTGCAAACGGTCTTTGTTATTGCACCGGTTCTTATGGTGTTAGACCTGATAACGATTTACCCGGAATGGTTCAACGTCTTGGCGATCATATTCATTTCATTCATTTACGTGCTACCAAAAGAGACGCCGATGGTAACTTCTACGAAGCGGACCACCTGACCGGTGATGTTGATATGTATGAAGTGGTAAAAGAGATTGTGTTAACGATGAAAAGGAGGGGCGTGTCAATCCCAATGCGCCCCGACCATGGTCACCAGATGCTCGATGATTTAAAGAAGAAAACCTACCCCGGTTATAGCGCCATAGGCCGTTTACGCGGACTTGCAGAGCTACGTGGACTGGAATTCGGGATTTCAAGAAGTTTGGATAATTAATATTCCAGGTTCAATAATGCCCGTTTATTTTCTTTTGTTGCCGGGCATTATTGCTACTATATAACAGCCGTTGCGTCGCACTCTTGTACTGTTACTTGTGCCTGAACAATTACATTTTTTTCACAAGTTTCGTCACTAAATCATTTCTCACCTTTGCGTCTCTTTGCGGTACTCAGCGTTCTTTGCGTTCCCATCAAATTTCATGAAGGAACGCAAAGGGCCCAAAGAGTTTCCAAAGAACATAAAGTAGACTTTTCGCAAACTGTCACTCACCTTATGAATAAAAAAGTTATTCGTGCAGGAATTGTAGGTTCAGGCTTTGCCGCAAAATTTCATTACGATGCTTTGCTGCGTGTTTTTAGTACTCAAGTTGAAATGAGAGGTGCTTATTCTCCAACAGCGCAAAAGCTGGAAGAATTCACCGGACAAAGAAATCTTAAGGCCTATGACAACCTCGATAAATTGATCGACGACTGTGACGTAATACACGTTTGTACGCCTCCCATTACACACGAATCCATTGTTGTTTCTGCCCTTGGAAAAGGTAAACATGTTATCGTTGAAAAACCGCTCACAGGTTATTTCGGAAATGGAAGTGAAGATTTTAATGGGGATACGTTTTCAAAAGAAGTAGGGTTGAAGCATGCACTGCAGAGTATCAGCAGAATGCTTCAGGCAGAAAAGGAGAGCGAAGGAAAAATTATGTATGCAGAGAACTGGGTCTATGCACCTGCCATTCAAAAAGAAAGAGAACTGCTTGAAAAAACAGGCGCACAAATTCTATGGATGCATGGAGAAGAATCACATTCCGGCTCGCACAGTTTAACCTATGGACAATGGAAATTTTCTGGTGGGGGCTCAATGATGGGCAAGGGTTGCCATCCATTATCTGCAGCCATTTATTTAAAACACGTTGAAGGCCGTGCACGAAATGGAAAGGCCATCAGGCCTAAAACTATATCGGCACGCACACATGCAATAACGCGAATGCCAGGTTTTAAAAATGAAGGTCATTTAAGAACTACGTATACAGATATTGAAGACTTTGCCATGCTGCATGTAGTATTTGAAGACGGTACTATTGCCAACTTGTTTGCAAGCGAATTAGTACTGGGTGGAGTTCATAACTGGATCGAAGTAAATACCTCCAATCATCGAACTATTTGCAACATTAACCCTAATAATGCGATGCAGGCATACACTCCTTCGGAGCAATATTTCAAAGATGTTTATGTTGTAGAGAAGACAGAAACGAAGCAAGGCTGGTCATCCATTTCTCCTGACGAAGGATGGTTTGCAGGCTACCAACACGAAATGAATGAATTCTATAAAACAGCGGCCTATGGAGGCGCAATAGAATCTAATAGTTCCTTAGCGGCTGATGTAATTGCAACTATCTATGCCGGCTATGTTTCTGCCGAAAGAAAAGGGGCGGAGGTAGAAGTGACAATTTTATAACCAACTACTGTAAAGAAGTAATCTTTAGATAATTAGACGCGCTAACCGAACTCGATGAATGACCCTATCATATGGCTTTATGAATTATTACTAAATTTAAAGGAATATAATTTGTATTAACAGAAGCATGAGCAAAAAGAAATTGGTAGTTCTTACAGGAGCAGGAATTAGCGCTGAAAGCGGGTTGAAGACTTTCAGAGATACAGATGGTTTGTGGGAAGGTTATGATGTTTATGAAGTTGCTACTCCGCGTGGTTTTGCAAAAAACCCTCAACTTGTACTTGACTTTTATAACCTGCGGAGAAAAGACGTTGCTGCTGCACAACCTAACGGAGCTCACATTGGGCTGGCAGAGCTGGAAAAAGATTTTGATGTCACTATTATCACTCAAAATATAGATGACCTTCACGAAAGGGGCGGAAGCAGCAACGTTCTACACTTACACGGTGAAATTTTTAAGATGAGAAGTGTAAAAAATGAAAAGCTTATTTACGATATAAAGGGTGATATTAACGTTGGCGATGTTGCAGAAGATGGTGGACAATTGCGACCGCATATAGTTTGGTTTGAAGAGATGGTTCCTATGATTGAAGTAGCGGTGGAAGTGATGCGTACAGCAGAAATTTTTGCTGTAGTCGGTACATCATTACTCGTTTATCCTGCTGCCGGACTGGTTAACTATGCACCTTCGCGGATTCCCAAATTCATCATTGATAAACGCATCCCCTATACCCACTCCTTATATAATCTTACTGCTATTGAAAAGCCGGCAACAGAAGGAGTGAAGCAGTTGCAATCGTTGTTAAATGCTTTTGTTTAATCTAACATACGAAGGTAATATCATGCAGTAGGCGCTAAAGTCGGGTAAGTACACGCTTTAGTTATTATTGAATTATAGAAGCCGGAAAAAGTTTAACGGGCTACAGGAGAAAACGTTACACCTACTACTTCTCTTCGATTTTTTACTGCAGTTACTACCGGGCTCATTTCTTTTTTCGTATTCTCCTGCCCGGATACCTCTTGCATTAGCCCGGTTTCCACCCGTACTTTTTACCACAACCAACTGGGAGTTTTCGTTTCTTCACTTCATGCATTACTTACCGTGCGCTTCTGCCGGTCCCGTTTGAAATCTCAGCGGTTTTGTTTGATCTTTTATACTGCAACAACAATAAAAGTTATACGGGAAACTTTCTTTAAAAATGCAAGTAAAACCTATTAAAGAAAGTTTAAAAAATAAAAACTGCATTATAATTTTTCCCGTAACTACTGCCAATAATCGGAAGGCCTGCCGAAAAACTTAAAATCATTAAAAAAATCTGTTATGACAAAGAACATAGATTCAACAGAAGGGAAAATACTTGTTGAGCCTGCCAAAACTGTATCCGGTTTATCAAGACGCAAGTTTCTAAATTATGCCGGTGCATCCGCCAGTCTTGCCTTACTTGCTGCTGCCTGTAAGAAAGACGATGTGATGAATGACGGTGTTAATCTTGGAAGCGGAGATACAGGAATTTTAAATTATGCATATGCACTAGAGCAGCTCGAGGCCGCATTCTACATCCAGGTAATTAAAACCCCTTATGCAAATATCTCCGCTGATGAGAAATCTTACCTCACCGATATCAGGGACCATGAAATAGCTCACCGCGAATTCTTTAAAGCTGCACTGGCAGGAAGTGCAATACCTGCTCTTGAAGTTAATTTTACTTCTATAAACTTTGCTGATCGTACCAGCGTATTGGCTACCGCAAAAGCTTTTGAAGATTTAGGAGTATCTGCATACAATGGGGCCGGCCAATTAATAGTTAAGGCAGATTATCTTGTTTTAGCCGGTAAAATTGTTTCAGTAGAAGCCAGGCATGCCGCGTTAATCAGAGACCTGATATCTAACGGATCTTTCGTGGGAAATTCTACCGACGATAAAATTGTTGATGCAAACGGAAGGGATTTGGCAAGAACACCGTCAGAGGTACTCGCTATTGCGGGAAATTATATCAAAACAAAAATTAACCCAAGTAATTTACCTTCTTAATTATTAGCTATGAACTTACATAATATATTTGACGAAATAGAAAAAGCAGACCCGGAATTTACAGGAAGAACCAGTCCGCGCCGTGAAGTAATCCGCAACATGGGTAGTTTCGGTAAAAAGGTTGCTCTTACTGCATTACCCCTTGCTTTAGGTGGTTTATTCAAAAAGGCATACGGCCAAACGCCTTCTGATGTATTGGATGTTTTAAACTTTGCATTAACGCTGGAATACCTGGAGTCGGAATTTTACAAGAAAGGTGTTGCAACGAGCGGATTAATACCTGCAGGCACACCTGCCTTTACAGCCCTTACCCGTATTCGTGACGATGAAGCAGCACACGTTGCGTTCTTACGTACAACTATTGCTTCATTACAGGGCGGAACACAACCGGCTACTAAAACCTTTGCCAGTTTCGATTACACCGCTAAAAACACATTTCCTGATGTATTTAGTAATTACGACACTTTTCTTGCAGTAGCCCAGGCTTTTGAAGATACAGGCGTAAGAGCATATAAAGGCCAGGCACCACGATTAATGGGAACTGCTAACAGGGCTGTTTTAACAGCTGCATTGCAAATACATTCTGTAGAAGCAAGACACGCCTCCCACTTACGCCAAATGCGCAGGGCAAGAGGTGCGGCGTCGGGAACATTAAAACCATGGATCACCGGAACCGTCAGTGGAATTGGTTCTGCAACAAATGCGATATATGCCGGTGAAGATAATACTATGCAGGCTGGGGTAAATATTTCAGGTATAACTGCCGATGGAATTACTATAAGTCCAAACGCAGCAACAGAAGCTTTTGATGAATTTCTTACAAAAGATCAGGTGCTCGCAATTGTTACTCCATTCCTCGCTTAATATTTTTGTTTTTTACTTTAGATAAAAGGCTTACTGAAAAGTGGGCCTTTTTTTGTAATAGGAGAGGCTTCTGAACCTGCGCTTTTTCTACTAACCACTACATATTTCTACCCAATAAAATGTAAAAAGAATACTTTTGAAATAATGCTATTTTACTACTAGTAATCTGCAGGTTATACATAAACTATTTTATTTATTTTATAGTTTTTATCTTTTAGTTAAAGATTACATAAGGCTTTTTCAAATTTTTGGTGGTTAAACTTTGTCCCTTTAACTTGCACTCATTATAGCAACAATAATCCGCTATTCTAAGAATAAACCTGTATCTACCAGGACTTTCTTACCTCACTTTCCCTTTTTTTTATTATATTTATTAATTAACATTGAAACCCTCATTGCATGAATATGTCTATGCGTAAGAAATTGTATCTTTTTTTGGCTTCTGCAGTTATTATTCATTTTCTTTTCATTTATGCTAAATCTTCACCTTTCACTGTTACACGACCGGTTGCAGTTCCAACTGACGTCATTGTTTCTACTGAAAATACTCCTCATTTCGATAAAGTTGTAAGCAGCAGCCTCGCTCTTTACGATACGCTTAATTTAGAGCAGTTAGGTTTGTCTCGCAGGGCCTATGAATACGCTATTAAAGGTTTTAATTACCTGCTTTCTACAGGTAAACTAAATAACGACCATGTGATTTCCATCGTTGATTTTAGTAAGGCTTCTGCCAACAAACGTTTATTTGTAATTGACCTCAACGATAAAAAAGTATTGTTTAATACGTATGTTTCACACGGCAGGAATTCAGGTCGCGAAATGGCAAAGGAATTTTCCAATGCACCGGAAAGTTTTAAAAGTAGCCTTGGTTTTTATGTAACCGGCGGTACTTATATCGGAAAACATGGGTTTTCAATGAGATTATTTGGTGAAGAAAAGGGCATAAACGACAATGCAAACAGCAGGGCTATTGTAATGCATAGTGCAGCCTACGTTAGCGAGAGTGCTATACGCATGCAGGGTTTTATCGGCCGCAGTCTTGGTTGCCCAGCTTTACCTGAAGATATTTATAAACCAATTATCCAAAAAATTAAAAACGGTTCATGCCTGTTTATTTATAGCCCGAATGCCAGTTATGCTGCTCATTCAACAATCCTTAAAAAGGTAGCATAAATACCTGGTCTGTTCATACCCTCTTATAGAAAAAGCCTGTACCCGTTACAGGTTTTTTCATTTTGTGCTTAGCCCTATGTAAAAAGGCAGGAAAGTTTAGATGCC
>JAQBNO010000046.1 GCA_028288485.1 Segetibacter sp.
CATCTATAAACACATAATGTCGCCTTTGTTACCTTTTTTTCTTTTGATTTTATATAGTCATCAAACTGCAGGTATATATCCTTATTTACTTTCTTCTTTCGAGGAGCTTCAATAACCTTTGTAGTATCCTGACTATTTAATGTGCTGATATCAAAACCAGGCTTAAATGTCTTTTTTACAAATGAACCGCGCTCTTCAATTTTGTTTTTTGCAGCGTAAGGAACAATATCCTGTACCAGTCTGATCATTGTGTCCAATTCGCTATTCAAATGTTCCACATTCTCAAATGACACAGGGAGATTGTCTGAAATACATAGCCGCTTTTTGTTCCAATAATTAGGAGGGATTGCAATTTCAGTATTTAATAAGGTGGTTTTCCGAACTGCAACAGTACTGAATGTAGATAAGGCTCGTGCCATCGCGACGAATATACATGGGTTCGCAAATTGGTTTGATTGGTAATAACATAATTTACTCGATTAAGAATATGTCAACCATTGTAAAGATAGGATGAAGAAAAGCGCAGGCGTTGTTATAAAATGCTGAAAAACCGCGTAGTAGTTGTAAAGTAGCCTAAAATAAAATAAGGATTACAAATTGTAATCCTTACGTTTAGCGGACCGGACGGTACTCGAACTTTGTCCATAATCCTTTTATTATCAAGCACTCATATCAATTCATTCCATGCTACTCACTAACTTGTTTCGTCTTTGAGAAACGCAAATCGGCAACAAAAGTAGCTACTTTGAACCAAATTGTTATGTCACATCCTTCTTGAACTCAACGCCCTTTTTTATATCACACTGCTTATAATTTTTCCTTCGGCCTATGGTAAGCAACTAATTCTTAAAAACATTTTAAAAATTTTATATTCAAGACTCGCTTTTGAAAAGTTTTATACATATATTTAAAATTCATCTTTTTGCCTTACCTGTAACGAAACTAACTATGCTAAAGCTTCTGCTTGTTCCTATGTATGTAGATGCACTGTATTTGGACAAAGAACAAATCATTGCTTCATCATCAGTTAATTTCTCACAAATACCTTACAACAACGGCTTAAAGGATTTTAACTACGAGACTCCCTATGTTAGCGAAGCTTTTTTGACGACCCCTTTTCAAGACCTGACGCATGTATTGCCCGCAGGCGTACATCTGCATTGGGCTCTTACTGCCTCACTTACGACAGGTGAATCGAAACAAAAAAATGCAACACCAAACAACGAAACAGAGAATGGTCTTGCATTCCGGGATGTGCCTGACCGATGGCTGGTCGTCAGATCAAAAGACGGTAAAAACAGGGATAAGGCATGGATAGTAGAAAGCAACTACCTGTACCCTGCAACCGTTCCTGAAGTTCCTGAAGCAATTACATTTCCTTTATTATCGGCCGAAAAAGAGCAGCCCTTCCGGTACATGGGACGTTCATACAGTTTAGATGGAAATCTTAATGATAACATTAATAAAAAAGATGAAAAAAATTATTACAATCACCTGAATGCTCTGGGTCATGGCGACCCTGCCTTTGCTGCATTTTATCCAAACTGCCACAGTGTATTTGGTTTTTATGATAAAGAAATTACGACCGATATCGCTCCCAATCTTACTTACGAAGTATATGGCTGGTATAGTGATAACCAGGATGACCCTTTGGTAGCACTGCAAAAAACAACACCTTCGATTACTGCAAAAGATCTGCTTGACCATTTCAACTGGAACGTTGAAAATGCTGATGCAGCAGCAACATTGTGTACAGGGATTGTATGTTATGGTAAGGTGCAGAGAAACGGGTTTGTAAGCAAAAAAGACCCTTCAGCAAAACCTGTATTTTCTGTTGCAGTTGGTAATTCCGGCGTGGAAGCATTAAAGGCTTATTTAAATGATCAATCGTATAGCAATTCGTTAGAAAAGCTACTGTATTTGCGTGAAGGTGATAAAGTACAATTGGATGAGGACAAACGGATTTTGCAGGCGATGCATGAAAGAGGCTTTAGCCCGGTCGATGCTGGTTTAATATGGACAGTAAATATAACCGACACAACGGATGGAGGGGATTCGAAAAAAATTCTAATAGATGATAACATCTTTGCACTTCCACCATCGTATGCAGCGCTAATAAACGATATAAACAAACTGCAGCAGGCTTGCGACAGAAAGGAAGATATCATCACATCGCAAAACCAACAGTTGTTTACAGATTGGTACAAGTACATGGTCTCAAATTATCACAACGACTTACAGAAACAACTTCCGCAGGCAGACCTGGTAAGAAATTTTATTGAAGAAGAAACGAAAGCCAATAATGCAGTTGCTGAAAACGATCGTTCGGAAAAAGATCTTGCGGCTAAACTAAACGAGCTGGGCCAGTTGGTAAGTAATTTCAATAATAGCAGCAACAATATTTCGGATAGGATAGATTTTAAAGGAACAGCTTTTGCGCAAACGTTAAGCATAGCCAATGATGTTACGCTTGGCAATCTGCCTGTTGCGGTGTTCGATGGTAAAAAGGATGCTCCGTTTATTTACCAGGCCAATGGAGCGATAGCCGCAATATCGGTATGGCTAAACATAAGCAAAGACCAACCAAATGATGATGGAAGTTTATTATTGCTACAAGAAAATGGAAATGCAAAGTTTGATATAAGCTATAAAACCTCTCCTACACCCGGAGGCGAGGTTTACATAAACGGAACACCATTTCATCCCGACATTCCTTTATCAATTGCTACGTTACCCAAAGACCGATGGCTGCACCTGTACATAAAACCTTTGGTTGCTCTCAATGCACCAAGCATTCATTTCTTCAGCAAGGTGAAAGGCAAAATGGCGGGATTTAGATGTATCAACAACGCTTTGACAGAAGCCGAACGCTTTTATGACCTGAATATGCTCGGCTTGAAAATAATTCAGCTAGCAAAAGATGCAGCACCACGTTACTGGCGGCCTAATGAGCCGGTAGTACTCATTTCCGGTGACGATATGAAACCCGGTGGAAGAGATTCTATACCCAAAAAAATCGATTGCTCTGTTTACGATTTCAACTACAGCAGTTTTGTTGAAATGGCAAATGATTTTAAGAACCTGCCGAACAATTTTAGTGGTATCACAAATCTTAGCAGCAACGATAATAATTGGAATCCAACCATACTGCAATGGCAGGTAATTTTAGAAGACCACCTTGCATTTACCACACCCTATCCGCAAAGTATTGACAGCAACTACATCAAAGGAAATTTTTCTCTTAACAAGGGCAAGGGAGACCTGGTCTATCAAGATACAAAACTGGATAGTACAGCCGATAACTTTAAGAGCTATACAGGTTCGACCATGCTGTCGGACCATGCGAAAATTCAAATGCAGCTACTCATAGCAAATTATTTGCTGAACATGACCGATCCTGATATTGAAAACACACTGGGAATGGCGAAAGGAGCCTATCAACAACCGCAAGCGATAGTTGAATGCAGAGAGCTTTGGAAAAAACAAGATTTGTCGCTGTTAACAACCGGATTTTTTGAGAAGCTTTACACCGGTTTTTCTGCTTTGTTTGCAAACAAACTTCCTGTTCTTGATGCATTAAAAACACTTAACACCGCTCACTTTCTTTCCCAAACATTAGGTGGATTCAATGCTGCATTATTGCAGCTACATCAATCGCCTCAATTCCCCATAAAAGACCCGGTAGGCTTTGCCGAAACAAAACCCTTAACAGAACTGGTGTTTAATAACCTGAAAGGAGAAATAAAAAATGCACCGCTGCCTTTAAATCCTTTCAATCCTATTCGAACAGGCGCATTCCATATTAACCTGCTTTCTGTTCTCGACAATTTTGGTCAAATTGTAAATGTTGATACCGGCGGCTCTGTTACCTTTTCAAAGGTGTTTACATCTTCGTCTAAAAACGATGTTGCTTTCTTACCACCACGCATTGTTCAACCTGCGCGGGTAAACTTTCGATGGCTTTCTGCAGCCAATGAACATAGCGATGAAGTAGAGATGAACAGTCATCCGGCTTCATCCCCGGTTTGCGGATGGGTTGTGGCCAATAATTTAGACCATAGCATAATGGTGTACGACGCCGATGGTTACATGCTTGGCATCATTCAGTCTGTTGCAGATAGCAATACACAATGGACAGCAATACCCGGCGAAGAAGCAATAACAAATTGTTATAAAGTTGATGGCAGCCCGGTTGCTAACGAGCATTTGCGAAATGTAGTGAACCGTTTATTAAACCGGCTTCCGAATGAGTTTGAAGAATTTATGGAGTTATTGGAAGAAACGCTGGACCAGGTAGACCCGGCAAATTTTGCACAACATACAGACCTTGCCATGCTGCTAAGCAAACCTGTTGCAGTGGTAAGGTGCTCATTGAAGTTGGAAGTGAAAGGACTGCCGGCTGTGAACCAGGGCTGGGATTATTTTGATGCAGACCTTGAAAGCACAAAACGCACAACCAATAATTGGGAGAACGTACAGTTCCCGGTTTACATCGGTGAACCCGGAATGCTGAACGACGGTGTGTTAGGTTATTGGAACGATGCAGATGTAAATGAGATTTTTAAATCGGTGCATACCAACACCGGCAACGATGAAAAAACAGCCTGGTACGAAGTCTATCAAAAGGGAGCAGAACCTGTTTTTATATCCGTAGCGGATGAAAAGCCACTGACGTTTACTATGCTGATAGATCCGCGTGGATTGGTGCACGCTGTTAGCGGCATTGTTCCTTCAAAAAGCATTACCATTCCTGCAGAACAATTCAAGCCTGCTATTGAAAAAATGAGCGCTGTATTCTTTACACGGCCATTGCTGATGCCCGCAGATGAAATCGTCCTTTCACTTCCCGACGAACCAAACTTTTTATGGTCATGGGTTTCCGAGAAGAATGGAGCATGGAACGAGTTGTTCGCCATCGGTGTTGCTGACAAGAGAGATTTTACAAAGGCTTTCGGAGACAACGATGGTGCAGGTATATGGAAAGATATGCTGGCAAAAGGATGGATAGCTGCACCGCAAAACAATAAGGCTGTCATCAATCCTACTAACCAATGGGCCGTTGCCGATGCCAATTCACTGTTACAGGCAAACCAAGAACAGGTAACGAACATGCTCAATAGCAAGCATATTGTTCCAATGGAAAGCAGTGAGAATTTTTCGCCGGTAATGGAAGCAAGGGAAGGATGGCTAAAACTTACGGTGAGCGATGTGACTTAGAAGCTGTTTAAAAATCAAAAAAACAATGGGTGAAGTAAGAAAAGTTGCCTGATGAGATACGGATGAACGTAATGCGACGCAAGGATGACCCTATGGAAAACAACTGACGGTAACCTAAAAAATAAAATCGAGACAGCTTCTAACTGATTTATTTGGGGGGAGCCACCTTCAGTACTTTAATCAACATCGTTGTGTCACTCACTTGTACTTGCAGTTTTCTAAATCAGCCTTCTTAAGTCAACGATATAAGTTTCCGGTTAATCATTACAAAATTTAAAACTATAACTCATGGCATTCGTACACCACTACCCGTTCGATTTTAAGCTGCTAAACGACAAGGGTGAAGATGAATTTTACCTGGAGGATAAGATAGGATTTGTCAACCTTGCCATCACTAACAGTTCCGGCTCGCTGGTAGAGATAAAAAAGAACCAGGATGACGGCTACCATTTTGCGCTAAAGTTCAGGCCCGGAACACTTAATTCTGCGAACGGACAAGAGCAAAATACAAGCGGCTGGAAAATCAGCAGCCCTGAAACTGCCGAAGACGACGGCTCGATGGTGGTAAAGATGACTTATAACGGGGATACGCTACAAGTAAAAAACGCCGAAACGCTAAACATTAAATTCAGCCTGAACATTGACGGTAGATTGGGCACACGCTCTACGAACGTGCTGTTGCTCGATAATGTTTCATCATTGCGCAAACCAAGGCAAATAAACTGGACGATTATAAATCACAGAGGCAGGCCCTTTATGCCGCT
>JAQBNO010000068.1 GCA_028288485.1 Segetibacter sp.
AAGAACGGATTAAATCCTAAAAGTTCGGCAGATGCAACTGTTGATCGTAATAATGATGGTTATACGAATATCGAAGAATACTTAAACAGTTTGGTGGATATACAAAATGTAATACCTGCTGCCGCAAGACAAACTGCTTTGAATAAGTAAAGCAATAAAATAAAGAATAAGATTTGCGCAAGCTTCCTATAAAAACATTCGCTTCTACTGGCATTTTAATGCAGGCTACAAAAGCGTCGATTCTTTTGTGCCTGCTGTTTTTGCAGCATGTTGTATTTGCACAAAAAATACCAGGGCCACCAAGCCCGATTGTAACTGAAATGGGTAAGATCACTTACAATCCTGATTCTCTTGGAAACCGGGTTCCTGATTTTTCTTATTGTGGTTACATGGCATCAGAACAACGCATTCCCGATGTTGCTGTTAAGGTTGTTGTTCCTGTTACAAAAGGAGATGCTACCCTTCGCATTCAGTCAGCGCTTAACTATGTTGCTTCTTTACCTGTTGACAACAATGGTTTTCGTGGTGCCGTGTTGTTACGCAAAGGAAGATATTCTGTATTGGGACAACTTCAAATTAAAGCATCGGGTGTTGTACTTCGCGGCAGTGGTATGGGTGCTAACGGAACTTTATTAATTGGTGCCGGTAGAGACCGCGAAACATTAATAAGAATATTCGGAAAGAACGATAAAACAAAAGGAAGTGAGGTTAAAGTAGCAGATGTTTATGTTCCTGTAAATGCAAATAAACTAACTGTTACCAATTCAGGCGATTTTAAGACTGGTGATCTTGTTGTTATTCATCGTACCGGTAATTTAAAATGGATACAAACTTTAGGTACACAAACCTTTGGAGGACGTATTTCAGCATCAGGATGGAAACCTGGCGAAAGAGATATTTTCTTTGAAAGAAAAATTATTGCTGTAAATGATAACTCCATAACTATAGATGTTCCACTAACTACAGCTTTGGATTCAACTTATGGCGGCGGTACTATCTCAAAACTAACATGGCCCGGAAGGATTGAAAAAGTTGGTGTAGAAAACCTTCAATTACAATCAGACTACGATCTAATAAATCCAAAAGATGAGGCACATCGTTGGATGGCAATAACAATGGAGAATGTAAGCGATGCCTGGGTAAGACAAGTTACATTCAAACACTTTGCGGGTTCGGCAGCGAATGTATTAGAAACTGCAAAAAGAGTGACTGTTGAAGATTGTAAATCGCTTGCACCCATTTCTGAAATTGGTGGACAACGTCGTTATACATTTCTTACCAGCGGCCAGCAAACATTGTTTCAGCGCTGTTATTCTGAAAATGGTTATCATGATTTTGCTGTTGGCTTTTGTGCTCCCGGGCCCAATGCTTTCGTTCAATGTCAGTCAGTATTACCTTATAGTTTCAGCGGTACTATCGATAGCTGGGCTTCAGGTGTTTTGTTTGACATTGTAAATGTTGATGGTAATGCATTACGTTTTGGCAACAGAAGCCAGGATGCAAATGGGGCAGGTTGGACTGCTGCCAATAGTTTATTCTGGCAATGTGGTGCCGCACGTATTGATAACTACAAACCACCAACAGCAAATAATTATGCTTTTGGAAACTGGGCCCAGTTTTCTGGCGATGGTTACTGGGAAAGCTCGAATGAACACGTGAAACCAAGAAGCTTTTACTACGCACAATTAGCAGAAAGAATTGGTGACACAATTTTGCAACATGCCCAATTACTACCAATAGAATCAGAGGCATCGAGCAGTCCGCCTGTTGTTGTCGCAATGGCATTAACTGCCAAAGCCGTTAATCCTGCACCCTTGCTTTCTGATTGGATCGATGCTTCTTCACAACGTCATCCCATTCCTGTAAATGCCGGGGCTGCTAAAACAATTGATGCAATAGGTATAAAGAAACTGGAAGTGGCGAAAGCTGCTCCTTTAATGCATATTCAAAATGGGTGGTTGTTAAGAGGTGATGCAGTGGTTACAGGAAGAAGACTGGAAGTTCCATGGTGGAGCGGAAGTATTCTTCCAAATGATTTGTCTAAAATGAAACCCCATATTACCCGTTATGTTCCCGGAAGGACAGGAAGAGGTTTAACGGATGATTTGGATGCTTTAACGGATACGATGAAAGCATCTAACACTATTGGAATGGAACATAATTATGCCTTATGGTACGAACGTCGTCGTGATGACCATGAACGCATAAGAAGAATGGATGGTGAAGTTTGGGCACCTTTTTATGAATTGCCGTTTCAGCGTAGCGGCAAGGAGTTGGCATGGGATGGTTTAAGTAAATACGACCTTACCAAATACAATCCCTGGTACTGGAACCGCCTAAAGGCATTCGCAGATCTTGCAGACCAGAAAGGCTTGCTGTTGGTTCACCAGAATTATATGCAGCACAATATTATTGAAGCGGGTGCTCACTATGCTGATTTTCCATGGCGCCCGGTTAATAATATAAACAACACCGGCTTCCCTGAACCCGTTCCTTATGCCGGTGATAAAAGGCTTTTTATGGCTGAACAATTTTATGATGTCAACCATCCTGTTCGAAAAAAATTACATACTGCCTACATTCGTAAATGTCTCGATAATTTTAGAGACAACAATGGAGTGATTCAGTTGATCAGTTCGGAATATACCGGTCCGTTACAATTTGTAAAGTTTTGGATTGATGTTATAAAAGCATGGGAAAAAGAAACAGGCAGGCACGAGATCATTGGATTAAGTACAACCAAAGATGTTCAGGATAGCCTTTTAGCTGATCCGGCACGTGCTGCTGCTTTTGACGTAATTGACATCCGCTACTGGCACTATCAGGAAGATGGAAAAACGTATGAACCGAAAGGCGGACAAAACCTCGCACCTCGTCAGCACGCACGCTTGCTAAAACCAAAGCGCACTTCATTTGAGCAGGTATACCGCGCTGTAAATGAGTACAAACAAAAGTTTCCAAACAAAGCGGTGATTTACTCAGCAGATAACGCCGATGCTTTCGGATGGGCTGTTTTTATCGCCGGCGGTTCTTTGGCCACCATACCTGTTATGGGTGAGCAATTTTTAAATGCTGCATCAGCGATGAAGGTGGTGACACCTTCCAATAAACAATACACATTGGCGAATGAAGGCAAAGGATATATTGTTTATACTGAAACCGGTAAAGTTCAGCTTAATCTTAAGAATGGAACGTATAAAGCACGCTGGATAAATCCACGTGATGGAAAGATTATAAAAGAAGAGAGCGATGTGCAAGGAGGTAAAAGACTTGAACTAGCAAGCACTGAACAAGGTGCGGCTATTCTGTGGCTGAATGTAAAATAATTGTACAACTAAAAAGCGAATTATTTTTTTGATCCATGGTGTCGTACTACTATTAAGCTTTACTTGCGTCGCACTCTTGTACTTTTATTTCTTTATTGGGCCAGAAGGTGTTTGAAACTATAAATAAGCTTTCTTAAGAAAACCAAAGAGGAATATAGATTTGCAGATAAAGTGATCCGCCGCGGCGGACGATGATGCTTTAAAAAACCGGGGCCGGTATCGTAAAAATTAGTTTTAGAAACGTAAGAATTAGAATAAAGGATGTTCAGACAAAATCGTATAATACTATTTCTTTTAGCTGTTTTATTTTTTTCTACCTATCCTTCTTATGGACAGGCTGGAAAGTCTATGCGGTTAAAGATATCGGCAAATCAAAGATTCTTTACCGATAACCAGGGCAATCCTTTCTTCTGGCTGGGTGATACTGGTTGGCTGTTATTTAGCAAACTGAACCGGGAAGATGCAGCGAAATACCTTGAAGACAGGAGGCAAAAGGGATATAATGTTATCCAGGTAATGGTATTACATGATGTTGCAGCTAAAAATGTTTATGGCGATTCTGCTTTGATCAATAAAATTGTAGCAAACCCAGTGGTTACCCCAGGTAATTCTTTTTCAGATGCAAGTCAGTATGACTATTGGGATCACATAGATTACGTTATTGATGTAGCCGCACAAAAAGGTTTGTATATGGCATTAGTGCCAGTTTGGGGAACCAATGTAAAGAATGGATGGGTTAGGCAGGACGATGCAAAAACCTATGCTAAGTTTCTTACTGACAGGTATAAGAATAAGCCCAACATTATCTGGTTGAACGGTGGTGATATTAAAGGAAGTGATTCTCTAAATACATGGAAAGTTCTTGGTTCAACAATCAGGGAGAACGACCCTAACCATCTTATTACATTCCATCCTTTTGGCCGCACTACATCAAGCCAGTGGTTTCATAATGAAGCATGGCTGGACTTTAACATGTACCAAAGTGGTCATCGCAGTTACGATCTTGGTACTTCTGCAGGTGAACATAAATTCGGCCCGGATAATTACAAGTTCGCTAACATTGATTATAACTTGGAACCAACAAAACCGACATTAGATGGCGAACCTTCGTATGAGCTAATTCCCTATGGTCTGCATGATACAACTAAACCTTACTGGAATGCAAACGATGTAAGAAGGTATGCATACTGGAGTGTTTTTGCCGGTGCGGCGGGGCATACATACGGGCATAACAGTGTAATGCAAATGCACAAACCGACAGATACGGTTAGTTCATTTGGTTCTAAAAAATATTGGTACGATGCTCTCAATGATACCGGTGCCACTCAAATGGTGCATATGAAAAGTCTGATGCTTTCAAAACCCTATTTCGAACGGGTTCCTGATCAATCATTAATTGGAAGCGAACAGGGTGAAAAGTACGAGTACCTGGTTGCAACAAGAAGTAAAGATTATGCCTTTGTGTATACTTATACCGGAAAGGAATTCGAAGTAAATATGGGAAAGATTGCAGGACAAAAAGTGAAAGCTTCGTGGTATAATCCAAGGGATGGAAAGAAAACGGTGATCGGCACTTTTGATAACAAAGGAGTGAGAAGTTTCGGTCCGCCATGGCAACCAAAAGAAGGTAATGATTGGGTGTTAATATTGGAAAATATAAAGTAAAAAATCGAAAGTAAAGGTATAGTTGATCCTAATGATAAAAAGAATTGCTTGCATATTACTTATCTCCATTATGCTTTCTTCCTGCGGGAAGAAGATTTATATGTTTACTTCGTTCAAGGAGCCCGCAAATGAAGGTCTTCGTTTTTTGTATAGTAATGACGGTTTACATTGGACTCGTATTGACACAACCTTTTTAAAACCTGCAGTCGATGATAAAGTAATGCGGGATCCTTCCATAGTGCAGGGCCCTGACGGTACTTTTCACCTGGTGTTTACTTCTGCATGGAAGGGAACTAAAACTTTTGGTTATGCAAGCTCAAAAGACCTAATTCATTGGAGCGAGCAAAGAACTTTGCCGGTGATGGCACATGAAGCTACTACAGTAAATGTTTGGGCGCCTGAACTGTTTTATGATGATGAGAACCAGCAGTTCATTATTATCTGGGCCTCTACCATTCCACATCGTTTTGCCCGTGGTATAGAGGATGAAGACAATAACCACCGGATGTATTACACAACTACCAAAGACTTCAAAACTTTTACTGATACAAAGCTTTTTTTAGACCCTGGCTTTAGTGTTATTGATTGTGTAATAGTGAAGCGTGGTAAGGACGATTATGTTTTGGTATTAAAGGACAATACCCGTCCTGAACGAAATATTAAAATTGCTTTTTCAAAAAATCCTTTAGGACCTTATTCGGAACCTTCAAAACCATTTTCACCCAACTTTACAGAAGGACCTGCAGTTGCTAAAGTAGGTAACGAATACGTAATCTACTATGATCAATACAGGGACAAGATATACGGAGCTATGAAAACAAAGGACTTTATATTGTTCACTGATGTTACAAAAGAAGTAAGTGTTCCTGCTGATCATAAGCACGGCACTATTTTCAGGGTGAAGAAAGGAACGCTGAATGTCTTGTTGCGTTTGAGTAAACAAAAGCAATAGAAAAAAATGATGCAATCAGTTATTGAGATAAAGTGATTGCGACGCAAGGATGACGCTTTGAAATACAATCGCCGGTATCATAAAGGCCTAAATAATACAAAGAATAACATGAAGAATTGCTTGTTTAAAATACTAAATGTTGGTTTAAGCATATCATTACTAACAACTGCAAATGCGCAGGATACAGTTAGGTATACAGGAAATACATTAGTGAACGTAGATTACCACCACGGGCAATTAACGCCTGTAGTTGGTGTTCATAACATACAAATATTCAGGGCTAACCGTGAGCATCCTGAACAGGCAGAAGGTTTTGGTTGGACCTATAATCATGCACCCATGATCGCTTACTGGAACAATACTTTCTATGTTGAATACCTGAGTAACCCTGTTGGGGAACACGT
>JAQBNO010000093.1 GCA_028288485.1 Segetibacter sp.
GTAAAAGAGTTGTGCAACTCAATATTGTTAAATAGTTTAAACGAATAAGGATGTATTGGATCGGTTACTATGGGATGGTGAAGTGTGTATGAACGCAATAAATGGCAGCTATTGAATGACGCACCGCAATCGGGTTTGAGTACGGCATTATGAGACAAAACCCTTTTCCCTAAACTGCACGAAGTTGCAATCAAATAAGTAGGTGGTTACTGCGGGAATGGTGGACATAAAAGTGAATAAATAACAAATAAACAAAAACACAATAAAAAAATACTTGTATTATCTTTGGCATATCGGCACTAAACCTCATAATACTCAAAATATCTTAACTATTAATCCTTTACTTTGCATCGCTTTACTTTTTTACCTGCTTTTAAAAGTATTACAAATAAATTAAACAGGATTTTAAGTAAGTATACAAAAATACTTGACTATTTTAATAGTATGATGATGATTATAAAAGAGCGCCCACCCTCTTTTATACCGATATTTCCATCATAAGGGATCATATTCAACGATCTCTGTATGCCGCTTCTCTTGACGAGAAAAGCCAGGCTTTTGAAAACGCTAGAAATGAATTAAAGCGCGATATCCGTGCCTTAGCAACTTTAGTTAAACCACAAGAAAATATAGTCGAAATGAAAATGCAAGTGTCAACTATTTAAATATTTTCTTCCTCATCGTATAATTAGGCTCTGCTGAAAAACTATCAAATGTAGTATTTCAATAGTTTTATTATCTTATGCACTATTAAAGTGCAAAGAAAGATGGCAAAAGCCCTCAAAACCCGTGCATCAAAACAAGGATATATTAGTCCTGCCCAACCGTCCCTTCCTGGATTTGAAACTCCTTTCAGTAAACATCTAAATCCTTTAAACAGATGGATAATTTTAAGTAAGAAGATACCTTGGGACGAGCTGGTAGGTGTTTATCAAAAGCAGATGAACAATAGCAAAACCGGTGCTGATGGGATCAATCCACGTGTTGTTATTGGCTCTTTGATTATAAAGCACATGTGCGATTTAAGCGACAGGGAAACTGTACAGCAAATACAGGAGAACATGTATATGCAATACTTCCTGGGCTTTAGCAGTTTTAGTGACGAGGAACCATTTGATGCATCTTTATTTGTAGAGTTCCGCAAGAGATTAGGTGCAGAGCAAATGAATGCTATTAACGAGAAGATACTAAAGCTAGCTATATCTCCTGTTAAGGAACCTTCTGCTAATAAAAAAGACAATGACCCTGCTGCTGGCTTACAGACAGGTAAGGGTGAAACCAAACCAGTAACACAGACGAATGAAGAACCGGCCCTACCAAAAACGCGACAGCAGCAGCCGCCTGAGATTACACATCATGGTAAACTAATAGTAGATGCTACTGCATGTCCGCAGGATATTGCCTATCCAACAGATTTAAACTTACTCAATAATGCGAGGGAGAAATCCGAAGAACTGATAGACTTTTTGTATTCCGCCACTTTACATAAGAAAAAACCAAGAACGTACAGAGAGGTGGCCAGGAAGACCTATTTGAGAACTGCTCAAAAGAAAATAAAATCCAAAAAAGAAATACGTAGAGCTGTTAAAAAGCAGTTAGCGTTTGTGAATAGAAATATCAAAAACATTCACAAGCTGCTTACTGCATATAAATGCATTCCATTCGACGCTCATCAATACAAATACTTTCTGGTTATACAAACTTTATACGACCAGCAGGCAAAGATGTTTAAAGAAAAGAGTCACAGCATCGAGCATAGAATTGTAAGTATCCATCAACCCCATGTACGCCCGATCGTAAGAGGAAAAACAAATGCTAATGTAGAGTTTGGAGCTAAGATACAGGTAAGCCTGATGAATGGTTTTGCATTTTTAGAAGATCTGTCATGGGAAGCATTTAATGAAGGTACCCGGCTACTAAAAACAATTGAACAATATAAAACCAGGTGGGGTTATTACCCTAAGGAAGTGTTAGTAGACAAAATTTATTGTAACCGGGTCAACCGGGAGAAGCTCAAAGAGCTTGGGATAGTCCTGGTGGCCAAGCCACTGGGAAGACCACGGGCAACGTCAATTCGCATAAGACCCGGCCAACGAAATCCAATTGAAGGTAAGTTTGGTCAAGCTAAAACTGCATACGGAATGAACCGTATAAAAGCAAGGCTTCAACAAACAAGCGAATCTTGGATCGCAGCCATCATAATGGTACTGAACCTGGTTAAATTAACCGGGCAGGTACCTTTTTGCCTCATGCTATCTGTTTATGAAAATGCAGCAATCCAATTAAAGGAGTTAAAGATTATTATAAGAAAGTTCACCAACCTGGAATTGGGAAAATTGGAAATTTTAAACAGTCACCTTACTTTTTCAGCAGACCCTAATTAAACGTATCGTCCCTGAACTTTTAGCAATACCGAAAGAAAAAAACACGCTTTCATAGCTGTACACAGTTCTACAACTTTCTTTGTATACTCGCTGTTTACGTAAAGTAACGATGTCATCAACGTCAAATATCGCTGGAGGGATGTGGCAACGTTTTACGCCTTCATCCCTTCCAACTCTTTTTGCATTTTGAACATCTGGTCCCTTAACCGTGCCGCTTCAATAAAGTCGAGGTCTCTTGCAGCTT
>JAQBNO010000106.1 GCA_028288485.1 Segetibacter sp.
AGCAAAAAAGATATAGCATTCTCAATTTCTCCTTCTATAATTTGTACGCCCGTCAAAATGCATATTCTATTTATTTCCAGCGAAACCGGGAGGTGTTGTTTCCTTATCGCTTATCTGTGGTGGGAACGGTCATTCCCTCCATTTCATGGTCCTATAACTTCTAACAAACATGCAATTGAGACTGATCATAATAGTTGCTGCCGTTGTTTCGCTTACTGGCCACGGATGCATTAAACAAATAGATGTAGATACAAGAAATGAGAAACCGGTATTGGTCGTAGAAGGATTGGTTACAACTGACTCTGTTCCCTACACCGTAAAACTTTCTTATTCGGGTCCGTTTACCCGTGGAAATGTAATTGCTGCTGAATTCCTGGAAAAGAATGCCACTGTTATTATAACTGATGATGCAGGAAATACAACTCCACTTGCCTACATCGATGAAGGCGTTTATGAAACAACTGATCCTGCTTTTATTGGACAAGTAGGAAAAAGCTATAGTGTAATTGTTACGCTGAAAGATGGAAAGAAATACGTTTCTGTTCCTGAAAAGATAAACCCGCCTGTACCCATTAATAGTATCAGTACAAGTTTTAATTTTTTCACGCCTTCAGGCATCAATGTTTCCATAGATGTAAACGACCCTGCCGCAAACGAAAACTATTATAAATGGTCATTTTACGCCTGGGTGCCCAGGAAAACAAATGGCATAAGCTGCGGCGTCGGTTGCCTTATGTACGAGTATTGCTTTCAAAAAGTATTGAATAACCAGCTTACTATTTTATCCGACGCCGCAATTAACGGAAATAAAATCAAAGGGCAGCAAATGGGAACTTCACCGATCTATTGGTTCGGTAAACATTACATTGATATTCGCCAACAGTCGATTACCCGTGAAGCTTTCCAGTTTTTGCAACGACTTAATGAACAGTTGAATCGAACCGGCAATATTTTAGATCCACTCCCTGCTTCAATCAAAGGAAACGTGTATAATGCCGCTGATCCTAACGATTTCGTGCTCGGCTATTTTTCAGCCGCTTCGGTTACTCACAAAAGAGCTATACTGGTTCCTTTCAGTATTACCCAATTCCTGCTCGACCAAACTGCAGCCACATTCATTCCTGCCGGTCCAAAAATTTGCTTTGAATCGTTTCCTGATGCGCTGTTTTACCCGCCTTCTCCTGCCACCCAAAATCCTCCGCCCCCCGGTTGGGAAAACGCGGAAGTAATAGAAGTACATTGGTAGAATGACTCTTATGCTCTGATTTTTACACCGGCTTTTTTGGTAATCAACATCGGTTTTCATAGCGTCAGTCGTTGCGTCGCACACTTGTACAGAAGATATTAATGCTGCTTTTTAATACACCAAGATATAGTGTGAGCACTATTTGGCTTGAAGACATCATCCATACAAAAAGTGAAAAGAAAACGAAAAACGCTAAACAGGTTTCTGTAATAATAAGTACTTGCTAAACTTGTTCAACTGCACAAAAATTTTAAGATCCTTTTTTGGCAACTGCAATAATAATTGCACCGGCTACCATTAGTGCACCGCCTGCTACTACCTGCCAGGTTATCCGTTCCTTTAAAAAGACAGCAGCGAAAACGATTGCAAAAACGAGCGAAAGCCTTTCCAGCGGATTTACCATTGATGCATCACCTAACTTCAATGCCTTGAAAGTAAATAAGGAAGAAGCTGCGGTAGCAATACCCGCTAAAGTGAGAAAGATCCAGGTACGTTTTTCGATTCGGGCTAGTTGGCTCAAATTACCCTGCGCCATTACTACCCCCCATGAAACGGCTATAATTAATACAGATTGTATTGCAAAACCTACACTCGAATCAATATTTTTAATTCCCGCCTTTGATAATACCGTAACCACTGCTGCCAATACCGCGGCTATTAAAGCAAACAATACCCACATAATTTTTCCTTTAAATTCTGGTAAAGGCTTTAAAAGTGCAATAAATATTCCTTTCCGATGTCTAATCATTTTTGCAGGTTTAATTGCTTATCTTAAACCACCCGGTTAGCTTTTGTACTAAAACGTCCTCAAAACAACCGGCAGCTAAGAGTACACACACCACTTTTATTGAGTTCAAACCAACCGCCTGTGTCGCCGGGTATAATAAATTACTGATGAATTGGTAATTTTTGTAATTGCGGCATATAGAAAAAACAGTACAAGAGTGCGACGCAAGGAAAGCTGAGCCGGGTATAATGCCGGATCCATAAAAACCATTACAAATTGTGCGGTTTCTATTGAAGACGAAAACTGCCTCCACTAATAATTAAACGCAAACTTTCTGCGGATTCCAGGAATCCATGATCTTGAATTATTATATTTATGAAAACTTATTATGACCGAAAATTTTAAGGAGTCCTTAAAAGCTGTTTCTACAGGACACTATGATTATAATGCAGCCGTTAAATTATATGACAAAGAAATTGAAGAAAATCCTTCAAATATTTCTGCATATAATAACAGGGGACTATGTAGAATACACCTGGGCTCGGAGCCATACAACTCAAGTATAATAAAGGATGGAATTGAAGACTTTACGACAGCAATCCAGCTGGCTGAAAAAGAAAGTCTGCCCTCTGAAAACATACAACACAATTTAGCGTGGGCAATAAGTCTCCTTAAGTTTTAAATAACGAAGGATCAAAATTGTCACGTCTGGCTGGTATGCGAAAGTGACTGAAAATAAATGTGGTAAATTCTTTGCGTCTTTTTAAAAGCATTACCGTTCTATAGTTAAATGAATCGTAAGTGGAAGATAAAGTCACCGAAATATGGGAGAATTTCGATAAGCAGTTAAGGGGATTGATATGCAGCAAAATGAACAACAACGACGAATGCCTCGACGTTTTGCAGGACGTCTATTTAAAGATCATTAAGAATATTGATAAGATCGGTGCGGTCGAAAATATGCCGTCTTACCTCAACAAGCTCGCTTCTAATGCTGTAATCGACCATTACAGGCAGCGTTCTAAAAAACCAATTTCAGGCAACGATAACATGGCTGAGCTTGTAATAATAGATGAAGTAAATAAAGACGAAGAGGAGCTTAAGAATTGTTGCCTTCAATGTTTAGAGCCTGGCATTAATACGCTTCCGGGAAAATACAAGGAAGCTTTAATTCTAAGCGAACTTGAAGGAATGCCGCAAAAAGAGGTAGCAGAAAAACTCGGAATAACACTTTCAGGCGCAAAATCAAGGGTGCAAAGGGCAAGAGAAAAACTGAGGGTAGAAATAATTAGATGCTGTTATAATCAAAAATCCTGAAAGCCTTCCGCGGCTTATTTCCACTAAACTTATTGAAACATTTACAATCTACATTAATAAAGATGTCATTAGAATTTACAGACGCAAATTTCCAGGCAAATGTGCTGGACAGCGATAAGTTATCTGTTGTTGATTTTTGGGCCGAATGGTGTGGCCCCTGCCGGGCGATAGGACCGGTAATAGAAGACTTATCAAAACAATATGAAGGTAAAGTGAATGTCGGCAAAATAAATCTTGACTACAACCCGGAAGTAAGCATTAAATACGGCGTTACTTCCATACCCGCAATTTTGTTTATAAAGAACGGAAAATTAGTAGACAAACTGGTAGGTGCACAGCCGAAATCTAATTTTGTAAAAAAGATTGAAGCGCATCTTTAGTTGACCGTGAGGGTTGAGAGATGGTAGTCATTCGCTTACGGACCACTGGTACGGATGGCAAATGAAGGTTGACAGATGAATATAACAGCAGATAAAAAAGAGGCTGGCGTTAAAGCCGGCTCTTTTTTACCTGCTATTTACGTTTCGGCGTCTAGTTCGCAATAAAACCTCTTTTCTTCATCAAAGCCTCCGGTTTAGGATCTCTTGAGCGAAAATTTCTATAAGCTTCAGCAGGATCAAGGGTGTTACCGACCGAAAACACATATTTATACAATCGTTTAGCTACTGCTTTATCGTACGGACCACCAGCCTCGGCAAAGGCACCAAAGGCATCTGCAGTTATAACGTCGGCCCACAAATAACTATAGTACCCGGCCGAATATCTATCGCCGCTAAACACATGGCCGAATTGCGTAGTTCGGTGACGCATTACCAATTCTTTCGGCATCCCTAGTTTGGCGAGCGTTTCCTTCTCAAACACATCCGGGTCAATCTTTTGATCACCGGCTAAATGAAGTTTCATGTCAACCAGTGCACTTGCTAAATATTCTGTAGTTGCAAAGCC
>JAQBNO010000141.1 GCA_028288485.1 Segetibacter sp.
CTTAGCCGCTTGAAGTAAACGATGTTCCCTACGCCCCAATCGGGATACAGTAAAGGAAAATGATAATTTGAACCAAATCTCCACATGCGTGGGAAATCAACCGCAGAATAACCGCGTGAAAAAGGGAAATTGTTGGCGAAAGCATATTGGCGCAAGGTATCACGTCGTTGGTAAGCGGCAGTTAAAACAATATTATGGTTCACTTGAAGCCCTGGCAAATAAACAGCACCATTTGCAAGGAACTGGTTTGCGGTATATTTATTTAGGATGCTCCTGTATTGTAGCAGCAGCGTTTGCGCCCAACGTGGATAAATATGCTGCACCGCCTTTTGTATTTGCCCCGAGTACTGCAACCGCCCCTGCCAGAAATTGAAGCTTCGGTCAGTAATAAAATGCTTGTTTATCCCGGTACCTTTTACCTGTTGATTATTGAGGCTTCCTGTAACTACCAGGTTGCGGTACTGCTTGCCCCCGGAAAAATTTAAAGGAAGCCGAAAACCAGCATTAGCATTAAATTCATTATACGATATAGTTGTATCCGCATTAAGGTTTACATCTCTGCTCCACGTTTGGCTTACGCCAATAACAGGCTGAATAAACCAACCTCCATATACGGCACTAGCTCCTGTGCGGTGACTGCTCTCGTTGCGATTGTAAGTATAGGATAATTGGCTTTGAAGCGTGTTTAAAATATTTTCACCAAAAAGGGTAAACGATATTTCAGGATCAGTATAGTCGGGCCGCCAGCTATGGAAATTGAACAGGTTAAAAGCTTTGTTGTATTTCCCTACAGCGAAACTTCTTATGCGAATATTTTCAAGTGTGGTGTTATTTTCCTGGTTAAGAGCTGTGGGAATATAAATATCGGGTAAGGCATTTTCTTTTTCGCTTACCGGTTGCCATAGCAAAGCTGAATTATTTATGGCAGCAAGCCTGTAACCGTCGGCAGTAAAATTAGAAGAAATGAGCCGCTTGTTTTTGCCATCGTACACTGCCTGGTAATAGCCCGTAGGATTAACTGCAACACGGTATGCCTGGTTCTTACTCTCAATAAAGGCCCACGTTTCGTCGCTTCCCCTGTACGAACTTGTGAAAAGTATAGTATCACCCTGTACGGTAGGAAAACCAATAATTCGGTTAGAAAACGGGATTAGTGTTGTTTCCTTTCCTGAGGCCAGCTCTAGTTTTAGCAAAGACATCTTTCCATCTTCATTTCTAACAGCCGAATATACAAAGGAGTCGCTGGCAGAAAATTTTGGATAGGTGTATACTATTCCACGTGCTGCTTTCGAACGGAATATTGTTTGCCCTATCTGGTCCATCACTATCAGGTTCGACATTTGATTGGTACGCATTTCAACTGCAATTATTTTCAAACCGTCGTGCGAAATGTCCGGTGAAAAAAAACGCTGTTTGTCCGTTATTTTCTTTGTCTTCCCCGAAGAGAGATCCATTATTTTTATATCACTGTATTCCCGGTATCCCCACCTCACATCGGGCTTATAAGCTGAGTAAATAATTTTTCCGTTATTAAATGAAAAATAATCATCACTGCCAAGATCCCTGACCGCTAACTTTTCTTCTCTTCCACCTGGAAAAACCTTATAAAAAGATGGGATTTTGCGATAGCTGGACTTTAGGACGATTACAGACCCGTCAGCATCTAAATAAGGATATTTATAACTTATTACATAATTTTTATGAACAGGAGTAATGTATTCAACTGCATTACCTTTTGCCAGTTGCCATTTGTTGTTGTAAAATGTTAGTGCATCAGCTACGAATTGTTTGTAAGATATCCCTGCATATTTTTTTACTGCCCCCTGCCACGGATAAACAAGCGGCTTAAAACGGGCAGCATCCTGCGATACTTTCCTCCAAAAATCTGCACCATATTTCTCCCGTCCGTAACCCACCAATAAATAGCCCAGCTTATAATGATCGGGAACGTAATTACGAAGCGAACCGTTTCGAAGCTTCATATAAGAATACTTTTTTCCCCACGCCAGCAGAGACTGGTACCCGTTAAAAAAGCTGGGTAACCTTCCCCTGCCCTGGTTGCTTAACGAGGTTTCATTAAAAACCGCGTCACCTTCAAAAAACCAGTTAGGAACCGATGCTGCATTGGCAAAAGCCTGGCCTTGCTGCCCAAATAGTACACTTGCTGCTTTCGATAAACCTACATTGAAATTATTGAACTGCTGAACATGCCTGTATTCGTGCATCGACAAGTTGTCGACCCAATTCAATGCCCCCAGTTCGAAACTGTTCTGAGGAGCAAACAAATAAAACTCGCTTCTAAAAGGGCCAAGGCCAACATAACCGTTTGAAAGTGTCGATTGATTTTGAAGAACAATATTTACTTTCCTTAACCTGCTTCCTATGGTAGCCTCGTGATTTTTTTGTAAGTCATGAACGATTGAGGAAACTCTTCTTCCGGCATCTTCAAGTCCTTCCGGGAAAATAATGCGGGCAGTATCGGTATTGATTTGTTGCCATTTTATACTGGCAGGATTGCCACCAAATTGCTGTGCCTGCGCAAACAAAGCAGTAAAAAAAATAAAAGCGAACAAAATAAACTTGCGACAGCATTGCTGCATTTGACCTTGATTTAATTATTACAACAGTAAAAACGATAAAAATTATACCGAAGTTTAGAGAATAGAATCACAACTGCAACAATCTTACAGATTTTCATCACCTGCTCTAAAATAAAAAGCCCGCTTAGAGAAACGGGCTGTACTTAACACTTCTATATATAAATCACTCTCCTTTCGTGAGATGCACTTTTGTCATCTCATAATACTTATTTTGAAAATCATGTAAATGTATCGGTTGACTAATGTGGCGCTTATCTTCCCTGTACCACATTTCGAAATTCGAAAAATTATCTGGCTGATGAATAAGAACGCGGAAAGCTCCTTTTAGATACTTTACCGATCCATCGCCGTTTGCCTGCTTTTGAAATCCAAGCTTAAATAATTGTGCTTCGTCTAATGTAATCGGCTGGGTGTCTTTTGGCTCATACCAAAACTCCTGGCCATCATTAGTTAGTATACAAACCTGTTTGTCGAGATTATTAACGTCTATAATTTCACCTTCCTTTAGTTGTTCGTCAAATTCAACCATTACAAGGTCGCCTACCTTAAGTTCACTAAATTTAAGCATATGGTTTGTTTTTTAGATAATAAATTTCATTATTTTTCTGGGATTGACATAATATTTTAAGGAATAATATTATTCTTCAGTGACAGAGCCGGCAAAGTTAGAATTCTTTTTGTACTTCTAAAGCTTTTAAAGTCAAGTATTTGTTCTGTAACAGGCTGAAGAACAGGAATTAAACATCGTCCCGAGCTGCCGGGCACCCTTGTACCGCAAATCCTTGATCATCTTTTTCCAAACGTCAATTTAGCTACCCAAGTTTGACGGAAGGTATTATGCTACCTTTATCATTTGAAACGTTCCTCTGGTTGCGGGAACTAAAAACAACATTGATTTGAAACGAATAGGACTATTATCTGATACCCACCATTACCTGGATGAAGCAGTTTTAAAACATTTTGACAATTGCGATGAAATTTGGCACGGCGGCGATTTTGGCAACTCGGTGGTCGCAGACGAATTGAAAGAGTTCAAACCATTGAGAGGCGTGTATGGAAATATAGATGGTAATGATATCAGGAGTGAATTTCCTGAAATTTTAAAGTTTAGTTGTGAACAGGTAAAAGTATTAATGATACATATCGGCGGCTATCCGGGCAAATATTCTCCGCTTGCCAAAAAAGAAATCATGTCGTTTCAACCAAAAATATTTATCGCCGGCCACTCGCACATTTTGAAAATAATGTACGATGAAAAGTTCCAGTGCCTGCACCTGAACCCGGGAGCTGCAGGTAAACAGGGCTGGCATAAAGTAAGAACACTTATCAGGTTTGTAATTGATGGTGAAAATATAAAAGACTGTGAAGTAATTGAGTTAGGGAGGAGGTAAACTCTTTTAGTCATCAGTCATAAGGTCAGTAAGGAGGAATGAAGGCAGGAGTTTAAGGGCCTTGCGCGATTATGCAGCTGTGAGCTTTCCACGTATGGTTGCAATTCGATGGTCATTCGTCTGTCGTCGGTTGTCAATTTCTACGGCTCTTTTTCATTTTACATAATATTTTTTTTAATTTACCGTTATAGAAATGTATTAATTTTTTGTCATAGAGCTAAATTCTACTCCTGTTTCTACAGGAGTTTTTTTTTATTTCTGCTTTTTTCGGCCACCCAACAGAAGTCGCTAATTATACCCGCTATTTTTCTGCTACAGTAGTTCAGAAAAAATATCACTCGGTTTTCCTAATAGTTTCTGAATCGGGCATGCCTCCGAAATATCAAGCATCCGACTTTTCTGCTCGTCAGTAAGGTCGCCTTTTAATTCAAGGGTACAGTTGAAAGTATTATTTCCTGATTCCATATCTGCACCTTTTACAAGGCTTACTTTCACCTTTATAGAATCTATTTTCCAGCCCTTTCGCTGTGCATACATCCTAAGTGTAATTACTTTGCAGGAGGCTAACGACATGCACAAGTAGTCGCCGGGAGCAGCTCCTTCATCTTTACCTCCAACTTCTACAGGTTCATCTGCTATAAGTACATGCTGGTTTTTTACCATCCGGGTGTTGTATATGCTGCCCGTGTTTTCTGCTTCTGCAGAAGCAATAATTTTTTTTTGTAACACTATACTTGAATTTGTCAGAAAGTTAATTGTTGTTATTGTTGCACCGCATCATCCCTCGCTAATTCATCACCTGTAATAAAACATCTTTCATTTTCTAAAATATCCCTGGACTCTAATCTTCACACCTGCTTTAATTCCATCTTCTTCCTGCCTGTAATATTTTTTCAGGCCTTTTCGGTGTAGCGTTGCAGATGAGTTCCGTAATAATTGTTTGAGAGGCTGAAACACGTTTATAACCCTCCATAGCTGACCAGATTTTCAAACAACTAAAAATAGGAATATTCAGCAAGAAGCAAGAATAATCTGAATTACCGTGATTTTTTAGAGGGTTTATTTTTAGTTGCTGCAGAAACAATATTTCAGAGAATTGCAGGCGAACCAATCGCCTTTAATAATCTGCAGGCAGTTTTCACATGCATTTGGTAAAAGTTGATAAGATACTCCGGCTAATGGCATTTAATATTCCGCAGAATTACAACAAGTTGAAGAGTGCGACCCTTCGGCGAACTTAGCGTAAACTGCCATGTTGAATAATGCGCTACAGTAAAAGCGAGCGTGGCAACGATGTGTAATGCTTATTCTACGGCCGGGAACCAAAAAGAAAAACCAGCCGCAATTGCCTGGTTTTTAAAAATAGCTTTTAGTTATGTGCCGGGAAAAAGCGGTCTTGCCACTTCCCTGAACGGCCAGGGAACTGATGCAACGATTATAAGCAGGGCAATAAAATAAAACCAGAATGAGCGGGTATGCTTTGCTTTGTCAGTGATTTTTTTCTTTGCTGAAGCTCGTCCCATTGTTATCAGGATAATTCCGATAATCATCCCGAGCGGATGCTCGACAGCCCAAAAACGTGCAACGCTGTTTTGCATGGCGGCCTTCATTCCCATGTTTTGGATGCTTCCCAAACCCGGCCCCGCAAACCATTGATATAAACCCACCAGCAACATTATATGTGCGGAAATCATTAAGAATAATGCTGTTTTATTATCAGCCGAGTTAAAAGACTTATTACCCGCCATACCTATAAGCGATTTCAAAACAGCTATTAATAGCAAACTAAGCACAACCCAACGGCCGAAATTGTGCAGGTGAAGCAGTCCCTGGTACATAAACAGATTTTTGATTTTCGGCAAAATTAAGGCTTAATCACTTTCCGCCGTTTGCAATTAAATCGTTACGACAATTTGTATCGAAAGAAGGGATATTATTAGCCATTAAAGTACCAAGAAAACGGGAGGTTTCAGTTTGATAATACATTAAGCATTTGCTGTTAACGCAATGTGCGGGGTTAGCAGGGTCATTATGGTTTGTTTGCATCGGTGTACCTACGTTCACCAATCCAAACAGATGCCCGAATTCATGCTCCAAAGTACCTAATTCAAGTTTGGACCGTGGAACCTGGTTAGCACCGCCCGAAAACTTACTGATCGTTTTACCGAGCAAAACGATGGAAGTATTGCGGTACGCAAACCCGACCGTATTTTCAGGGTTATAGCCGCCATCGGTTACTAAAAGGTATACGGAAACCTGGTTGGTTGAATTAAAGGTTGTACGGTTCTGTCTTTCTATTTTATCAATTTCCGCGAGGGAAAGGGAGTCCTTTCCTGATGCAGTTATTTCCTTTTGCACAACCTGGAACGCACCTTTCTTCGTATAAGTGCTTAAAAAAGAATTTAAAGAGTTAAGAGTAGAGCTTTGCAATGCGAACCCTTTCATATAGTTTACTTCTAATACAATACTCGGTTTTTCAGCAGATAATAACTCGTTTGCTGAAGCACCGACAGCTTTATTGTTGAAAGTATTTAAGGTTACCGAACTGCTACTGCCAGGCCCATCAGCTGTTTTCGAACATTGACTGGTAAAAAGAACTAAAAAAGATAAAGAAACCAGGGTGAGTATCTGCCGTACTTTCATTTAATTATTTTTTCTAAATTTCCCGCTTTCCAGGCATAAAGTATGCCAGCGAAACTTCATTTTATTTCTTCTAAGGCTAACAGTAAATTTCTTTTCAAATAATTAACTGATGATAAATCTACAGTTATCGTTGGGTAGCCGGGTTTTTATTTGCAAAATAATTCTTGCAATGCCTTGATTAATGGAAGAAAAAAACAGGAAAGCAGGTTTACAGTTTTACTTTTGCCGCATGAAAAAATGGATGATCGTTCTGGTTGTGCTGGTTGTAATTTGTTCGTGTGGTGAAGACGAGAATAAAATAACACCTCCTGTAAACCCTGTATCATCCTCATTAATAGATGAACTCACAGCAGAGGTGCGGCAACATCCGGATAGTCCAAACGTAAGAATGAAACTGATCAATACACTTGATAGCCTCAAAATGTATAGAGAAGCAATTGCACAAACAGATAGCCTGATAAGAAAAGACAGCCTTAACAATAATTACTGGCTGATTAAAGCCCAATTGCAGGAAGATGATAGAGACACTTCGGGTGCAATAAATAGTTATATCAGTTCATTAAACATCTACCCTGCTTCAGACGTTCAGCTTAACCTCGCCAACCTTTTTGCAGAAACCAAAAACCAGAGGGCGCTTATAATATGCGACAACGTTCGTAAAATGGGCTTAGGACGGGAAGTTGATGCGGACTGTAATTTTATTGCAGGTGTTTATTTTGCACGAACAGGGGATAATAAAAAAGCACTGCAATTGTTTGACCTGGCCATCAATGATAACTACACATTAATGGAAGCTTACATGGAAAAGGGCTTTATTTATTACGAAAGCAAAAACTACCAGGATGCTTTAAAAGTTTTTGACAAAGCCGTTACAGTAAGTAACACCTATGCTGATGCATATTACTGGAGAGCAAAATGCTATGAGGCAATGGGCAATAAGCCGGAAGCCATTATTAATTATAAAAGATCGTTAGGTTTAGACAAACAGTTGAAGGAAGCTGCGGAGGCGATAAAGAGATTGGAATAGGGAATAAATCGTGGACTCAAGTAGTCATAGCTAAAACGAAAGATCAATTTTTAAAAATGAATATCTAACTATCAATTCTCATCTCTGTCAACCGTTATCTGTCATCCGTTAACGGTCAACTTAAAAAAACAATACATGCCCATAATAGCCCCATCTTTATTAGCTGCTGATTTTTTACACCTGCAGGACGAATGCGACATGCTGAATAAAAGTGAGGCGGAATGGTTTCACCTCGATGTAATGGATGGCAGATTTGTTCCAAATATCAGTTTTGGGCTGCCGGTGATTGAGCAAATAAGAACGGCAACAAAAAAGGTCTGCGATGTTCATTTAATGATCGTTGAACCTGAAAAATATGTGGAGGCTTTTAAAAAAGCGGGAGCAGATAATTTAACAGTTCATATTGAAGCAAGCGTTCATTTACACCGAACGATTGAGCTGATAAAAAGCCTGGGAATGAAAGCCGGGGTTGCAGTAAATCCGCATACTTCCATCTCATTATTGACTGACATTATTCATGAGATTGATCTTGTAAACTTAATGAGTGTAAATCCTGGATTTGGGGGGCAGAAATTCATTCAGCATACGATCGAAAAAATCAAGCAGTTGCGAAAAATGATTGACGAAAAGGGTTTGAAAGTGCATATCGAAATCGATGGCGGAGTAACGATGGAAAATGCATCAGAAATTATTGAAGCCGGTGCAGACGTTTTAATTGCAGGAAGTACTGTTTTCAAAGCTGCAGACCCGTTAGCCACTATTGCTCAGTTAAAGGCTATTCGTTAAACGCATACCCTTATTAAAGAAGACCGATGAAAGGGTCATAAGCGAAAGTTAAAATAAAGACCGTTTAATATAAATATCCATTAATACAGCCGTGCTGGTTTACAGAAGGCAATTGCAATTATACCGTTGCACTATCTTTGCGCCCTTATGGATGAGAAAAGATCAGTAGCATTTCATACACTTGGCTGCAAACTCAATTTTTCTGAAACCTCTACCCTTTCAAGAATGCTTGAAAATGAAGGCTTCGAAAAGAAAGATTTTGATGACAAGGCCGACGTTTATGTTATAAATACCTGCTCTGTTACTGATAATGCCGATAAAGAATGCCGCCAGCTTGTTCGACGCATTCAACGAAAAGCTCCCGAGAGCCTTGTAGTAATAACAGGCTGCTACGCTCAATTAAAATCTAAAGAAATAGCTGAAATTGAAGGTGTGGACCTTGTATTAGGTGCAGCGGAGAAATTCAATATTGCCCAGCACTTAAAAGAACTCACTAAAAACGATAGCGCAAAGATCTGCAGTTGTGATATTTCGGAGGTCTCGGGTTTCAATTCTTCCTTCTCTATCAACGACCGCACCCGTACCTTTTTAAAAGTGCAGGACGGTTGCGATTACAATTGTTCTTTTTGCACGATACCCCTGGCAAGGGGAAAGAGCCGCAGCGATACTATTACAAATGTTGTTAATAACGTAGAACAACTCGCATCAACAGGCGTTAAAGAAATTGTACTTACAGGAGTTAATCTCGGCGATTTTGGAAAAGGTACGTTGGGAAATAAAAAACATGAAGAAAACTTCCTTGAGCTCGTAAGCGCATTGGAATCGGTTGAAGGAATTGAACGCTATCGCATTTCATCTATTGAACCGAACCTGCTTACAAACGAAATCATAGAGCTTGTTGCCAACAGCGATAAGTTTATGCCTCATTTCCATATTCCTTTACAGAGCGGTAGTAATTCTATTTTAGCATTAATGAGAAGAAGATATAAAAGAGAATTATACGCCGAACGCGTAAAGTTGATAAAAACATTAATGCCTCATTGTGCAATTGGCGTTGATGTAATTGTTGGCTTCCCTGGTGAAACAGAAGCGCATTTTAATGAAACCTTCCAGTTCCTGCACGACCTGGATATCTCTTACCTGCACGTTTTTACTTACAGCGAAAGACCGAATACCTTAGCAGTAGAGATGAAGGGTGTGGTACCTGTAAACATTCGCCACGAACGAAACAAAAAGCTTCGAAACCTCAGTTTCATGAAAATGAGCGAACATACACGCCGGCATATTGGTGAAACCAGGAAAGTGCTTTTCGAAGCGAACCAAAAAAGCGGGATGATGGAAGGTTACACCGACAATTATATTAAAATTAACGCCCCTTACAAGACCGAATGGGTTAACGAAATCGTAGATTGGACAATATAAAACTCTCGAGAATGGAGGAGCCGAATGTTAAGAAATTTCTTGTAACCATAAACTTTTTTATGGACGAGCAATTTATGAACCTCGTTCCTCCTCACCGCACCTATATCAATTACCTCATCAACAAAGGCATAGTAGATTCTTACGCGGTCAGCATGGAAAGCTACCGAAGCTGGATCATGATGACCGCCGAAAATAAAGATGAGGTTAGGAATTATCTCAAAAAGTCCCCTCTCTTCAAATACTGGACTTTCGAGATTGATGAACTCTTTGTGTACGACGGGCAAACTTATCGGCTGCCGGCTTTGCAAATGAATTAGTTTTTTTTGTTACCGGCTTTTGAATATATGATAGCCATCGTTGTGTCACTCACTGGTACTTGCAGATTCGTTATGCCTCTATCTCCTCAAAACTCATTCGATAGATATTATAAATATTCGTGGATGTAACTTTAAAATGCTGTTATTTTTCGAAACCTGCTTTAGAGAAGGCAGAAATCCAACGCTTCTTTCAAATTTTGTAAAGCTTCTTCCCTTGTATCCCCAAAACTTGAAGATTCTACATCAAAGCATTGGGCTCATAAAAATCTCCTTCTTTCCAAACAACATTCTTTAACGGCGCTTTCATATTCATTTCTGCAGATAAAACTAAAAACAAAAATTAAACATTTTTCCAATCAATTTTGAAACTATCAATTTTCATCCTGCGTTCACGCATTTCTTCTTTATGGAATCCCGTCCTTACTCCTGGCGCATAAAAAAACGATAGTGCCTTGCAGAGCTATCGTTTTCAAACTTATATTTAAAAGGTAACCTACGCTACCATCATCGCCTTCTCTTCCTCATATTTTTTCCTCCCATAACCAGGAATAACATGACGTTCGCTATGATAAGAAGAACGAACGAGCGGTCCGCTTTCTACGTAGTCAAATCCAAGTTCATATCCTATTTCCCTTAGTTCGGCAAATTCTGTTGGATGGACAAATCGTTCTACCGGTAAATGCTTTTTAGTAGGTTGCAAATATTGACCGAGTGTAAGAACATCTACTCCAACTGCTACGAGGTCTTCCATACTTTGAATAACTTCCTCCTTCTTCTCGCCAAGACCCAGCATAATACCGGTTTTGGTTCTCATGCCGCCTTCTTTTAAAATTCGTAGTACTTCAAGGCTTCTACGATATTTTGCCTGTATACGAACCTGCCGGCTAAGTCTCTCTACCGTTTCCATATTATGACTTACCACATCAGGTGCTGCATCAATTATTCGTTGAACCTGGTCGGCATACCCTTTAAAATCAGGAATTAAGGTTTCTAAAGTTGTATCGGGGTTTAGCGATTTTACTGCTTTAATTGTATTATACCAGATTATTGAACCCCCATCTTTCAGCTCGTCGCGGTCAACACTGGTTAAAACCGCATGCTTGACCCGCATTAAATGGATAGCTTCTGCCACCCTTTGTGGTTCATCCCAATCTACAGGATCAGGTCGGCCCGTGGCAACTGCACAAAAACCACAGCTACGGGTACAGGTATTCCCTAAAATCATGAAAGTAGCCGTTCCCTCACCCCAGCATTCGCCCATATTCGGGCAGTTTCCGCTTTCGCAGATGGTATGCAGTTTATGTGTATCAACAAGGCCACGAACGTGTTTATAACTTTCACCTATCGGCAATTTTACACGAAGCCAATCAGGTTTTTTTATTCTTGAATTTGCAGGATCGATCTTAGCAACTACAGGTAATTCTATCATGGAATACCAATGGAATTATTTGATTAACGAATTTCTATCTCTCTTTCTAAAGACACGTAGAAATAACAAAGGTCTGACATTAAACATTACAAACAGCAGGAATTGTGACCCCAGGATAAAGTTTGGAACGTTGCGCACAGTTATAAAAGCACAAGTGTGCGACGCAACGACCGCCTTATAGAACTACAATTGTCTGCTATCAAAAAGTTCTCAGTTCTTAGCTCCTACTTACCACATGACTTTTTAACTTATTGACTTTTCCCTACTTCCTTCTGCCGAAAGCAATAGCGGCATAAGCATTAAAGAATAATTGCCTTTCTTTATTCAACAATAATATCGGCATTTTTTGGGAATAGAATTCAACGTTCAAGCCTACTTCAAGTGCGCTCACCAGTTCATTATACCGCCCGTAATCGAATCGTAAAGCTGTTTTTACAAAAGCCCCCGGAACAAATTTCAGATCGCCAAAACCTTTTCCAAAACCTGAAGCGCCTATTACCGAATTAGGGTTTTTCAAAAAAACGTCTTCGTTCGTATTATCGAACTTCACGTCTTTTGCGCTATTGGTTTGCGGGTCGCCCACTTTCAAATAGTAAGGTTTTAACAATCCTGCAGCGAAACCACCGCCATAATTGGCCGATATAGCAACACCATTTTTGTTTCCTTTGTTGCCTATTAAGCGCTGCTGCGAGTAGCCAAGTTTTGAATAGTAGAAATTATTAATCTTTCCATACACGTACGGATTGCTTAAATAACTTCCGAGGGTAGAAGGAATTTTTTCCTCTTTTGCATGTTTTCTTTCGCCTAATTCAAGGCTGAACAAGTTTGATTTGCGTGCCGTTTTCATCCTTCCCATTTCGAGGAACATACCATAACCATCGGTGTTTAACTTAATTCCAAAAATAGTTTGCCGGCTAAATATGATCGCACCCTGTTCTTCCTGCATCACGAGTTGTTTAATTTTCTCATCCCTTTCCAGCTTTTTTTTATCACGCTCATTTCTTTGCTGGCTGTAACCAATGCTGACGGCAAGGGTGCAGATGGTTAGAAAAACTATTTTCTTCACTTTCATTTGATTTGTTACTTGTAAATTTAAGGCAAAATTACTATCAATGACATCACAGATAAAATACGAAGGGAATTTACGAACGGTTGCCACCCATTTACAAAGTGAATCGGTAATTGAAACCGACGCACCAGTCGATAACCAGGGTAACGGAGCACGTTTTTCGCCTACCGATCTTGTGGCTACAGCCTTAGGTAGCTGCATGCTTACTATCATGGGAATCAAAGCAAGAGACCTAAATTTAAGCCTCGAAGGAACCAAAATAGATATCACCAAAATAATGGTTACAGATCCGCGTAGAATTGGAGAAATTAAAGTTGAGATAAATTTTCCTGAAAATTTAAAACCTGACGAAAAGCAAAAAACAATTATAGAAAGAGCCGCTATGACCTGCCCCGTTTTCGAAAGTCTTCATCCCGATTTAAAGAAGGATGTGGCGTTTAGGTGGAGCTGAGGGGAAAGGAATTAGGAATTTGGAAATCAGGAATTAGCGAATGGTTTGTGTGGGACATGCATTTGAATAAAAATTATGCATTGTTGTGTCACTCACTTGTACTGTAGCGTTTTATTGAGCTTTTTTCCGCGCAAGGAGTAGAGGAATTGTTACGACTTGATTATAACAGTTCCTATCTCCCTCCCTTTAAGTATTGCATTTCCGACAGCACATTCCAGGCAGCGCCGCACGTTGCAATAATTATTTTTCAGCTCAATAAGGGCCTGGCTTTCCAGTGCATTTTTGTTTG
Source organism: Segetibacter sp. (assembly GCA_028288485.1). Classification (GTDB taxonomy): domain Bacteria; phylum Bacteroidota; class Bacteroidia; order Chitinophagales; family Chitinophagaceae; genus Segetibacter. The sequence continues at coordinate 13,425 of JAQBNO010000141.1, forward strand.
AAACTTTAAGCGCTGCCCATTTCTGAGTAATTGAATTCTTCTCAGGTGAAAGTTCTGTAAGCCATTGTAGTGCTTTGTCTTTGATTGATTCTTCTTTGGTAAATGTTCCGTAAGCAAACAAAACAGGTATTACTGTATTGATAATAATATTGTCTGTCATTTGCTTGCCGAGCTGTTTCGGATTAAACTCACCGGGTTCGTCAAATAAATAATGATAGTGCCAGTAATCGTTCGCAGTCACATTTAATAACTCCCTTACAACAGTAACCGTTGCGGTTTCTTTAATTTTTGAGAATAAATGCGATGACTGCTGAATCAGCATAGCCAGTTGTGAAAGCCTGATAGTAGGGAAATTTGCAGGGCGCATTCTAAGAAAAAAAGGCTTTACGGAAACTTCTTTCAACAGGTACTTCTTCTTATAAAATAGATATTCTCTTTTCAAGAGCCTGGGATAATCTTCGGTAAAATCCTTTTGCAGTAAACCAGCCTGGCCTAATAAGAAACCTTCCAACTGGTGGATCTGGTTTTTGTGCTTTGCAAGAATAGTAAGGGGTAAGCTTTTGGCAACAGACTCAAAAATATCGGCGTTCACCTTCATACCGAAATTGCGCGCCAGCAGCCACCAGAAAACTTCTTCCCAGTGGTTGTTTGCTTCGCCAAGTAATTTTAATACAAACGTTGATTTGCGTTGCAGTCTTTCAATGGCCATTCTTTCTTTCCACGCCGTCCACTTCATTTCGTCAAATACAGGAAGGTAGGCTTCGCATGGTACAAATGCCTCCCTTAACATCAGTTCTTTAAACCGGTCCAGCAACAATTTAGGAACAAGGTGTTGAATAGACAGGGTTGGAATTACAGAACCGCTGCCGTAACTGATGTCTACATCATTCTCCCAAACAACGTGCAAAATAATATTTGAATAGTTTTTATCAGATGAGTGATTGTGTTTCAGCCAATCAGAAGATTTTACATGAATTTCGATATTCCCGGCCCAGGTAGTATTGCCAATTACGATCTTGGCATCAAGAAAATCGGGTCCCTGGTGAGTATTGTATATACCGGGATGGATGATCGACAACTGGTCGCCATGGTCTACCTGCAGCTCGTTTTTATTGAAGTATTGAAACTGCCATATAAACTGGAGAAGGCGCTCATTCATTTATACAATATAAGAAAAACCCTTCAAATGTAATAGAGGCGTAATTAGAAGAAATGTTGATTCGAAAACGTGTCAGGGGAAACAGTTCGCCAAAGAACTACAAAAGAAAGGCAACTCTCTTTTACTCTATTTCATTGTAATCCCCCAAAATCAAAAAAATCGCGGTTCTATTTTATTAAGTTCCTGCACTACCCTGCTTACCGGCAATCCCATTACATTGTAAAAATCTCCGTTTACCGATTTGATGCCTACAACTCCGATCCACTCCTGTATGGCATAAGCACCTGCTTTATCGTAGGGTTTGTATTTATCTACATAGAATTCAATTTGCTCGCGGGTAAGGGGGTGAAATTCAACGGAAGTAATATCGGCAAAAGCAACTTCGCCCTTTGCATGTAACAAAACAACTCCCGTAATAACCCGGTGAGTCTTTCCTGACAACGAGGTTAAAATGTTTACAGCATCTTCCCTGTCTTTCGGCTTTCCAATGACTAAGTTATCGAGGACTACGACTGTATCTGCTGCCAGGATTGTTTTTATCGTATGAGTTCCGCTGCCCCCTATAAAACGCTTAACCCCGACTGCCTTATGACGTGCAATGTATATAGGCACTTCCTCAACCGGCATTTCCGCGGGAAACGATTCATCTGTTTCTTTTACAATTATTTCAAAGGGCACTTCAGCCCATTCCAATAATTGTTTTCTCCTGGGTGATTGGGATGCGAGGATGATACTTTGCATGACGCAAATGTATAGAAACCCAACCCTTATTATGACTGCAGTTTCAGCGTAAATAAAAAAAGAAAAACTATTTAAACAAGAGAACAGTTGCTCAAAGATTTGCAGATGACCCAAATCCGGCCACGGCGGCAACGATGATCGATCCCGGAACTACTGCCGGTATCAAAAAAAATGCGGGTAACTAAGCCGTTCGGATACCAGGGTTCATATTTCTTCCCATAAATTTCCTATTTCTGATTCTCAGTTCAACATCTACTGTCCTACGAAGAAAACAGCATTACAAAAAAGCAACTTTCCTTCTTCCCAAAATTGCCTGAAGAGCGGGTTGTCGGCAAGCATAACAACAGAACCTTCACCTATTTCGGCCACGCCAAACAGGAGGCCATCCTTTAAGTGCGTTTTTACTTTAGTGCCTGCAAAACCGGTCACATAATTATCCTTTTTAATAACGCCAACATTCCATCCGTCTTTCAAGAATTCGTACACCCGGGTATCCTGCTTCAGCGTATAATAGGTTTTGGGATAACCAAAAGCCAACGGGTGAGTGTTGTCGAGTTCAACTTTATAAATAGCGCCGGGAATGCTGTTGACCAAATCGTCACGTTCGCGGTTTTCATATTTCTTAAGCAAAGAATAATCTGCCTTTGTGTTTTTATCCTTATCCTTTTCATCCTCTTTATCGTCTTTAAGTACTATACCCCAATCGCCTTTTGCAAGTTGCTGTACTGCGTTTTCCAGGGCAATAACATTTCCCCCTCCGTTAACAAACTGCTTCAACTTATCGGTTACATTCCTATCGTTCAACGTTCTGTAATTACCATCCGGAATTATCAGCACGTTATAATCGGATAAATTAACGCGGCCAAGATTTTCTGTATTTATTAAAGTGAGCGGGTAATTCAATTGTTGTTCGAACATATTCCACACTTCACCCGCACCCAACGAAGACGTTTGTTCGCCGGTTAACAATGCTACCTTAGGAGCACGCAGAGATTTGATATCGGGTGATCCAAAGTCTGGCCCCTTATCCATAAAACCACTTTGAACCGCTTCAATTTCTACGTCGTTCTCAGAAACATATTGATTTAAAAGCGCCAGCAGGTTTGCCGGATTATTTTTTTGAAGCACGATGAGGGTTCCCCTGTCGTATAAGTTTTGCCTATACGTAAAAGGCTTCTCAGAATACCGAACTTTGATGCCCTGCCTGAATAATTGACCGAGAACTTTTGCGCTGTTCACCGAGTTGTATTTTACCAGGTAGCCGTAAGTAGAAGCAGGTACGGCTTTAGCCGTTATCGGAATATTATAAGCTTGTAAAGGAAAGGCACCGTTAACAACATAGGCATCAACACCATAAGCATAAGGTACCGACCAGGCAGTGATGTCGTAAGTGTTTGAATCAACCAGGTTACTTTTTGGCTCTAATAAAACACCCGCTAAAACAGACCTCGACTGTGCTGTATTTACTGCGAGCGAATATTTTTTCAACTGGCCTTTTTCCTCTTTGCCCGAGGCATAATTCAGACCGCTAAAACTTCTGCCAAAAGGCGGGGCTCCAAACTCAATTCCATTTATTTGCAGCAGGTGAGCAATGCCTTTGATCTTCGAAAGATTCTCACTCGTAAGCACATAAGTTTTATTCGATCCTGCTTTTGGCGACCTGCTGTCAGCAAAAAACTTTTTATACTCCGTAACCAGTCTTTGAGCATTTGCTGATGCAACTTCTATCGTAGACAAACCGGTGGTATAATGGTGGTTAACGCGATCAACAAGGGTTAATGTATCTCCACTGTTGGTAACTACAGAAAGCCCCCCACCCGGACCGCCGCCTTGTTCAAACGTCATACCGATTGCGCCGCTGTATATAGGGTAAGTATCGCCGTAAGAAGGGTAAAAAAGGTCGAACCGCTCTTTGGTAAAATACAGCCAGCCATTTTCATCGAAATATTTCGCATTATTTCTTCCGATAACGCCTTGAAATTCTCTTTGCCATGGTGTAATAACTTCGTGAAACGGCTCTGCAGCAGGGGCGAAATAATAGGGATTATTATAAGACTGCTCGTGAAAATCTACGTGTATCTGGGGAAGCCATTGATTATATTTAACCATTCGCTGCTGTGTTTCCAACTGCGTTTGCCATGCCCAGTCACGGTTAAGATCAAAATTATAATGATTGGTTCTGCCACCCGGCCATGGTTCGTTATGTTCTCTCGATTGTGGATCAGCGTTCATGTTTTTACCCGCGACAGAATTGAACCAGTTCACGTACCTGTCTCTTCCATCGGGATTAATGCAGGGATCTATAATAACCACCGTATTTTTCAGCCATTCTTTTGTTTTTGAATTTGCAGGATCAACCAAAGAATGCAAAGTTTGCATAGCGGCTTCTGATGAAGAAGTTTCGTTGCCATGTACGTTGTAACTTAACCAAACAATAGCAGGAGCACTTTCAATTGCAGCGGCATTTTTATTTGTAGATACGCCTGCAATGCTAAGATTGTTGTTCCGTATTTCCTCGAGCTTTGCAAGGTTAGCAGGTGAAGCTATATAGGCAAGTAACAGTTCCCTGCCCTCATTAGTTTCGCCATATTTTTCAACCTTAACCATATCGGGCCGCGCCAGCCCAACGGATTTTACATAGTTTACTATCTTATAATGGGGAGTAAAACGGGTACCAATTTTATAACCCAGGAATTGTTCCGGGCTTTGTACCTGGGCAAATAAGAGGTTGGAAACGAATAAAAATAATACTGAAAGAATAGATCGGTGCTTCATCATTCGAATTTGGTGATTAGACAGATACATTAGAACTCATTTGTTGAAATCCAAAAAATATTGTTCTAAACAACGCCTTTTCGTTAGAAAATTCAACTGGGGCTAGAGTTGTAATGGTGCGTATTCCCGGTAATTCTATAAGCTTTTTTGGTACCGGCATTTGTTCTTCCCCAAAACATCGTTGCGTCGCATTTCGTTCGTCCGTAAATCTTTATTCAACATTTTTCAAAGCTGATACCGGTTTATTAATGGCCGCACAAAGATATACGGTACAAGCTGTGCGACGCAACGGAAGATGCGGCGAAAACTAAAAGCCGGGCTCCAAAAAGCAATAAATAGATAGAATCTGAATTAATATAAAAAGCTACCGCGTCGATTGCGATAGCTTTTTAAGAATGTACAGTTTAGAAAAATGAATTATAAAGAAAGTTCAAGTCTTCCAAATACATACCTTCCGTTGTAACCTATTTGAGTTGCACGGCGTGAGTAAATAAATTGGTTACCGCCTGTATTACCAGGATCGGCAACAGCTTCAGGATACACATCAAATATATTATTAGCGCCGATACTAACCCGCGTACTCCTGGTTAACTTGTAACCAATTGAAAAATCAGTAACAACGCGTGGATCAAATGTTTGAAGAAATGCTATAGCAGTCGTTGCCTCATCCACAGAACCAAAGTAAACGCTCCTGGCGAAAAAGTTGAACTTGCCAATACCATAAGTTAAGGTCGCATTTGCCTTTACTCTTGGTACCGAACTTTCGAGGTAAATGCGGCTTGCGTCGCTGAAGTAAATGTTCTCTTTTCCTTTTAGGAGTTCAGAAGCCATTACGCCGCCTACTTTATTTGTTTTAGAAACTGTTCCGGCTAAATCTGCACGGAAGTTACCTGCACCTAGTTTTGTGCCATAAGATATAACTACGTCTATACCTTTTGTTTCTGTATTAATGGCGTTAGCAAAGAATTGCGCCCTGTTTGCATTTGCCAGCGAAAGTAACCTAAAAAGTTCCTGGTCGGCAGCTGGCGCAGTAGAAGCGCTGTTACCCTGGAAAAGATCGGTATAAATAACGCGATCATTGATCCGCACAAAATAGCCATCGATGGTAACTTTAAACTTGCCGATGTTACTGGTGAAACCTGCGCTTACACTCTTCGATTTTTCGGGCCTTAACTCAGGAATACCTAACAATTTCGCTGCACGGCTGTCGTTGGGAAAAGTACCGACCTCATAAGGAATGCCATTGACGAACAACGTAGAAGTTGCATTAAAATATCGCTGGTGGAGTGATGGCGCTCTAAAGCCTGTACTTACCGAACCGCGCAACGCAAAGTTCTCCTGTATCTTGTAACGCAGGGCAATCTTACCATTTAGGGTTGAACCGAAATCATTATAGTTTTCAAAACGTATAGCTCCATCGACCAAAAAAGCCTTTGAAAAATTGAAAGCGACATCGCTATAGGCCGATATAGCGCTTCTTGTAGCATTTACCGCATTTTCGGGCCTGAAACCAGGAAAACCTTGTGCACCACCACCACGTGCAGCACTGTCAGCCCCGCCAAACCGGGTACTTACAGAACCGGTAGGATCTAACACTAAAATAGGCTGCCCGTTTGCACCGACACCTACATTTCTTGCCTTACCATAATCGTTAAAAGAAGCTGCTTCTCCCGGAATTAGCTCGTACCTTTCAAAGCGATGTTCTGCCCCAAAGGCCACGTCAATGCCACTCATCGAATTAAAATTTTTCGAAAAATCGAGGTTGGTAGTGTTTTGAGTAAAAACAGGTCCGCCAGAATTGAAACGGGTTGGAGAGGCTGTTTCCATAGAAGCGTTTAAGGTATTCACTACCCTGAACAGGAATTGGTTTTGCCCGTATGTATTACTGAAATCTACGTTCCAGTCTTTAAGTTTACCACGAATACCGAAAGCGAGATTTTTATCGTAAATGTCTGAATGTATTTCAGGCAAAAACCCTAAAGGATAAATGGTGGTAACATTATTCGCTATACTTGGAAGACGCCTGTTGGCTGCGGCCTGACCATTCCGGTATCCGACTCCTCCAAACAAATACAACTCGGTTCCCTCCTCGTCCATGGGAATAACTGAATTGAACATAAATTGTCCGCTACGTAACTTTGACTGACCCGCTCTTTGTTTAAAATCTCCCCGTGTAACATTATTTGCGGTAAGAAAAGAATCGGTGCGGTCTACAGTTTGAATAGCTCCGGCCGAACTACGACCGTTATATCTTGAATAGATTGTTCCTGTTCTGTCGCCTGCCCTGTTGGTGGCATTGCGATAATCAAAAGTACCGGCGAAGTTAATAAAACCCCCTCTTTGTCCTAAGGGAATACCATAATTAATCGCTGTTTGCGCCGTTTCACCATCGGTAACCGTTTTACCTAAAAACTTTGTCACATTCTGACCTCCTGTAACAGAAGCCGACAACCTGTTCACTGAACTTTTAAGTATGATATTAATAACGCCTGCAATCGCGTCGCTACCATATTGAGCTGATGCACCGTCCCTCAGAATTTCTATCCTGTCGATAGCAGCAACGGGAATAGCATTTAAATCAGTTCCTACAGAGCCTCGGCCAAAAGTACCGTTGATATTTACAAGAGCAGTGTTATGTCTTCTTTTTCCATTGATAAGAACCAACACCTGGTCTGGTCCTAACCCCCGCAGCGAAGCCGGGTCAATGTGGTCTGAACCATCGGCTACTGTCTGTGTTCCGGAGTTGAAAGATGGAGCGACATAATTGAGGATTTGATTTACATATACCTGCGGTGCATCTTGTGCTATTTTCTTAATATCAATTACATCTACCGGTACAGGCGTTTCTAATTGAGTTCGAGGTAATGCACGCGAACCAAGTACAACTACTTCGTTAGTTGCACCGGAGTTTGTCAATGAAAAATCAAGGTTTGCTGTAGCACCATCTGCCACAGTAACCCGTTTAGGCAAAGTAGAAAACCCGACAAAACTTACACTAATGGTATGAGAACCTCCTCTCACTTTAAGGGAGTAAGTGCCCGCGTTGTCTGTAGTTGTTCCGGCAGATGTACCCTGGATTGAAACAGACGCACCACTCAAAGGGTTACCACTTTCATCTTTTACGGTTCCAGAAACTACTGCCTGTGCTATCGCCGCAGAAGTAATAATAAGTGTAAAAACAACGAAGGCTATAAATTTAGAAATTGAGGAAAAATTAATCATATTTGATTTTTTAGTGAAAAAAATGATACCTAGAACTATGAATTATATAAAAAGAACAGGAATACTTTATAGTCTTACATCTTGTTAAATCTACACTGTAATGATTAAATAGTTTCAAGAAATGCTGCATTAACATAAATAAAAGTGTACAAGCTTTGAAATTGCCTGCCATTAACTTTACTTATAATGTTAAAAACGAAATAACGTTGACAAACAATTATAGTTAAATGCTATAATTTGCCACCATGCTAACAAAAACTTTTTCCTTCCTTGTAACTGCTTTACTATGTCAATCACCTCTTTCAGCGCAGTCTATTGTAGGGCCAGGGAGAGCAGTAAATCCTTATAATTTTTCTATACATAAAAATCATACTTATCAAAAAGGAGCGGTAGCCTCTGCTCATCCTTTAGCCAGTCTGGTAGGTGCTGCAATTTTAAAACAGGGCGGAAATGCGGTAGACGCCGCTATTGCTGTGCAACTAACACTGGCAGTTGTTTACCCCGGGGCCGGCAATATCGGAGGCGGAGGTTTTATGGTTGCAAGGATGAAGGATAATAAAAGTTTTACGCTCGATTACCGGGAAACAGCTCCGGCAAAAGCAAGCAGGGATATGTACCTGGACAAAAATGGTAATGCTCAAACTAATCTTTCACAGTACGGTCATCTTGCTTCCGGTATTCCGGGCACAGTTAGCGGTTTGTTTGCAAGCATGAAATATGCAAATCTTCCTTTTAAAACATTAATTCAGCCGTCTATAGACCTGGCTGAAAAAGGATTTACATTAACAAAATCTGAAGCAGCAAAATTAAATAATACACAGGATGCATTTAAAAAATACAACACGGTAATGCCTGTATTTGTAAAAGCAAGTGCGTGGAAAGCCGGGGATACTTTGGTACAAAAAGAACTGGCAAATACATTAAAAAGAATAAGGGATAAAGGCGCAGCAGGTTTTTATGAAGGCGAAACTGCAAAACTCTTAGTTGAGGAAATGCAAAGGGGGAATGGTTTAGTTACACTGGAAGACTTGAAAAGCTATAAAACAAAAGAGCGGAAACCGCTGCAGTTTAATTACAAAGGCTACACTGTTATCAGTATGCCCCCACCCAGCAGCGGCGGCATTCTGTTATGGCAGATGCTGAAAATGGTGGAAAAAAGGCCTTTGGTGTCGTACGGCTTTGAAACCGCAAAGAGCGTTCAATTGATGACTGAAGCAGAAAGAAGGGCTTTTGCTGACCGGGCCCAACATATGGGCGATCCCGACTTTTGGAAAGTTCCGGTAGCAACTTTAACAAGCGATACTTACCTGGCAAAAAGAATGGCAGACTACGACAGTACAAAGGCAGGAAAAAGCACAGGTATACAGGCAGGCATTATTGAAAGCATGGAGACAACTCATATCAGTATTATAGACCGGTGGGGCAATATGGTTTCGGTAACCACCACATTAAATGGAAACTTTGGAAGTAAAACAATTGTAGCAGGTGCCGGGTTTTTGCTGAATAATGAGATGGATGATTTTAGTATAAAACCGGGCGTGCCTAATATGTATGGAGCGGTAGGTGGCGAAGCAAATGCAATTGCACCGGGCAAGCGTATGTTAAGCTCAATGACACCTACCATAGTTTTGAAAGGCGACAGACCTTTTATGGTGGCAGGCACACCGGGAGGCACCACAATTCCAACATCTGTTTACCAAACGATAGTTAATGTGATTGACTTTAAAATGAGCGCCAACGATGCGGTCAATAAACCGAAATTTCATCACCAATGGTTACCGGATGAAATTGTTACAGAAAAGGGGTTTCCCGAAAAAGTGATCCACGAGCTTGAAGCAATGGGTTATGTTATAAAAGACTATAATGTTAAGGGTTATTCAGTCGATCAAATAGGTCGGGTGGAACTAATTAAAGTAACGAATGGAAAACTTGAAGCAGTTGCAGACGGCAGGGGCGATGATGCGGTAGCGGGGTTTTAATATAGAACCGGGATTAGTAGATCGAGTTGTGATTTAGAGGAAATTGAGGAGGGGTTTTTTGAAGCAAACAGCGGTTAGTGATGTTACATTGTTGCGTCGCACACTTGTACTTTTTGCCCGTTTAGCAACAGGTTTAAAAATACTTTTAACCATTTCAGCTTCACAAATCCTGCAAAAATAAATACACTTAATACTTCTCGCTGCAACTTTAAATCGTTGCTTTAATTGATAAAACAAGGATTTACAGTTGAACGGAGCGTCGCAACAAAAGACTCATTTCTTAATAATGCCGGCTACCAAACCATCCTTCCGGACTTTTAAAAATTACATATTCTCCCTGATATCATTCATCATTTTACGGGCAATATTATCGGCAGTAGTTTCAAAATTGCTTTCTGCGTAAATACGAATGATCGGTTCGGTGTTGCTCGTTCTCAGGTGTACCCAATCGTTCTCGAACTCTATCTTTAGTCCATCTTCGGTGTTGATAGGATTATTTTTATACTTCGTTTTTATCTTATCAAAGATGGATTGAACGTTGGTGCCATAGTCCAGTTCGATTTTATTTTTGCTGATGAAGTAATCAGGGAATGTACCCCGGAGTTGCTTACTGCTCTTCTCGCTTTTCGATAAAAAAGTAAGGTACAATGCGATACCAATCAGGGCGTCGCGACCATAATGCAAATCAGGAATAATAATTCCGCCGTTTCCTTCACCCCCGATCACTGCGTTTACGGCTTTCATTTTTGTTACAACATTCACCTCTCCTACTGCGCTTGGAAAATATTCTCCGCCATGTTTTTCGGTAACATCTTTCAGCGCCCTCGTGCTCGACATATTACTAACCGTATTACCCGGCCGTTGTTGTAACACAAAATCGGAAATTGCTACGAGCGTATATTCCTCACCAAACAAAGAACCATCTTCGTTAACAAAGCAAAGTCGGTCAACGTCGGGATCAACGGCTATGCCTAAGTTCGCCTTTTTACGGTTTACCTCGTTACACAACTGGGTAAGGTGTTGAGGTAAAGGTTCGGGATTGTGGGCAAAATTACCATTCACCTCTTCATTTAAAACGGTGACGTCTTTAACGCCCAGTGCTCGCAACAATGATGGAACCGCAATAGCCCCCGAACTATTGATCGCATCGACAACAATTTTAAATTTGCTTTTGGTGATGGCCTCAACGTCAACCAAAGGGTAATTAACAACTGCATCAATATGTTGTTGAAGTGCTGTAGTATTTTGGGTATAAGAGCCTAATTTATCAACCGATGCAAAGGTAAAATCTTCGTTCTCAGCCAGGGCCAGTACTGCCGCGCCGTCTTCACTGTTTATAAATTCGCCCTGGCTGTTTAATAATTTTAACGCGTTCCAGTCTTTTGGATTATGACTTGCTGTAATTATTATTCCCCCGGCAGCCTGTTCAAACTGAACAGCCATTTCAACAGTTGGAGTCGTACTTAATCCAACATCAATCACATCTAATCCTAATGCATTTAATGTACTTACAACTAAACGCTGCACCATTTCACCACTTATTCTTCCATCGCGACCTACCACTATCTTCCTTCCCGCACCTTGTTGCATAAGCCAGGTGCCATAACCAGCGGTAAACTTTACTACATCCAACGGACTTAGGGTATTTCCAGGTTTTCCTCCGATAGTTCCCCGTATCCCAGATATACTTTTTATAAGTGCCATTATTTTATTTTATTCGACTGCAAACATAAAAGAAAATTCATTACTTATAGCAGAGATCTGTTCATCAAACCCCTTATTTACTACAACGCCTGTTACCCGCCTCTCAAATCAAAGATTATAAATAATAGCGTGCTACATTTGTGAACTCTAAAATGCAGTATATGGCTTTATACAAAAACACAGCAGATTGGCTCAATTCCCGGTGGCACCAGGTGTTGAATTATCATGAAAATAAAACCAAGACTGTTTTTATAGAAGCGCTGATTCCGCACCTGGCACTCCCTGCCAGCAGTAAACTTTTGGAGGTAGGTGCAGGCACAGGTATAAAAAGCCAAAAACTTGCTGAACAGGGATTTGATGTTACCGGAATTGATTATTCATTTGAAGCAATAAGAAAGGCAAAAGAATTGGAAAGCGAAACTTTACATTTTTTTCAACACGACATCCGGCTGCCTTTCTGGATCAATTATTTCGATGCTGCGTTTACCTTTTTTCCTGCTTTTGGTTATTACAATACGCGCCGTGAACACGAAAATTCGATAAGAGTTGTTTCGCAGTCGTTAAAACCAAATGGTTTATTGGTAATGGATTACCTGAATGTACATTACGAGGAAGATCACTTTACGGAAAAGCAGGAAAAATTAATGGATGGAGCGGAATTTGTTATTGAAAACAGGCAGGATGACGAAAACTTTTTTAAGCAGATCAAGGTAAAGGAACAAGGGGTCTTAAATGATTTATTTACCGAAAAATTTGCGAAGCTTTCGTTAGGAGATTTTACCGAAATGTGTGCTTATCACGGATTACAGGTAGAGGAAGTATTCGGCGATTACAATTTCGCAGGTTATCATATTAGAACATCTCCCCGGTTAATTTTTACCGCCAAAAAAATCAAACGATAAAGATTACTGCTGCTGCCCCCCGGCTACCCCATCGTCATTTTTTTCCTGCTGTTTATTTGGAGAACGATCCAGTTGCAACTGAAAGTCGGGGGTGCCTTCAGATTTCACTACCGGCATGTTTGATTTAAATGATTTACCAGGAACGAGACAAGGCATATTATCGGGCTGCATAGAATAGATCTCTCCAACTGTGCCATTGGTTCCTTCATAAAATCCTTTTAAAGGCAGTTTTAATACCATCATTTTATTTTCAGTTTTTGGTAAGGCTTCGGGTTGTGGAACCAAAAAAGGTTGTGTAATATTCGATCGCGGCTTAAACGCCTTGGGAGATTCTATTAAAGATCTGTTTTTCTTATACTCATCCCATAACTTTTTCTTTAAAAGTTCATCTTGCTGGGCTGATGCATTGAATGAATAACACCCCGACACTAGTAGAAAGGCGAATAGTTTCATACGAAAGATCTTTCACATAAATTTACCGCTAATTATTGTTGCAAAGAAAATATTTTCAGTCCGGTTAATAGTACCACAAATGGTAAATCATTGAACGTCCCGGCCCCGAATCTCTATTAAACATCGTTCACGCCGGCAGGTGTGGCTCTTGTACAATTAGTTAGCACCTATCTTTGAGCTATAATTCAATCAGGCTTATGAATGTTGCCCGCTGGTTTCTGGAAGCAGATCGTTCGGTATTTTATCTTATTAATAAAAAGCTTTCCTTCACTTTTCTCAACGAATTTATGCTCTTGTTGAGGCAGGCTTATACATGGATCCCGCTGTACCTTTTTATCCTGCTCTTTTTTTATGCCAATAGCAGGAAATATATATTACAGATTGTCGTCCTTTCCATTCTCACTTTTGCCATTGCAGATTTCACCAGTGCCAGTATTTTAAAACCTTTCATTCAACGACTTCGGCCTTGCCACGATGCATCGTTGCCCTTCGAGCTAAATAATCTTGCTGGTTGTGGCGGTATCTTTTCGATGCCTTCATCACATGCATCGAATCATTTTGGCCTCGCAACCTTCTGGTTTTTAGTAATCAAACATATCTTAAACAGAAGTTGGAACTGGCTCTGGGGGTGGGCTTTTATAATTGGTTATGCTCAAATTTATGTTGGTGTCCACTTTCCAGCTGATATTCTTACAGGGGCTTTGTTAGGTATAGGAACAGGTTGTTTCACCTGGTATCTTTTCAGGAAATGGACTAAGTTCGAAAACCGCAATATTGAACAGGCTGATAAATTAGCTTAAGCAGTATATGAGACCATTTGAAAAATACTTTCCTTATTTCTTACTTGCTGGGATCCTGATTAATGCTAACGGTTTATTTATTGATATCCTCGAACCAGATGGAGCATTGTACGCTACCATTGCTAAACATATTACATTAACCAATGATTGGGTAAATTTATTCGGAGATGGTCACGACTGGCTCGACAAACCGCATTTTCCGTTTTGGGTTACTGCTGCAAGTTTTAAATTATTTGGTATTACGGCGTTTGCTTATAAGGTTCCGGCCTTTATTTTTTGGCTTGCAGGAATTTGGTTTCTTTATGTTCTTGCGAAGGAGTTACAGAACAATTACACAGCAAAAGTTGCAGTAATTGTATATATATTTTCTCTTCACGGCCTCCTTAATAATTTCGATGTCAGGGCTGAACCGTACCTGACAGCTCTTTCAATTGCAGCTATTTATTACTTCTATAAAGCTCATTTATACGGTAAAATTATTCACGTCGTTTTAGCCGCATTTATGGCCGCCTGCGCAGTAATGACGAAAGGAATTTTTGTACTCGTTACTATTGGCGGCGGTTACGTTATTTATTGGGCTGTGACAAGGCAGTGGAAACAGTTTGTCAATTACAAATGGTGGGTGATGGTTGTATTGATCTTACTTTTTATTACGCCCGAGATCTACAGTTTGTATACCCAGTTTGACTTGCATCCTGAAAAAGTGGTATTTGGTAAGACAAATGTATCGGGAGTAAAATTCTTTTTCTGGGATAGCCAATTTGGGAGATTTTTTAATACAGGGCCGATAAAAGGCCATGGTGATCCCGGTTTCTTCTTACATACTACCCTATGGGCATTCCTGCCATGGTCGGTAATTTTATATATTGCTGTCGTACGTTTATTTCTAAAGGGCAAGCGTGCGCCACATCCAAAACGATGGATCATTTATGGAAGCGCGGCTATAACATTCCTGTTGTTTTCACTTTCGGGATTCCAGTTGCCACATTATGTCGTAATCCTCTTTCCACATTTTTCAATAATTGTAGCAGATTATCTTACATCGGTAAATAAAGAAAATACGTTTAAACGAATAAGGGTTCTTCAAACTGTCTTATTGGTACTCGGTGCGATTTCAATATGCTTGTTAGCCTATTATTCAAAATTTGGAAATGTTTTTATCATTGCAATTATTACAGCTGCCCTGGTGATTGTTACAATTACTGCTGTTAATAAAACGGAAATAAACTCAATTATTGCGAGAGGAATTGCGTTCTCCCTGGTTTTATTTGTATTCCTGTATAATTTTTTTTACCCCCGTTTGCTGGAGTACCAGGCAGGAATGATGGCGGGGAAATGGTTACAACAAAACGCCCCAACCGCTTCTTCCGCCCTTTTTAAATCATGGTCGTATTCTTTTGAGTTCTATGCACCCGGATTTGTTGAAACAATAAATGATTACGGGCAGCTGGATCAATTTCTTCGAAAAAACACCACTACCGGCGTTTACACTACCGCTAACACATTAGAAGAATTAAAGCAAAAAGGATATGAATACATCATCTCCGGAAATTTTTCATTTTTCCATATCAGTATGTTAACCGGCAGTTTTATCAACCCTGCGACGAGGGAGAAAGCACTTGAAAAAATGGTTTTAATTACGGGAGTTAGAAAAACCGCCCTTCATTAAAGAGGTTTCGAAATGTACTTGTTTTCTTAAGTAACAAGCTGCAAAAAAACTGGAAGTACAAGGGAGTGACACAACGATGTTGAAGGAAGTACTATTGGCTGGTTACCTAAAAACTCTACCTAATTTCTACGGTTAAGATTCAACCTTTGTACCCACAAAAAGAGGCTGCCTTAAAAGACAGCCTCTGCTATAAAATCTAAAAATTTATCAGTATTAACCTACGCTTACTTTTCCCGGAATCATTCTGCCACCATCTTCTGCACCTCTGTCGCCACTTTCATGGTATTCGGCGTCTCCGTTTACATTCCACAGGTCGTACAACTCGCTTCCTGCTTTAATATTCTCAGCAGCAAGCATAGCAGTCATCATGCTGTGATCCTGGTTGTTATATTTATGCATGCCGTTACGTCCTACAAGGTATAAACCCGGGTAATTCTTAAGCTCTTCTTTTATTAAATCAAGTTTATCCTTGTAAACCGCATCATAAACCGGGTAAGCTTTCGGCTGACGAACAACATAGCCGTCCACAACATCAGAAGCCTTGCCTAATCCAATTTGTTCTAATTCCTTTTTACCCAGTTCAAGTAGTGTTTCATTACTGCTTGTCCACAAACCGTCTCCCTCGAAGCAAAAGTATTCAAGGCCGTAGCAAGCCATTGCAGGATCAGGTATCATATGCGGGCTCCACGATTTAAAATTCTGAACACGTCCAACGGTAACTGAAGGATCATGAATATAGATCCAGTTATCAGAAAAGACGTTTTTATCTTTCATAATCAGAACCACGGTTAAGAAGTCCCTGTACTTCAGGTCCTGTGACGCCTGGAGTGCCGGGGGAGCAAATTCAGGATAAATATTTGGAATAAGATCCCTTATAGGAGCGGAAGATATAACGTAATCGAAATTTGTTTCTTTAGGCGCATTTAGGAGGTTTACATTCCATTTACCGTCAACCAGTTCAATACTTGCAACACCTGTATCCATTCTTACCTCACCGCCAAATTGCCTGATTTTATCTACACAAACTTCCCACATCATTCCGGGACCGAATTTTGGATAGCGGAAAGTATCAATTAAAGTCTTTATAACTTTACCCTTGTCTCCAGTATTTTTAGGTTTAAATATTGCATTTTTAATCGCGGACGAAAGCGATAATCCTTTAATTCGCTGAGCCGCCCAATCTGCTGATATTTCTTTACAAGGTGTTCCCCACACCTTTTCAGTATAAGTTTTAAAGAAAATATTAAAAAGTCTTTTGCCAAACTGGTTCGTTACCCAATCTTCAAAGTTCTGCGGGTCCTTTTTCGGAAACGCCTTAGCCTTCATATAACTTAAAACACAAAGTGCCGACTCAAAAACACCGAGCTTAGTCAATGCTTCCATTGCCTTCAAAGGGTAAGAGAAAAACTTTTTGTTATAATAGATCCGGGAGCTTCTTGGCCGGTCAATAAGGTCATCGCCTAAGATCTCCGTCCAGAAATCCTCGACTTCTTTGGATTTAGAGAAAAAGCGGTGACCACCAATATCAAAATTATAACCTTTGTAAGATTCGGTACGCGAAATACCGCCGACGTATTTAGGATCTTTTTCGAAAACAACCACTTCATGGTTGGCTTTACTTAGAAGGTAAGCAGCGGTTAATCCGGCAGGTCCTGCGCCTATAACCCCAATTCTTTTTGTTTTTGCCATAAAGGGTGCAAAGATAACGGATATGTATAAATCCTGCTTCGTTTTTTGGCTGGACCAGTTTTTTTATATATACTTAAACAAATACGTTTGCATAGCTTTGCAGAAACAAATGGCTTTGCGGTAACAAATAAAATGACTGAAGTACTTATAATTTTTGGATTAATATTATTGAACGGGCTCTTTTCGATGGCTGAAATTGCACTACTATCTGCCCGTAAAACACGGCTTGAGCTACAGGCCAGACAAGGAGATGATGCAGCAAAAAAAGCACTCGACCTTGCAAACAACCCTGACACTTTTTTATCAACAGTTCAAATAGGAATTACACTAATAGGAATTTTGACAGGTATCTACTCGGGCGAAAACCTGCAGGACGGAGTAGAGGAATTTGTAAAAGGATTCACAATTCTTGCCCCTCACAGCCATGGAATCGCTACAGCTTTAGTAGTAATAGTCCTTACCTACTTTTCGTTGGTTATAGGTGAACTGCTGCCTAAAAGACTAGGGCTTTCCAATCCGGAATCCATAGCAAAATTTGTGGCAACGCCAATGCGGTATGTTACTTTCATTACATACCCTTTCATTTGGTTATTAAGCAAAAGCAGTCAAATTCTTGCTACGCTTTTTAAGATAAAACCTGCAGAAAACTCGGTGACAGAAGAAGAAATAAAGGCGATTATTAATGAAGGAACCGAGAATGGCGCTATAGAAGAGAAAGAACAGGAAATTATTGAAAGAGTTTTCCACCTTGGAGATCGAAACATTACTTCGCTAATGACTCACCGCAGCGATATTGTGTGGATGGATGTAAGCTGTAAAGTAGCCGACATTAAGCAAAAAATGCGGGAAGTGGTTCATACCAGTTACCCGGTGTGCGAAGGTGTTATCGATAACGTTAAAGGTAGTGTCTCGATAAAAGACATCTTGCTTGCAACAGATGACATTCTGTTGAAGGATCTTATGAAACCCGGTCTGTTCGTGCCTGAAAACAATACGGTTTACCAGGTACTTGAAAAATTCAAACAGCACCAGTCGAACAGCTGTTTTATTGTAGACGAGTATGGCAGCCTGGAAGGAATGATGACTTTAAATGACATTCTTGAAGCGATTGTAGGCGATATTGGTCCGGCAGATGATGACGATTATGAAATTATGGAAAGAGAAGACGGAACCTATCTTATTGATGCTCAAATTCCTTTCTACGATTTCTTAAGTCGTTTTGAGAAAACTGAATTTATGAATGAAGGCGAGCATGATTTCAATACAGTTGCCGGCTTTATTCTGCACCATCTACAAACCATCCCTAAAACCGGCGACCATCTTAAATGGAAAGGCTTCCACCTCGAAATCATGGATATGGACGGAAACAGGATTGACAAAGTGCTGGTAACGCTGTCGGAGGAAATGAAAACTGAAATGGAGGAGAATGTGTAGCCGACAGTTGACGAAACTCTTTTTGTGTATTTTTTTGGTACAGGTTTTAGTTCCCTGATTGTTCATCGTTGCGTCGCATTTCGTTCAACGGCAACAACTCCATGCGGCTTTTTTCATGTTTTGCTCATCATCCGAAGCTGTTAGCTTTATGGTTGTTTAGTTTTAAAAAACGTCGATCGTATTTTAACCGTTAGTTATAGATACAGCGATAATAAGACAACAGTTACATAATCACCTTGAAGTAGCAGACGACGAAAAAATAAAGCCATCTACACGGGTTTTTGCTTACTTCAGCAGATACATGGCCGGAAAGGCGAAGCTCTTTCTTTTCGGCATCGATGTAATTAATATTTCGCAACTTGGGCTTTTCTTCCTTTTTATTATAAGCCTCGTTTTCCTTCACCAAATGTTGAACATACTTCATCAAAAAAAATCAAACTTACCCATTGCAGCCCGCTGGGCGACAATAATTTTTCCCAGCCTTTATCCCTTGTTAGATCTGTTTGAATTGTAGATGTTCCTTTTGAATAGTAAATCCAACCGAGTTGATGACCGGTTAAAAGCTCAAGTACCTCGTTAAGCTCCTTTTCAAGCTGTGCTTTACTTGTAACGAACCAATGCTACCGGCTAAATTCCTTTGCAACTATGGTAAGTCAACCGGCCCCCGGCGGCTGAAGATGCGTTTTAAAATTGCCGCAGCATGTAATGTGAGCAGGACAAAGCTTTCATTTATTCTTAATTTCGATGCAATAGTGTTGGCCATACTCAATTATTGGCCATACTCAATTAGATGATTGATTAATTGCTGCATGAACGTTTGCAGTAGAAGTGAGTGACACAACGATGTATAATGCTTATTCAACTGCCGGCAACCACAAAATCTTAAAAATTAATAGCGTAATTTTTCTTCGGATAATCTAATTTGTCTGATTGTTCCTTGCCATTCGCCATTATATGCAACATGTTTATCTGCTCAGGCCGGTAATCGTGCAAAAGGCTGTTAGTGATCTCCATTTTGTTCACGCCGGTTACGTTTCTAACCACAAAATAATTCCACGTGCTTTCTTCTTCCTGTTGGTAGCCCGCGAACTCCAGGTTCTGTAACTGGCCGTTTACTTTAATCTGTAAATGTTTGAGAACATAAGCATTTACCAGTTTTTCCATGGCATTTTTATCCTGCTGAGCCAATAAATCCACTTTGCAATTGCAATTCTTTCTCAGTGTTTTTTCAAAATCATCGGTAAAGATCCTTACACTAACCTCCAACGCCTTCGATTTATTATTATAATTTATTTCCGTCATACTAATATAAAAGGGATGGAAAAAAGCGGCTGTGTAAATAGTTAACCAGGTAAAAAAAGGCATTTATCTAAAATTTATTTTTACAGCTACAAAAGTCTTACATAAATTGGCGACTTTTATAACCTCTTTACAAATAGGAGGTTAAATTACTCTGAAAGACTGATGAATAGCTTTGGATTGTATTTTGCACTTGGCAGGCAACATATTGCAGATCTTAACGGGGTTGACCATATTTTGTTTGTTACCGCTTTATGTATCCGTTACCTGTTTGCTGACTGGAAAAAGCTGTTACTACTGATCACTGCTTTCACTATCGGTCACTCTATCACGCTTGCCCTAAGTGTTTTGAATATCATTCATTTTTCAACAAAATGGATTGAGTTTTTAATTCCCGTTACTATCATCATTACTGCTGTCAGTAACCTTTTTGTTAAAAAATTTGCTTTTAAAAGTAAATACCCGGTTATTTATTTTCTTGCCATTTTCTTTGGATTAATTCACGGGCTTGGTTTTAGTAATTACTTAAAAAGCCTGTTAGGCCGTGGAGAATTTGTTGTCATGAAACTACTTGCTTTTAACATTGGACTTGAAATTGGTCAGCTATTAATTGTGCTCGCCGTATTGCTCCTAACGTTTGTTTGCATAAATCTTTTAAAAATAAATCGCAGGGAGTATATCCTTTTTTTAAGTGGAGGTATTCTTGGGATTGCCGTAAATATGGCTTTACAGAGAATTCCTTTTTAATTTTTAAGTACATGAAGAAACTTTTGTTTTTAATTTCTGCTGCAGGATTTTCTCTTCTTTCAGCAAACGCACAACAACTAAGCAATCCCGGTTCTCACCACGCCAACCGGTTCGAGGAATTGAACTACTTACTTGCTACACCTAATGAATATCGCACTGCAACAGGTGCACCGGGGCCAAAGTACTGGCAACAAAGAGCCGATTATGATATTGCTGTAGAGTTAGACGAACCGAACAATATGCTGAAAGGAACGGAAACCGTTACCTACTACAACAACTCTCCAAACCCATTGAATTATATCTGGATGCAGATAGATGAAAACTTCCATAACCCTAACAGTGAAAGCAATCGTACAAATACCAGTCGTGTCGACAACCGGATGACGGATGCACAACTGAATAACCTTGAGCCATGGAGGAAATTAGAAGGATATGGCATCAATATCACAAGGGCGACCGATAATGGACTACGGCCATTGAAATATACCATTAATCAAACGATGATGCGTATCGACCTTCCGGCTACGCTTAATCCCGGCGAACGTTTTGTTTTCAAACTTGACTGGAATTTTAAAATTCCTGATAAGCTGACCAGGTACGGTCGCGGAGGTTTTGAACACTTTGATGAAGATAATAACAACCTTTATTCAATAGCGCAGTTTCACCCTCGCCTGGCAGTGTACAGCGATTTCCAGGGTTGGCAAACATTGCAGTTTACCAGTGGTGCAGAGTTTGCCTTGAATTTTGGAAACTTTAAAGTAAGCATTACAGTACCCGCAGATCATATCATTGCAGCTACCGGCGAATGCCAGAACTACAAAAGTGTATTAACACCCGCACAATATAGCAGGTGGCAGCAGGCTCAAACTTCAAAACAACCTGTAGAAGTTATTACACTCGATGAAGCATTAAAGGCAAGTCAATCGAAAAGCACTGCAAAAAAAACCTGGATCTATACCGCATCAAATGTTCGCGACTTCGCTTTTAATTCATCGCGCCGCCTGGTGTGGGACGCAATGGCTGCAAACATCGAAGGTAAAAAAGTAATGTGCATGAGCTATTATGGTAAAGAAGCCTACCCTTTATATAGAAAATACTCTACCAAAATTGTTGCCCATACGCTGAGATCCTATTCTAAACATACGATACCTTATCCTTACCCGGTAGCTATTTCGGTTGAAGCAGCGATCGGCATGGAATACCCGATGCTTGCGATGAACTATGGTCGTGCAGAAAAAGACGGCACTTATTCAGAAGCAACAAAAAACGGCATGATCGGGGTTATCATTCATGAAGTAGGGCACAACTTCTTCCCAATGATCGTTAACAGCGATGAGCGCCAATACTGGTGGATGGATGAAGGTTTGAACTCTTTTGTGCAATTCCTGGCCGAACAGGAGCTTGATATTAATTTCCCTTCTAACCGGGGTCCTGCGCATAAAATCGTTGACTACATGCGTTTGCCAAAAGACAAGCTAGAACCTATAATGACAAAAGGCGATGCAGTAGCCAATGTAGGTTCAAATGCTTATGGAAAGGCATCTACAGGATTAAACATACTTCGCGAAACAATTATGGGTCGCGAACAGTTTGATTTTGCATTTAAAGAATATGCACGGCGGTGGGCTTTCAAACATCCTACACCGGCTGACTTATTTAGAACGATGGAAGATGCAAGTGGAATTGATTTAGACTGGTTTTGGAGAGGATGGTATTTTGGAACAGACGCGGTAGATATTTCTATAGACAGCGTGAAATGGTTCAAGCTCGATCCTAATGCAACTGCAAGGTCGCCCAAACTTGCTTTTGAACCTACCTATATTACCCGCAACAAACAGGATACTTCGATGAAGTTCGAAGTGGATGTAGATACCACGCTCCGTGATTTTTATTTTTATAATCGCCTGGCCGATTCGGCTTATGCTGATGAAAAAAGAAATTTAGCAAGTGCAGCAACGGCCGACAAAGAAAATGAAGGAAAGTGGGTCAATAAAAATTTCTACGAGCTTACCTTCTCCAACAAAGGTGGAATGGTGATGCCGATCATTTTAGAATGGACCTACCAGGACGGAACAAAAGAAGTAGAACGCGTTCCGGTTCGCATTTGGATGCTAAACGAACAACACGTTACCAAAGTATTCATAAAAGATAAGCCTGTCGCCGGCATCCGTTTAGATCCTTTTAGGGAAACAGCCGACATTAATGAAGGCAACGGAATATGGCCGGTTAAAGAAATGCCTGGAAGGTTTGAGTTATTTAAACACGCACAGGGTGCTGGCAGGGGACAAAGTGCCGGTGGCAATTCAATGCAAAGAGCTCAACAGAGACCACGCCTATAAGATTTTAAAGACCTTTCGATCGCACCGCTTTTTTATGTTTGTTATTTTCTTTTGTTACCGGCATTGGTTCTTTTTGCGGCCCAGGTTGTGTCACTCACTTCATCTTGTAGAATCTTTATTCATCGATTATAAATTGCAGTACGAACAATTGTAAATACTCAACTTAAACGAAACTGTAAATGAAAAAAATCGGCTTTCTTTTTACCATTGCATTCATAATTTCAAGCCGCTCTTTTGCTTCAATAGACACTATAAGCATTTACAGCAAAGGCATGTTTAAGAATGTAAAATGTGTTGTAGTTACACCAACTGATTATAAAAAATCAGGCAAAAGTTTCCCGGTTGTTTACCTCTTACATGGTTTCAGCGGAAATTATAGAAACTGGGCCGACAGAGTTCCTGATCTTCAACAGCTTGCAGATCAAAATCAGTTGATGATCGTTTGCCCTGATGGTGCTTACAGCAGCTGGTATTTTGATAGTCCGGTCGATCTTAACATGCATTATGAAACAAATGTTGCTGTTGAAATTCCCGCTTACATTGACTCTGTCTACAATACTATCCGTGACCGTAAAGCCCGGGCAATTACCGGTTTAAGTATGGGGGGACATGGAGGATTATTTCTCGGCTTCAGACATGCTGATAATTTCGGCGCCTGCGGAAGCATGAGCGGCGCATTAGATGTAAGCAGGATTACCAAAGGTTACGATGTAGAAAAAAGATTAGGAGATACACTTGCTAACAGGCAGACCTATCTTGACTGGTCGGTAATAAATGTGATTGAAAAATACCCGAAAGATTCTATTGCAATAATTGTTGATTGCGGAACAGAAGACGGTTTAATAACAATAAACCGAAGAACGCACGCAAAAATGCTGCAACTCAAAATACCGCACGATTACACCGAAAGACCAGGCAAACACGATTGGGACTACTGGAAAAACGCAGTAAGGTACCAACTGCTGTTTTTCAAACAATACTTTGATACGGGAAGACTAAAAAAATAATAGAATTCGTTCGAAAACAAAAAAAACCGCCTGGTGTTTTTCAAGCGGTTTTTTTATGCAAAGGATAGTAGAACACTACTATTTCTTCTAACTCTTTTAACTATCATCAGTCATCCTCTTATCTGTTATCTGTTATCTGTCATCCGCCAGCTTCGATCATCCCGCGATCTCACTTCCTACAACGTCGTTCCATCAATCACCTTCACCTTCTTCTTTCCGACCTTTTTTTCAAATTCCATTACTTCCTTTGGTTTTGCTTTTACAGGCGGTTTCGTTGTCTTACTATCTGAAGATTCTGATGAAGCCGTAGCGTCGGCCATTATTTTTCTTGGGTCTTCCATCTTACCAAGAAAATAGGTTTCACTTCTTATCACCGCACCTGATCCGCTTGCAAAGTATTTCCAAATCCCATGCTTAACTGAAGTGCCTTCAATTTTAATTACCTGTCTTTGCACTTTATTTGGGTCAACCGGGTCAAATACATCAACCGTATCAAAAGGATTATCAGGATTAACGGCTTTCCAGCTTTCTTCTCTTGTCAAACCCGATATGTCGTAGTATTGGCTCTTGCCATCCTTGTTACCCCAGCGGTACCTTTCGATACCCAATAAATCACCCATTCTGGTGTAGATCCGCCAAACTCCCTCTTTTTTGCCATCCTTGTAAATGCCCTCTTCATCATACCCGGGTTCGCCCCTAATACTTTCAACCTTGTTCGACCATCTTCCCTGGCGAAGGTCTTTTTGGTCAATTCGGTTAATAGTATCTCCGTTATTTATTAGCCGATAACTTTTCCACTGTGCGTTAACGGTAAATGATGTAAACAACAATAAAATAAATAACCATTTCATAGCTGAAAATTATACTTCGAAATTAACCTTGTATTTATAAACCAGCGAGAGAAGGTGTGTTAATTAACATCTAAGCTTGACCACATCTGAGCCATCTAGCACGAAACTATTCGGGCAGGATAAACACGATGTTCTTTAACCCTTCAAAAAGAATTGTATGGCCAATTCGTATCCTTTCAGTCCCAAACCGCTTATTGTTCCTTTGCACTTTGCAGAAACATGACTGATCTTTCTGAAATCCTCCCTTGCATGTACATTACTTATATGAACTTCAATTACCGCGGTTGAAATAGCAGCAATTGCATCACCTATAGCAACCGAAGTATGCGTGTATCCCCCCGGGTTCATTATTATCCCCTCATGGCTAAAACCGTATTCCTGCAGTTTATTTATCAACTCCCCTTCTACATTACTCTGGTAATATGATAACTCTACACCAGGAAATTTATTTTGTAACTCCCTGAAAAATTGCTCAAAGTTTTGCTTACCATACACCTCCGGCTCGCGAATACCCAGCAGGTTCAAATTAGGACCGTTAATAATTGCTATTTTCATACCCCCTAACCCCCTGGAGGGGGAATTTTAAAGCCTCCGATATTTACCGGAGACGGATTTATAATAACTCGAAATAATAACTTTCCCCGGCTGCCTTTATAAACGTTTCAGCAATAAAGGCCGCTGTAGGCCTCCCCTTGAGGGGGAGGTTTGGTGGCGTTACTTCATCATCTCAATAAACTCGTCAAATAAATAGCGGCTATCGTGCGGACCAGGGAAACTTTCAGGATGGTATTGAACACTAAAAGCTTGTTTTCCTTTAACCCTGATTCCTTCAATACTGTCATCATTCAGGTTAACATGGGTGATCTCGATATTCGGGTTATTTCTTACTGCCTCAGGATCAACGCCAAAGCCATGATTTTGAGTCGTTATTTCACACCTCCCTGAGATAATGTTTTTTACAGGGTGATTTAAACCCCTGTGACCATGATGCATTTTATAGGTAGGAATATCATTTGCCAAAGCCAGTAACTGGTGGCCCAGGCAAATACCAAACATCGGCTTGTTTTCCTCTAAAATTTCTTTCAGGGTATCAACTGCATAATTCATTGCAGCGGGATCGCCAGGTCCGTTAGAAATAAAGTACCCATCCGGGTTGAACTCCTTCATCTCGCTTAAGGTTGCATTTGAAGGAAATACCTTTATATGAGCGCCCCTGCTGGTCATACAGGTTAAAATGTTCTGCTTAACGCCATAATCCATAACCGCAATCTTTATCGGCGAATTTTTATCGCCTTGCTCGTAAGCTTTTTGGGTACTCACTTTTGAAGCCAACTCTAGCCCATCCATGCTTGGAACCTCAGCAAGTTGTGCTTTTAATTGTTCGACGTCAAGTATCTCCGAAGAAATTATGCAGTTCATTGCACCTTTTGTACGCACGTGCGCTACCAACGCCCTTGTATCTACATCTTCAATACTTACAATGTTATTCTGCTTCAAATATGCATCAAGAGAGCCATTCGCCTGTTTGCGGCTGTACAGTTCCTCCAGGTTACGACCAATCAGTCCCTGTATTTTCACAGTATCACTTTCAACATCAGATTCTTTTACCCCGTAATTACCAACGTGGACATTGTTCATTATCACGATCTGCCCGTAGTAGCTGGGATCGGTAAATACTTCCTGGTAACCTGTCATGCCGGTATTAAAACAAATTTCGCCGGTAGTGGTTCCTGTTTTACCAAAGGCTTTGCCATAATACAAAGTACCATCATCGAGAAGTAGAATTGCGGTTGGTTGCTTGTTCATTTAGTTATAAAAGTTTCTTTTTTGTGAAACGTCAAACGTGAAACGTCAATTTTTCAACTTGACCTGCCCGTTTGCCGCGACATATTTTATAGTACAAGAGTGCGACGCAAGAATGCCGCTTTCATTTTTTTAGCCGGGCCCAAAATTATCAATATCCTTAAAAATGTTATGCTAAACTTACCAACAACAAAAAAGGCAAAGCCGTAAGACTTTGCCTTTTGTTATTTTGTAAGCTAACTTATTCACCAGCTTTTTCTTCAGGTTTGTTATTGATAACGGCTTCATCAGCATTTGCATCAGTAGCAGCAGGAAGATCAGTAGCAGTTGTAACTTCAGCAGCAGTTGTTGCAGGAGCAGTTGTTGCCGTTCCTTCACCACCTCTTCTGCTACGTCCGCGACGGGTTCTTTTAACCGCAGTATCGGCTTCAGCAGCAACACCATTTCCGTAGATTTCGTTGTAGTCAACCAGTTCAATAAGTGCTAATTCAGCATTATCTCCGTGACGGGCTCCTAACTTAATGATACGTGTGTAACCACCAGGGCGACCTTCAACTTTCAAACGAACTACATCAAATAATTCTTTGATGGCTTCTTTGTCCTGCAGGTAACTGAACACTATACGACGTTGGTGTGTAGTGTTATCTTTAGCCTTAGTGATAAGAGGCTCAACATAAGTTCTTAAAGCTTTTGCTTTAGCTAATGTTGTAGTAATACGCTTGTTCGCGATCAATTGAGCAGCCAGGTTGCTAAGCAACGCAGCGCGGTGGGCGGCCTTACGGCCTAAATTGTTAATTTTGTCTCCGTGACGCATGACTTTTTTGTTTTATTCCGTTGCACCGTGTCAGGACTTACAACAGTTGATCCTCAACCCCTAAAGGGAATAAGAGATCGTTAATTAAAATTTATGAACTTCTGCCTTCTCGTACCCTCAACGGTACGCCGGGAAGGGTTTTAATAATCGTCTTTATCAACGCCTAACTTACCAAGATCCATTCCGAAACCTAAACCTCTTTCGTTCAGCACCTGCTCAATTTCACTCAAAGATTTCTGACCGAAGTTCCTGAACTTCATCAGGTCTTCCTGCTCGTATTGTACCAGTTCGCTTAAACTGTTGATTTTTGCCGCTTTTAAGCAGTTAAAGGCACGTACAGAAAGGTCAAGATCTTCAAGCGGAGTTTTCAGTACTTTACGCAGTTGAAGTGTTTGCTCATCTACCAGGTCTTCTTTCTTTTCTTCTTTGCTGTCGAAAGTAATGTTCTCGTCGGTAATGATCATCAGGTGCTGTATCAAAATTCGTGAAGCCTGTTTAACAGCTTCTTCCGGATGAATGGTACCGTCGGTCTGAACTTCCATCAACAGTTTTTCGAAGTCGGTCCTTTGCTCCACACGGGTATTTTCAATCGTATATTTTACGTTTTTAATCGGCGTATGAATACTATCAATAGGAATATATCCGAACACAGAGTCTTTCACCCTGTTATCTTCGGCAGGAACGTAACCACGACCTTTGGCAATAGTGATCTCGATATCGAGCTTAGAAGTATTATCCATTGTACAAATAAGTAGCATTGGATTCATCACGTCGAAAGCCTGGGTTGCATCACCGATCATACCTGCAGTAAACTCGGTTTGATTTTTAATGCTAAGCGTTATCTTTTCGGTATTAACGTCGCCTTCTACTTTTTTCTTAAAACGAACCTGCTTAAGGTTCAGTACGATTTCGGTTACATCTTCTGTAACACCTCTCAGTGTGGCAAATTCATGCTCAGCACCTTCGATTTTTATACCTACAATGGCATACCCTTCCAGCGAACTCAATAACACTCTACGAAGTGCATTTCCAATGGTAAGGCCATAACCTGGCTCCAATGGACGAAATTCAAACTGTGCCTCAAAATCGTTTGCCTTCTGTAAAACGATCTTGTCGGGTTTCTGAAAATTTAAAATGGCCATTATTTGTTGACGATTTGTACCCCAACCCCTTAAGAGACTTTTTATCCTCTTGATAAGCTTGAGGTGATTCTATTTTTTTTGTTACCGGCTTTTGTGTGTTATTGAACTTCTCTTGCGTCGCACTCTTGTACCGTTGTTAATGAATGGGCAACGGGCAGTTGTCGATGACGAAGTAACATTCGGTGTTTCTATTCACCATTCACTATTCACCTTACTTACTGTACAATTCCACAATAAGTTGTTCCCTGATATTCTCAGGAACGCTTTCTCTTTCAGGATATGCGATGAAAGTCCCTCTTAGTTCAGCTTCATTCCAATCTAACCACGCAAACTTTTGGTTCTTACCACGAATAGCGCTTGTAACGGCAGTGTTAACAGAACTCTTTTCTTTTAAACCGATGATATCACCAGGTTGTAATTGATAAGAAGGAACGTTTGTAACAAAACCGTTTACAGTAACGTGCTTGTGCGAAACCAACTGGCGGGCAGCGGGACGACTTGGAGCAATACCTAAGCGGAAAACTGTATTGTCTAAACGAGCTTCCAATAACTTAATCAGGTTTTCACCGGTTACACCTTTACGGCGTGCGGCTTCACCAAACGTATTACGGAATTGTTTCTCCAATACACCGTATGTATACTTCGCTTTTTGCTTTTCTTTTAACTGAGTTGCATATTCACCTAAAGTTTTGCGCTTACGTTGAGCACCGTGCATTCCCGGAGGGTTGCTGTTTTTGCTTAACCATTTGCCATTGCCTAAGATAGGCTCTCCAAACATCCTGGAGATTTTGGTCTTTGGACCAGTGTACCTTGCCATGTTTATTCTTTTTGTAGATTTTTTAGTTCCAGATGCAGTTCATCAAAAATCTTAAAACGCGACCCGCACCTGCTTTGTAATTTATAATTCTATCCTTTGCCGGGATTAATTTCTCTCTTCTCCCATTAGGGCTGGGGTTTATACTCTACGCTTCTTCGGAGGACGGCAACCGTTGTGCGGTAAAGGAGTTACGTCTTTGATCATTGTCACTTCCAGTCCGCTATTGGCCAGTGCACGAATAGCACCTTCTCTTCCTGAACCTGGACCCTTTACGTAAACGTCTACTCTTTTCAGACCTGCGTCTAATGCTACTTTAGCAGCGTCCTGCGCAGCTAATTGTGCAGCATAGGGAGTGTTCTTTTTAGAACCTCTGAAGCCCATCTTACCTGCACTGCCCCAGCTAATAACCTGGCCGCTTTTGTTGGTAAGACTGATAATAATGTTGTTAAAAGTTGCGTTAATATGAGCATCGCCATATGCGTCAACCTTTACTATTCTTTTTTTCGCAGCTGCCTTTGCGCTGTCTTGTCTTTGTGGTGCTTTCGCCATGATGTTGTGTTGTAGGTAATCTTAAATTAATATATCCCGGTTTAATCGGGACCCAAACCTTCCCTCCAATCTTCAAATTACTTCAGAATTATCCGGCGAAGGTTTAGTATATAAAAAAGCAGCAAGCAGTTCGAGTATATCAAACTACTTGCTACTAATATCTTACTACTATTTCTTAGGTGCCTTCTTCTTACCGGCAACAGTTTTACGCTTACCTTTTCTTGTACGGCTATTGGTACGAGTACGCTGTCCACGGAGTGGTAAACCTTTACGATGGCGTAGACCACGGTAAGAAGCAATATCCATCAAACGCTTAATGCTCATTTGAACCTCACTACGCAAGGCACCTTCTACTTTAATCTCGCTATTAATGGTATTACGAATAGCAGTTTGCTCTTCATCATCCCATTGATTCACTTTTTTATTCCTGTCTATTCCGTTCGCATCAAGAATGTGTTGAGCAGTAGAAAGACCTATACCGTAAATATAGGTAAGACCTATTTCGCCTCTTTTATTTTTTGGTAAATCTATACCGGCAATACGAGCCATATTTTAATTTCTGATTTTTAGATTTATTGATTTTAACACGTAGTTCCGAAATTTCTAAATCACTAAATCACGCAATTCCGAAATCTACCGTTCATCTTATCCCTGGCGTTGCTTAAAACGAGGGTTCTTCTTGTTTACAATATACAGCTTGCCTTTTCTTCTCACGATCTTGCAATCTGCACTGCGTTTTTTGATAGATGCTCTTACTTTCATGACTTGTTTTTTATTTCTTAAGCTTTAAGACCGTAAGCTTAAAGCGTTTATCGTTTTCTTAACCTTAAACCTTATTGCCTCATACTCTGCCCCTTACTTATACCTGAAAATAATCCTCCCCCTGCTCAAATCGTAAGGACTCATCTCTACTCCAACTTTATCACCTGGAAGAATACGGATGTAGTTCATCCTCATTTTTCCGCTAATCGTAGCAATGATCTCGTGACCATTTTCCAACTTTACCCTGAACATCGCATTCGAAAGGGCTTCGACTATAGAACCATCTTGTTTAATCAGTGCTTGTTTAGACATACTATTTTTGGGAGCGCAAAGATAAGAGTATGTAATGTAACAGAGAAAAAAACGTGGATAAATTTCTCTTTTTTGTGGAAAAGTTAATAGAAAAGAGGTGCATTTAAGACGAAATTAAGAAAACTTTTTAAATAGACTAAAGATTTGGGTAGCCAATTCATTATTTAAACACAATGATTAGCAGGCCTGGTAGAAATAACGTTGTGTACATACCGGCCCGGGAGTAATCGATAAATAGGGAAACCAATATGGTAATGCTTGCAGCAACTATTAATACACTCATCTATTTCCTCGTTTGTATACCTGGAAGAAAAATGACCAAGAATGAGCGTTTGAAGGTTAATACCTGCGGCAGCCTGCAACACATCCTCTAAAACACTGTGTTTATTTCTCCGGGAATCATTATCTGCGATTTCTTTTTTACTTAAGAAAGTACATTCATGAATAAGGATTTCAGTATTATTCCAGAAACTAAAGTTTTCGACAGGTGTATCACCGGAGTAAGCTAAAATGTTATCACGAACTTCATCGGTTACAAAGGCATCTCCCCGCTCCTTGCGTAGGTTTATTAATTCGTTTTTCGGCATCTGCAGGTACTCCCGTTTCAGCTTGTATTTCCTTGCCTGTACGAGGTAGCCAAAACTCTTCGCTAATGAACCGGGAGCGGGAACATGATTATTCTTTACTGAGCGAACAATAATGTCTTTTTTTATTTCAATTTCCTCACCTTCCTCTAAAGGAAGCCATTCTGTTTGCTTTACCTGGCTGTCGAAACTTTTTGAAAATGTTTCGAACGCTGCAATAGACCGGGCATCTTTAGGATAATATATTTTAGGAAATGCAGGCCGCGCATTTAGCTGGTTCAATTGCAATAAGCCGGTTAGATGGTCTCTATCGGCATGAGAAATAAAAACCGATTTTATTTTCCTGGATTTCTGTAACAGGTTTGAAATAATTCCGTCTCCGGCGTCGAATAACAATCCAAGCTCTTCTATGAAATACCAGGTGGAAAATAGTGCTGTTGAATATCCTGATATCGTCAATTTCATTTGATGAATCTATTCTTTATAAGGTGAAGTGTATAACTTTAACTGGCAAATTGAAGATATGACATTACAACCTCATTTTGTAACTGATGGCAAAGGGAAAAAGCTCGCTGTTCAACTTTCGGTCGAGGAGTATGAATACCTTGTAGAAAACTTAGAAATGAAGGAAGACATTGTTCTTTACGAAAAGGTAAAAGCAAATGAAGAGGAATCTTATATCCCGTTGGACGAATATCTCAAAAAGCGTCAAAAGAAAGATGCCTGAATATGAAATCTTACTTTCCTCCACTTCCCGCAAGCAAATAGACAAGTTGCCCTTGCATACGGCTGATGGAATCCTCGAACATATAGGAAAACCTTCTACAAATCCACGACCAGCAGGATGCAAAAAATTAAAAGGCTTCAGTAATTCCTGAGAATAAGAATAGGAGACTATAGAGTTATCTACGAAATCGAAGACAAAAAGCTGAAAGTATTGGTAATAGGTCTAGGGCGT
>JAQBNO010000147.1 GCA_028288485.1 Segetibacter sp.
GAATCGCTGCTATGGAAAGTTGCCTTTGAAACGAGCGTGGCAACGATTTCTCCTCATAGATACTATCGTTGGTAACCCAAAAAGTCGTTGCTTGTTAATCAATCCTTTTAAAGCTACGACGTAAAAGCTTCAGATATAACTAAACCCGTCTTACGCCTCCTCATACAAATCGCTGTTCTCTGCCAGTATCTGCCTGTAACGGTTAAATAATTTAGACTTTGAAATAAAACCGAGGAATTTATTTTGAGGGTCAAGTACAGGTAAATGCCAGCTATGTGTATCGTCGAACTTCTGCATGGCTTTGGTCATTGTGTCCTTGTAATAAATCACCTCGGGGGGTTGTTTTACCAATTGTGCAATAGAAGCATGTTCGGGTAAATCTTTTCGTAAAATCAGTTTCTTTACATCGTTCAACTCCACGATACCGGCAAAGCAGTTCTGGTCGTCATGAATAGCAAAAACGTTTTTATTGCTCTCACTTATTGAAATGGTGAGATCGGCAATAGTGCTGTTGATTGATATGGATGAATAACTATCATCGACCATTTCCTGTAAAGAAATAGTGCTAAGGATGTTTTGTTCCTTTTTATGCGTAAAAATTTCGCCTTTTAAAGCAAGGTGCTTGGTTTCCATAGAATAAGGCTCAAAATGTTTCACGATTGAATAAGATATAGAAGAAACAATCATGAGCGGAATAAAAAGTTCGTAGCCGTTGGTGATTTCGGCAATAAGAAATATGGCCGTTAAGGGGCAATACATTACCCCGCTTAATACTCCAGCCATTGCTGCAAGACTGAAATTGCCTTCAGGTATTTGGGTGAGTTTGCTGCTGTTAATAAGCCTTGAAAAAGAAAAACCCAAAAAAGAGCCAACAAACAACGAAGGGGCAAAATTACCACCATTACCACCCGCACCAATCGTAATGCCGGCTGCGACTGGTTTTAAAAAAACGACACTTATAGCAAAAATGAGAATAGTCCAGTTTTCGCCAACGTACCTGAAAAGATAAGATCTGTTAGTAGTACGGGCAATTTCCCCTGTGGCCACCTGTTTAATACTTACATAACCTTCGCCAAATAATGGCGGCAGTGTGTAGCACAAAATCAGCAGCATTAGTCCTCCGCAAAGTGCTTTCAGGTAGCTATTCATCTTCCAGCCATGAATGCGTTTTTCTGTTCTTTTAAAACTTCTTGCATAATAGAGGGCGGTAAATCCGCTGATAACACCTAGTAAAACGTAATAAGGAACAAATTTGTAATTGAAACTCTGCTTCAGCACAAAGTTGAAAAGAATGCTTTCTTCCAAGATTATTTTAGAACACAGTGCACCAATAACTGCTGAAATGATCAGTGGAATAAAGTAACTGACCCCTGTTTCAACCATGAGAACTTCAATAGCAAATATGACCCCGGCAATAGGCGCATTAAATACTGCTGCAATACCAGCGGCTGCTCCGCACGCTATCATTAAAGACCTGTCGCGGTAAGAGAGTACATTTATTCGACCAATGTTAGAACCAATTGCTGAACCTGTGGCAACGATAGGGGATTCGAGCCCTACAGAGCCTCCTACACCTACCGTTATAGCGCTGGTGATAACGTGCAGGTAAGTATGGCTGCGGGGAATAAAAGAAGACTTTTGAGCAATCGCTTTTAATACCATCGCTATTCCTCTTTCAAACGAACCATAAAAAAAACGATGAGTCAAAAACACGGTAAGTAACAAGCCGATGGCAGGAAAAATAAGGTAGACTGGGGGGGCAGGTATTTCCTCGATCCACTGCTGCAGGTAATGAACCAGTTTTTTTAATAAAACTGATACCAGTCCTGAGGCAAGTCCTACTAACGAAGCAACATATATTACATACTGGGCTTTATTCAATCTCGAACGTAATCTTTCGGTGAATGCCTGGTAGAGGTGTTTAATAAATTGCATTAATAAAAAGTATACTTTAAATAAGGCCAAAGATATTCATAGAATAACGACAGGTAATTACCATTTAATTGTTTCTCGAATTAGCATTCTTATTTAAATATAAAAAGTTTAAAATACTTTTGAATCGTCAACTTTGCAATTCATTTTAACATCGTTCATTCCGGGGTTTTCCCTAAAGGATCTCTTTGTTCAAAGAATACTTCTGTTGAAGGTGGCAATTATTTTGTATTGAAATATCTTTAATGGCATTTCAACAAACAATATCGACAGAACCATGTTTAATGTAATGATGAAAAATAAGATCGATCTTAATGAAAGTAGGCACGCTGCGCCCAAAAAAACAAATTGCGCGTCCATTAATGTTTTTGCCATTAACTTTTCAAAATGAAAGCAGACATTTTAGTTGTTGAAGATGATAATGAGGATATCGATTTTATCAAGCAAGCATTTTCAAAAATTGAGGGAGTATCTGTAGAATATTTTTCAAATTCATTTGATGTTATCATGTATTTGAAAACTGCTGACAATCATTTACCAACTCTAATTATCACCGATTATAATATGCCGCGAATTGATGGATTTAATCTTGTCGCTTTTCTCAAGAGAAGTGAAAAATTTCACACCATCCCTCTTGTTGTATTGACGGGCAACATAAATGTGGTTGAAAAGGAAAGGTTAATGAGTGCGGGTGTATATAAGATCTATTCAAAGCCTGACCAGGTTAAGGGATACGTTAGAATTGCAAAAGAATTGATTCAAATTGCGAAAGAACAAAACAATTTATAACTGCAATAATTGTAGTGTTTGGTTTTTTTTTGAAGAAAGGACTTTTGGTTTAGGGCTTTAGTATTTCATGGGTTCATCGTTGTTCGAATGGATTCCTTTGTCTAACGACTCCTTTGGAGGCGATATTACTCACTTGTACCATAAATCTATATTCAGCTTGTATCAAATAGTTTAATTCTACAGTACGTGATTTTATTATCTCCGATTTACCTGTTTATATTATAACCACCTCCTCAACTTAGCGAAGAAAATGTTTCTACAACTGTTGAAAGTATTCCTTTTATTATACGTGTCGATCTGTGTACTGTTATATTTTTTCCAGGAAAGATTGATTTTCTTCCCCGAAAAACTTCCGCAAAATTTCAAATTCGGGTTCGCTGCAAATGTTGAAGAAATAAACATAAAGACCAGGGACAATATAAACCTCAACGCACTTTTATTTAAAGCCGGCACTTCAAAAGGAGTGGTTTTTTACTTACATGGAAATGCCGGTTCTTTAAACTCCTGGGGAGAAGTAGCTGACATTTATACAGCGCTTAATTATGATGTTTTTATGCTTGATTATAGAGGCTATGGAAAAAGTGAAGGAAAAATTTCGGGTCAAACGCAGGTATACCAGGATGTTCAAACAGCCTATGACCAGTTGAAAACAAGGTATGATGAGCGTAACATTATAGTATTAGGATACTCAATCGGAACGGGACCGGCAACAAAAATTGCTTCGGCCAATCGTCCAAGGCTATTAATACTGCAGGCGCCTTATTACAGCTTGTCCGATATGATGAAACATTTTTATCCCATTATACCAACTTTTATACTGAAATATAAATTTGAAACCTATAAGTTTATAAAACAATGTACAATGCCCATTGTCATTTTTCACGGAGATCGTGACGAAGTTATTTATTACGGTTCTTCCGTGAAACTGAAGGAGTTAATTAAACCGGGGGATGTATTAATTACTCTAAACGGCCAGGGGCATAATGGCATGAGTAGCAACCCGCAGTATTTAGCCGAATTGCAGAAAGTGCTGATGAAATAAAAAAACTCTGCAGCTGTTTTAAAGAGTCGGCTGGAGGCTTCCCATAAATTAGCGATCCTATAAGTCTTGCAGGAAACAATCACCATGCTTTATTAATTACTTTTGCAAACTTATGGGTCAAAAAAAATTACAACGTTTTGCAGAAATAAAAACATTTACCAATGTACTCGAGTATCCGGAAAATATGAAGGGGCAATGGGAAATCTTCTTTCACAATACAAATCCTATCACCCTCGAACTTGCCTGCGGCAAAGGTGAATATGCTGTAGGATTGGGGAGGTTACATAAAGATAGAAACTTTATAGGTCTCGACATCAAAGGTAACCGGATGTGGGTAGGTGCAAAAGCAGCCCTCGAAGAAGGATTAAACAACGTTGCATTCATACGTACACAAATTGAAAAGATAACCGATTACTTTGCTCCCGGCGAAGTAACCGAAATATGGATCACTTTTCCCGATCCACAGTTACGGGTAAGTAAAGCTAAAAAGCGATTGACGCATCCCCGTTTTCTTCGCTTGTATCAAAGCATTATGGGAAATGATGGAATTGTAAACTTAAAAACAGATAGTCCTGATCTGTATAATTTTACAAAACAAGTTATTAGTCTCTTTGGACTTACGCTGTTTGCTGACTTTGAAGACATTTATGCTGCAGAGGCTATCAACGAGGATCTGAAGATCAAAACCCATTACGAAAAACTGGATATTGCCCAAAGCAATCGCATCCACTATCTGCGGTTTTCTCTCGATAAACCGTTTCATCCTGAAGCAGACGAACAATTGAAACAATTATTAATGGAAGAAGATGCTGGTTAAGGGTAAAGACTTTTATTATAACGAGGACGGCTTAATGGTGCTCACCGAGCAATATCATCGCGAAAGAGGTTTTTGTTGCGGGAACGGTTGTAAGCATTGTCCGTATAAGTACGTCAATGTTCGCGAGCCAAAAAGAAGCGAGTTGCTAAAGAAAATAGAACACGGATAACACTGATAGAACGGATAATACGCTTTGTGCGTTCATGTCCGTGCACTCCGTGCTATCGGTGTTCTAAAAAAAGCTGCACATTGGTTTGCCGATGAACGATTTCGCTATTCGAGGAACTGCCAATACACTGTGGGCAGCACAAGTGGTACCGTTCGGCAAACTCAGGGTAAAAATTGCCACGCTCAATATTGCTTTGCAGTACAAGCGAGCGTGGCAACGATGCTGCATTCAAAAACAAATGCCTGTACCAAAAGCCTTTCTAATTCAACAACCCATTCGCCATTAAATACTCTGCAATTTGGATAGCATTCGTTGCTGCTCCTTTGCGAAGGTTATCGCTTACAATCCACATGTTCAGCGTTTTTGGCTGGCTTTCGTCTCTTCTTAGCCTTCCAACAAATACATCATCTTTTTCGTGCGCCCATAACGGCATAGGGTAAACCTGTTCCTGGATATTATCTTGTAAAGTAACCCCGGGAGATCCCGCAAGTAATTGCTTTACTTCTTCAAGTTCAAAATCATTTTCAAACTCCACGTTCACACTTTCACTATGACCGCCCATAACGGGGATGCGAACAGTTGTAGAGGTTAACCTGATGCTGTCGTCCTGCATGATCTTTTTGGTTTCATGCACCATCTTCATTTCTTCCTTGGTGTAGCCGTTTTCCAGAAACACATCTATTTGTGGTATTACATTCAGGTCGATCGGGTATTTATAAGCCATTGGACCTTCTTCGCTTTTGCGTTCGTTCATGAGTTGTTCAACCGCCTTTACGCCTGTACCGGTTACACTCTGGTAGGTACTTACTACCACCCTGTTGATCTTATATTTTTTATGCAACGGTTGTAAAGCAACCACCATTTGAATAGTTGAGCAGTTTGGATTAGCGATTATTTTGTCTTCTTTGGTAAGAACTTCTGCGTTTACCTCGGGCACTACCAGCTTCTTATTTGGATCCATGCGCCATGCGCTGGAGTTGTCAATTACAGTTATTCCGGCTTCGGCAAACTTAGGCGCCCACTCAAGCGATGTGCCTCCTCCCGCCGAAAACAATGCTACATCAGGTTTGGCTGCAATCGCATCTTCCATGCTTACCACTTTGTAGCTTTTGCCTTTAAAAATAATTTCTTTTCCTACCGATTTAGCCGATGCTACCGGTAATAATTCGGTTACGGGGAAATTACGTTCAGTTAATACCTGCAACATTTTTGTTCCAACAAGACCTGTAGCGCCTACAACTGCAACTTTCATTGTTTGATTTTTTCTGTTTTAAGAATTTTATTGAGCCAACATTTTATCTTTTTTCAACATCGTTGTGTCACTCACTGCAACGGCAACAATTTTAATCAGCATCTTTTTAGCTGCGCTCCCTGTTTATCCCCTTACTATTTTTCATTTCTCTCTTACTTAGCTTTAGGGGTGGGGGTATAAAAAAAAGCCTTCCGGTTAGGGAAGGCCTTTCTATTATTTATATCTTGTACAAACGCAGAGGCGGCTTCCCTTACGGTAGCTGTTTCTTGGTGCGTTTTGTATTTAATTGACTGATCATTACGGCAGCGAAAATAGATACAAAAACTACACAAGGCAAATTTTTTTATTTTTCGAGGGAAAGCAGAAATAATTAGAATTATTTATATTAAGTATTTTTTATACAGATAAGCATTTGTATTTTGTATAAGGCCAATAACAGCTTTATGCGAAATCTACTTCTGCTAATTCCGTGCTTATTCTCGATAAATCTGTTTGGCCAGGTCACGGAGAATTTTAATGATGGAGATTTTACAACCGATCCTGTTTGGGTTGGTGACACGGCAGATTTCATCATCAATCCTGCTTCACAATTGCAAAGCAATAAGGCAGTGGCAGGAACAACTTTTTACATAAGTACAGCAAACACTTTGGCTACTTCCGCTCAATGGGAACTGTATGTTGAACTTGCTTTTAATACATCGTCGGCCAATTATGTTGATGCATATTTAACTGCTTCCGCAAGCGACCTTATCAATACAAATACTACAGGTTATTTTGTTAGAATTGGAAACACCGACGATGAAATTTCTCTTTATCGAAAAGATCGATCAGGCGTTATGACAAAGATCATTGACGGATCAGATAAAGTATTAGGGAGCAACAACCTGCTAAAGATAAAAGTAACGTGTTCTGCATCGGGTGAATGGATGCTATCGCGAGATATTACCGGCACGGGGACAAATTATATCACGGAAGGAGTAGCGTCTGATACTACTTATACCACTTCCTCTTACTTCGGATTTCTAATAAAACAAAGCACTGCCAGTTTTTTTAAAAAACATTTTTTCGACGACATCGAAATCAAGTCATTCATAACTGATACAAGTGCTCCGGTAATTCAATCAATAAATGCAGTATCACCTAATGCAATTGATGTGCTTTTTTCTGAGGCAGTTGATACAACAACAGCAGGCGACATTAGCAATTATTCTGTTGATAACGCCGTCGGCCATCCTTCAAACGCTTTACCCGATCCTGCTAACAACGCTTTGGTTCATTTAACTTTTGGATCTAATTTTCCAAATGGAGCTACAAATACCATTACAATAAACCATGTAAAAGACCTTACCGGTAATACGATTGTCAACGGCTCTGGCACTTTCAGCTTTTATACGCCTCGTGCTTTTGATGTTGTTATCGATGAGATCTTTGCCGACCCGAGTCCTGTTGTAGGCCTCCCTGGTGCTGAGTTTATTGAATTAAAAAATACGAGTGGTAAAAGTTTGAACCTTCAGGGATGGAAATTGAATAGTTCGAGTACCAGCAGCGGTTCCTTCCCTTCGTATATTTTACCTGCAGATAGTTTTGTAGTTATTACTGGTAGCAGCAATGCTTCACTCTTTACTCCATTCGGAAGAGTCATTGGAATTTCTTCTTTCCCTTCCCTGGCAAATACCGGAACAACCTTGTCTTTAATCTCAAAAGAAGGATTAACCGTACATTCCGTGAGTTATACCAATACCTGGTTTCATAACCAGGTAAAAAGTGTCGGAGGCTGGACACTGGAAATGGTAGACCCGAAAAACCCATGTAACGGTTCTAATAACTGGAAAGCAAGTATAGACTCCAGGGGAGGAACACCCGGGGCAAAAAATTCTGTTGATGGTAAAAATCCTGATCAAACAGCACCTGCTCTCCTAAGAGCCGCTGCAATTGATAGCGTTACAATGGTGCTGACTTTTAGTGAACCATTAGATAGATCTGAAGGGGCAAAACCGTCTAATTACAACATTAGCGATGGTATTAATTCGCCGATAGCTGCTGTTGTAATTTCTCCTGTTTTTAACCAGGTGCAACTAAAATTAGCAACACCTGTAGTAACAGGTAAGGTTTATTCAGTGACGGCCAATAATATAACAGACTGCAGCGGGAATATTGTAAACGCTTTGAAAACTTCGAGAGTTGGTTTAGCAAGCGCTATTGATAGCCTCGATATTGTTATCAATGAAATACTTTTTAATCCCAAACCCGTAGCTGTTGATTATCTTGAAATCTATAATCGCAGTACCCAAATTTTTGACTTAAAGGAAGTTTACATAGCAAACAGGTCATCGGCTAATGTTTTAGGAAGCCTGCACCAATTAGCCGGAGACAATTTGTTATTATTTCCCGGCGATTTCTTTGTTATAAGTGAAGATGGTGGAATAGTGAAGCAGAATTATGTAGTGAAAAATACCGAGAACTTCATTGATGTTCCAATGCCTTCATTTCCTGACGATGAAGGTGTTGTTGTTTTATTAAATGCACAGGGCAACGTTGTTGATGAATTACATTATAATTCAAAATGGCATTCACCGTTGATTGACAATGAAGAGGGAATTTCACTGGAAAGGATTGATTATAATAGGCCAGCCCAAAGCCCGCAGAACTGGCACTCTGCTGCATCTACTGCCGGTTTCGGAACTCCGTCTTATCAAAATTCACAATTCAGAACAGATGTATCAGTACCGGGAGAGGTGACCGTAACCCCTAAAACTTTTTCACCTGATAACGACGGCTTCGATGATTTTACTTTGGTTAATTACAGCGTGTCCGACCCGGGGTTTGTAGCTAACATTACCATTTATGATGCAGCGGGAAGACCCGTAAAAAGCCTGGCTAAAAATGCAACCTTAGCTTTATCAGGTTCGTTTCGATGGGATGGGCTAGATGATAAGTTTCGTAAAGTACCCGTAGGAGTTTATATTATTTATACCGAAATGTTTAATCTGAACGGCAGTAAGAGGTCGTTTAAGAAGACGGTAGTGGTAGCAGGTAAATTTTAGAAAATATTCGTCACAAATCGATTATTTGACCG
>JAQBNO010000162.1 GCA_028288485.1 Segetibacter sp.
GGGAGGGATTCGAACCCTCGGTACAGTTTAACCCGTACGACGGTTTAGCAAACCGTTCCTTTCGGCCACTCAGGCACCTCACCAACCCTTCCTTTTTTAAAGGGGTGGCAAAAATAAGGGTATTTACTTTGACAGACAAAATTGAAGCGAAACTTTTTTTCAAAACATTGAAATACACCTGAAATTATTGGATTCTGCAGGCTCAATGGAGGTAATACAATCACAAGAGTGCAACGCAGAAACCTTAGGGCGCCCCCAACCATTCAAATCAACTTTTAGTGCGATCATTATAGCGCCGGCCGCGTGACTTCGTTTTTGCAACTTGACTCCACCCGGCTGATGTCCTTTATGCAATTACTGTCGTCAGAAGCGAATATTATAACACCAGCCGATAAAAACAAACAGCAACTTTACTCTTTTGTTGCCAGTAGCAATGCAGACGAATGGATTGCGACCCTTCTGCTTGGCTCACGGTGCCCTTCTGCTTGGCTCACGATACCCTTCGGCTTGGCTCACGGTGCCCTTCTGCTTTGCTCACGGTGCCCTTCTGCTTCGCTCACGGTGCCCTTCTGCTTCGCTTACGGTGCCCTTCTGCTTAGCTCACGGTACCCCTTCGGCTTCGCTCAGGGTCCCTAGCCTTCGGCTTCGCTAAGTTCTATTAAAGAATTAAAAGTTGAACTGAGCGTAGCAACGATGATTCTTATTGTACAAAAAACCGGTATCAAAAAAATAAAAATCAAGACAGCAAAAACGAGTTCATTAGTAGAATGCTTAATAGATTTATTCTGCTGGTGCCAAAAAAAAATCCCGGGAAAAATCCCGGGACAAGTATTTATTTTCAAGTGTTAGCTTACATGGCTGCAAGTTGTACTTTCTGTTGCAGTTCCATTACATTTTCGCGAAAAAGGCTATCTGTATCCATCAGGTCTTTTACGGTTTGACAGCTATGAATAACTGTGGTATGATCGCGCCCTCCAAAATGCTCTCCAATTGTCTTTAAGGAGTTCTTAGTGAAAGCCTTTGCCAGGAACATAGTGATTTGTCGGGCCTGAACAATTTCGCGCTTCCTGGTTTTCTGAAGCAGTTTATCATACGGTACATCGAAAAATTCGCAAACCATTTTTTGTATAGTATCGATAGTAATTTCTTTGCTGCTGGTCTTTACAAAGTTTCGAAGAACCTTTTTTGCAAGTTCAAGGTCAATTTCTCTTTTATTTAATGAAGACTGCGCAAGTAGCGAGATTAATGCGCCTTCTAATTCACGGATATTGCTGTTGATGTTGTAGGAAACATACTTTACAACTTCACGCGGCATATCAAGACCGTCGTTCTTCATTTTCTTGTCAAGGATCTCAATGCGGGTGTCATAATCGGGCATTTGCAGATCGGCACTTAATCCCCATCGGAAACGGCTTAACAATCTTTCCTGTAAACCATCAAGATCTTTGGGCGGTTTGTCAGATGATAATACTAACTGTTTACCAGACTGGTGCAGGTGATTGAAGATGGCAAAGAATGCATCCTGGCTTCTTTCGGCG
The DNA here is from genome assembly GCA_028288485.1 of Segetibacter sp. Classification (GTDB taxonomy): domain Bacteria; phylum Bacteroidota; class Bacteroidia; order Chitinophagales; family Chitinophagaceae; genus Segetibacter. The sequence goes on from JAQBNO010000162.1 coordinate 1,539, forward strand.
CGGTTGAAAAATTGTACATCATCAATGATCAGTACGTCTATCAACTGGTAGAAATGTATAAAGTCGTTTATGGCGTTATTGCGGCTATGGTCCTGGAACTGGTTAATAAACTTTTCGGAGCTCACATACAATACCACCTTATTCGGATGCATTCGTTTCACTTCATTCCCAATCGCTTGCGCAAGGTGGGTTTTGCCTAAGCCTACCCCTCCGTAAACTACCAGGGGATTAAACGAGTTTGCGCCCGGCTTTTCAGCAACGGTTTTACCTGCACGACGAGCAACCCTGTTACAATCGCCTTCAATGTACGAATCAAAAGTATAGATAGGATTCAGCTGCGGATCGATTTGCATTTTTTTAAGACCCGGTATAACAAAAGGGTTTTTAACCGGGTTATTAATAACCAGCGGAAAGTCCATTTCGTTATTGCTGTATGTCTTAATATTATTTGCAGGCACATCCATGGTTAAGGGTTTATTATTGCTGTTACCACTGTCAACCATTATCCGGTATTCAAGGCGTGCATCTTTTCCCAATTCTCTTTTTAGCGTTTTGGCTAAAAGATTGACATAATGTTCTTCGAGGTACTCATAAAAAAACTGGCTTGGCACCTGTATCAGTAATACATTGCCTTTTAACTCGACTGGTTTAATCGGTTCAAACCATGTTTTGTAATGCTGCCATTCTACTATGTCTTTAATAATTTTTAAACAATTACTCCAAACGATATCAGCAGTTTTGGCCATATTTATCACTACAGTTTTTTTATTATTAAGTTATGGTTGCTTCAACGTTTTTTCTCTTCAAATGTTTCTCCACCTATGTGAACAAAAAAATTTGGTGGGACGGCGAATATCAAACATTATTGGTTAAAAAAAAATTTTAAAAAGTTTGTTTTTTCCGTATGTACTACAGTATACATTTTTTAAAAGAATATATTTTTTTCGTTGTTAAAACTTTAAATTAAGTGATTACGATGAATAGTTACGTGAAGGCCTCATACAGCCTAACTTACTGATTATTAATATTTTTAAAGTTATAAGCCGATGTTAAAAAACAAGTTTTATTTGATATAGCCTAACAAAAGATGAATTAAATTTTGTTAATCTAACCACTGCTGTTTTTATATGATTTCGTCTTTAATCGTTCGTTCACAGCCACTTACCCTCAACCCTGTTTTAGCATCTTTTTTTCTTTACAAAATGTTACTTATTAACATTTTAGCTTGTTTAAAAGCTTGCTTACCTAGAAGTTTATCTACAACTGTTCCACTTATTTCATTTTGGAATACCAAAAGAACAATCATCGAAAATCTTCCGGCGGAACCAGCTGGTCTTCATTACCAACCCTGGCTCGTTCTTTCGTCGTCGAAGCCGAAATACGACAACGAGCAGGTGTAATTAAATTATAATTCGGCACACATAAAGAATATCAGATATTCATAAGTCTGCTTAAAAAAATACTATCGAAATTTTAGATTTTTTCTAAAAAGGTTAGGTTTGAAATATTACCGTTTATGCCAGGTGTGCAAAAGAATATACCAACAGTACAATTTCTTCCTCACTTCTTACAATAATGAATTGTGCCACCTGCTTTTAAACGCGCCTCCTATATAATATGACCGGCAAAAACCTGTTGTTATACATTTTACAATTGATTTGTGCACGAAATTGTTTCTTACATTTTTAGTAAAAGAATGTATCGGCCAGTCAAAAAATAAATCGGATCCGAATCTTAGTTTTTTTCAATGATATTATACCGGAGTACCGTATATCTATTACTGCAGGGTAAAAGTATAAACTGATAAAGAGCAAGGTTATAGCAGAAGAAGTTGTGATTTTTATTTATTTGCTAATCAATTTAATAATCCTTCGATAAGAAAAAATTTCACAATCGAAAATACAACTGTGATGGTTAAGTGTATGCAGTAATAACAACGAAAAGAAAAGATACTACTAAATATCAGATTTTCATAAAGAGATAAAAAAAGATTTTTTAACCTAATAAATATAGCAAACAAATTACCTTATTTCGTCTGGCAATATTTTAAATGATACTTTTGCCGACAAATAATAACAAATAATGGCTTACGAGATTACAGGAAAATTAGTTGTACGTTTTGAAATTGTTCAACGCAGTGAAAGCTTTAAAACCAGAGAATTTGTAATAGAGAGCACTGAAGACAGTAATGGAAGAACTTTTACCAATTATGTGAAGTTCCAGTGCGTTCAGGATAAAACAGCAATGCCCGACCGGTTCAGTATTGGAGAGGAGGTGAAGGTTCAATTCAATATAAAAGGTACAAAATGGGAAAAGGACGGAAGGACGTCTTACATTACCAATCTTGATGCATGGCGAATGGAAAGTTTAAAGTTGAGTCAGAATAATGCGCAGGCCCAGGGGCAGGAAGTGAATTACAACGACATACCGCCTACTGATAATGTAGACGATCTCCCATTTTAGTTCGGCAGATTACCGAATTGGAATAAGTGTTGATGAATTTGAAGAAGATTCTAATCATAGGTAATAAGGAAGCCGGGGAGATTCTTTTTGTTACCGGCATTTGAATTTCAATGCAGCATCGTTGCGTCGCACTCTTGTACTGTCTTTTCTTCATTCATCACCTTTTAAATATTTTAGCTCCTTCCTTAACAGTTGGAGCTTCATCTTTTAGGATAAATACCTAACACATGCAACAACAAATTTCATTGAAACTGCTTCCCTCCGAAGCAGCGGATGACAACATTTTAAAAAGTTACATAGCGAATAGCATTGGCACAAAGCCCGATGAAATCAGTGGATTTCGATTGTTAAAAAGATCAATAGATGCAAGAGGAAAACAGGTATATATTAATCTCACGCTGCATGCTTATATCAATGAGCCTTTTATTGACCGGGACACAGTAAACATAAACTTTAAAGATGTTAGTAAAGCAGCAAGGAAAGTGATCGTGATTGGTGCCGGCCCCGCAGGTTTATTTGCAGCATTGAAGTTAATAGAGGAAGGTATTCAGCCGATATTATTGGAAAGAGGCAAAGACGTGAGGGCACGTAGAAGAGACCTTGCAGCATTAAACAGGGAAGGTATTGTAAACCCCGACAGTAACTATTGCTTTGGCGAAGGTGGAGCGGGAACATACAGCGATGGTAAACTGTATACACGCAGTAACAAACGGGGCGACATCAATCGAATACTGAATTTATTTGTAAAGTTTGGAGCTGAAGATCAAATCTTGTACGAAGCTCATCCTCATATTGGCACTAATAAACTGCCTAACATTATTACTGCTATACGAGAGTGCATTACAAGTTGTGGAGGTGTGTTTTTGTTTGATAAAAAAGTAACCGATTTTGTTATCGAAGACGACAGTATTAAATGTGTGATCACTGCTGATAATAATGCGTTTCACGGAGAGGCTGTAATATTAGCAACGGGACATTCTGCGAGGGATATTTTTACGCTGCTCAATAATAAACAAATTGCTATAGAGGCAAAGCCATTTGCATTAGGTGTACGAATAGAACATCCCCAAAGTATAATAGATACGATACAATACCATTGCAGTAGCAGGGGCGAGTATCTGCCACCTGCTTCCTACTCGTTGGTACAACAGGTTGAAAGCAAAGGCGTGTTCAGCTTTTGCATGTGCCCAGGTGGAATTATCGCGCCTGCATCAACAAACAATGAAGAACTTGTTGTAAACGGATGGAGTCCAAGTAAGCGGAATAATCCTTTTGCAAACAGTGGAATGGTAGTAACAGTAGAAGACAAGGATTTGGCTGGTTTAAAGGATTTTAAAGAATATTTGAAGGAGAGAACAACAGGATTGGATTCTCCTCTTAGTATGATGTATTTCCAGGAGATGGTAGAGCGAAATGCCTACAAGGCGGGCGGTGGAAAGTTTGTTGCACCGGCTCAGCGAATGGCGGATTACTGTAATAATAAAACATCGGGTTCTTTACCAGCCTGTAGTTATTTACCCGGAATACAAACCACTGATTTACGTACAACTTTGCCTCGATTTATTCATAAAAGCTTACAGGAAGGTTTTAAAGCGTTTGGTAAAAAAATGAAGGGTTACTATACGAATGAAGCAGTAGTAGTCGCAACAGAAAGTCGTACTTCTTCTCCGGTCCGGATACCAAGGGATAGTTCTACTTTACAGCATCCTCAAATAAAAAACTTATACCCTTGCGCGGAAGGGGCAGGTTATGCAGGCGGAATTGTAAGTGCAGCAATGGATGGTGAAAGAGTGGCTGCAATGATTGCAGTAACTCAGTAACAGTAACAGCAGAGCTCTTAGTTCTTAGGTCTCTTCTTAAAAGCAGTTAGGTATTATGATATTAAAAAAGATTGTAGTATTTTACCCTTGCTATTATTATCATTTTCGGGAACTGAATTTGAAATAGGCGCCCGCAATTGCATGTTATGATTGTAATAAAAAGCTGCGGGTAAAAAAACTATTTTTTTCGTGATCCGTCTACGAACAACTGCTAACTTTTTTAAGGTTCTGCTAATAGCGTACATACTAAAACTAACGTTATGCCTTTCTTTGATTTTCATTGCCATCCTGGTTTAAAGCCCCAATTTTCTGCCCTTGATCATGCTCCTTCGCCGTGGGATAATATTACAGCAACCCTTGAGGTTCCCATCCTGAAAACATTAGGTATTAATTTGCTTTTTAATGAAGTACTCAACTCTCAGTCTTCCCTCACGCAACTATCGAAAGAGGTAAAAATGATAGGTCTTGTGCTTCATGCTCCCGAGCAAAATATGGCGAAGAGTCTTGCAGAAAGAAAGATCATTCGAAGCAGCAGTATTTCTCTCTTAAACCTTGACCGTATCGAATTCATTGCCGAGGGAACGCATTATTTTACAATCATTCAACAGGAACTTCAACGGTTAAGATCATCAACATCACAAGATGGGGCAAGTCTGAAAATAATAAGTAAACGAAGTGATTTTGATGAACAAAAAACGCAAACAGTTTTTGGGATCATCACTGTTGAAGGTTTGCATTGTTTTTTTAGTGATCCTGCTGCTCCTGATGCAAAGCAGCAGTTCGAAGTCAATTTTGAAACCTTTACAAATCAACAAAAGGTATTTGCTGCCAACCTGTGCCATCTTCAGCAAAATCCATTCTGTAATCATGCGTTCGGTATACAGTTCTTTAAGAATGAATATTTCTACCCGGTAGGTAATGGTATTACAGAATGGGGAAGAGAAATGATAGAAAGGTTGAAGGTAAAAGATATATTGATAGATGTGAAACACATGAGCCTCAAATCGCGCCGCGACTTTTACGATCTCATGAGAGACGACAATGGAAAATATGCCCAACCATTGATCTGTACACATGCGGGCGTTACGGGATTATCAATTAACGACAGGGTAAAGTTCCTTGCTGAAAAGCCTAAAGATGTGGGTGCAGTTTATGAAGTTATATGGCTGAAGCCCCGCAGCAAGCATCTACGCAATACTTACTTCAATTGCTCCAGTATAAACTTATACGATGAAGACATTGAAGTAATCCTACGTTCGGGTGGTTTAATAGGGTTATCATTCGATCAGCGGATAATCGGCTTTGCAAATGAGAACATGTTGCGAAGTGCTACTTTTCCACATGAAGCGGAGTTTATAAGTAAAAGCGAAGCAAGATTCTTCCTCGGACCCTCACCGTCCACCTTACCTTCATATTCTGGAAATGATGCATGGAAGTCGGAAGATTTTGAAAACCTCGATCCATCTTTAAACGAAATTCTTCACCTGGAATTTTTCTTTAACCAGGCCTTTCATATTTTAGATGTCGCGCGGCTAAATGGAATGAGTGTGAAACAAGCATCGAAACAGATATGCCTGGGAACAGATTTCGATGGTTTAATAAATGCCATTGACAATTGTAAAACAGCGACCGATCTTCCTTCATTTAAACAAACGGCAACATCAAGACTTCCTCAATTATTGAAAGAAGCAAAGCTTGATAATGAAGGATTGAATGTGCAGGAATTTGTTGAAGATCTTTTTTATAGGAACGGGAGGAACTTTGTTTTAAGCAGGTTGAAGTGATTGAAGTAACCGGTTATCGCTTGCCCGTTACCCGTTACCGGTCACAAGTTTCCAGTTACAAAACCCAGGAGCGGTGCAGCCTGAAAAACTGCGATTTCAACTCTTGCTCACGGCTTACTTCCGTCTTTCGTGAAGGTGCCTCCTTCATGCAACACAGGTGTGCTGTTGCTTTGCATTACGAAATGAGCATTGAGGTGTTGTAATAAGCAGCTTATCAGGATTTACCAGTACAAGTGAGTGACACAACGATGTTGAGCAGGAGTATAATGTTGGTTAACAAAAAGAAATATCATTATTTCAAGTGGTGTCAATTATAATAAGAGATAGGTAGGGTTACGGCTTACATATAACATTCTTTCTGAAAGGTTATTATGAAAAGTAGTTCCTTTTACTAACTTGCTTTCTATTCTAATTTTTAGACCTAATGCTTCAATGTGAGATTTAGTGATATACAAACCTAAACGTGACCATTGGTGGTCTCATGAAAACGTTGATATAACCCAAAGATGCTGTATTTATGTCTTTCAAGATCTATTCCTGCTCCATGCTCAGAACACCTTCAAACCGTGTTCCCGCTTTCGTTAATATTACTGCCGATATAAATGGTTGGGCGCCTCCTGCAAAAACGATATGCTATTGCATTTGAATTAAATAGTAATTGAATGAGTAACTCCGATAAACGTGAAGTTTGGCAGCGCGGACCTGTTGAAGGAATTCCGGCCTTATTACAGCCTGTTGCTCATGCCTTGTTGCAGGCAAGGGAAGAAGTCGGTGAGTTAATGATCGATTTTCCCGAAGCTCAACTTTGGCAAAAGCCTGCCGGAGTAGCATCGGTTGGTTTTCACTTACAACACTTAAGCGGCGTTCTTGACCGATTGTTTACTTATGCCAAAGGCGAGTTGCTAAGCGAAGAACAATTACAATACCTCTTGCAGGAAGGTAAAGGCACGGATCTAACTGTTCAATCTCTCCTCGAAAATTTTAATACACAAGTAGACAAATCGCTTCAGCAACTGTCGAGTATACACGAGCAGACGCTTACAGAGTATCGTGGAGTGGGACGTTCCCAACTTCCATCCACAGTTATCGGGCTTTTGGTTCATTCTGCCGAACATACCATGCGTCACGTCGGACAGTTGCAGGTAACATCCAGAATAGTAAAAGCTGCTGTTTGAATTATTCACGTAGATTTTTTGGATCTGCCATTGCAACAACGGAAGCTTTTGTTGCCCGTTGGAATAGCTTACGGGGCGAACGTCGCACTCTTCACCCTACAGTGGTGTTTGAGCAACGATACGCCCTAAAACCTCTGTTATTTTTTGACCAAATGTTATTAGTTTTAACAAAACATAACAGGTCAGGACAGTTGAATTAATTGCTTGAAATAGCTTCAACCTATCGTTTTTTAAATAGAGGTGTAGAAAAGAAAAAACTTTAAGAACTTTTGCCAAACAAAGATTTCCTGTATTTTGATAACGACAACTACTAACGAGTTATAAAACGACTGTATGAAAATTAAAATTCTTCACTATTGTCTTAAAGACATTGGGTTTCTTTCAATTTCATTTACCGATACATCTGATCATTTTTTTACCCTCAATAAGCTGTGTGTCTCAGCCATAAAAAGTTAATATTTGTTGCATAAAACTCGTTTTTCGCGGTAGTTGAAAAATGAAACTCCAGCTAAACCTATTTACATTTACACGGTTCTGGTTTTAACTTTTGGTAGGTCTGTTTCTTCCCGTTAAGAAAGAATGCCGGCTACCTTTTTATAATATCACGTTCTGCAATAATCCGGTCATGAACGTGTAATAATTACCTGTGTCGCGGGTAATATTTCTCCTTTTAAAAATTAAAAAATATTTATGGCTACCAACTGGAAATTATCTTTAAAATTAGTCTTAGCCCTTTCTGTTGTTATTCTTATAGGCATCTTTTCTACCAACAGGCGCTTTGGTTTTTTTCGCGACGATGTAAATCCTAAAGTTCAGAAGCTTAAGCTGCAACCGAATTTCAAAGCAGAACATTTATATAGTCCTTCAGAGGCTGGTAATGGATCGTGGGTAGCAATGTGCTTTGATGATAAAGGCAGAATGATTACCTCCGATCAATACGGATATCTATATCGCCTTACCATTCCACCGATTGGTGCAGATACCAACACCAATAAAATCAAAGTAGAAAAACTTGAAATTGTCATGGAGGGAGACACCTCCTCCAGTAAGATAAAAATGGGCTTTGCCCATGGCTTATTGTATGCCTTCAACAGTTTGTACGTGATGGTTAACAATAACCCGAATGCAGTAATGAATAGAAACAGCGGCCTTTACAGGTTGCAGGATATGAATAACGACGATCAATTCGATAAAATTACTTTACTGAAAAACCTGGTAACACCGGGCGGAGAGCACGGACCTCATAGCATCGTATTGGCTCCTGATAAAAAGTCTATTTATGTAATAGCCGGCAATCATACCGATGCTCCCGAGATGAATTCGTACCGTCTGCCAAAAACATGGAAGGAAGACAATTTATTTCCATTAATAAAAGATCCCAATGGTCATGCCAACGATATTTATGCTCCCGGAGGTTGGATTGCACACATAAATCCTGAAGGAACAAACTGGGAGTTAGTTAGTGCAGGCTATAGAAATCCTTTTGATATTGCTTTTAATGAGGATGACGAACTGTTTACTTATGATGCCGATATGGAATGGGATTTTGGTATGCCGTGGTACAGGCCTACCCGCATTAATCATGTTACAAGCGGAAGCGAATATGGATGGCGCACAGGTAACAGCAAATGGTCGGCAACTTACCCTGATAATTTGCCTGCAGTTCTAAACATCGGCCAGGGATCTCCAACCAGCCTGACAAGCGGAAAGGATGCACGGTTCCCGGAAAAATATCGCCGTTCTCTTTTTGCTTTCGATTGGAGTTTCGGGATTATTTATTCAATCTTACTACGTCCTGAAGGCTCTTCTTATAAGGCTGACGCAGAAGTATTTGTTTCCGGCACACCTTTGCCTGTAACTGATGGCGTTGTTGGCCCCGACGGTGCTCTTTATTTCCTTACCGGAGGTCGCAGGCTTGATTCAGATATGTACCGCGTTTATTATGGCGATAACAATACACCCACTCCTCCGCTAACTTCCCGTTTAACAGCCGCGCAGAAACAGGCGCAGAACACAAGGAAACAACTGGAGAAATTTCATGAAGGTGCAAACCCCCAGGCTTTAATTACTGCATGGCCCCATTTGAAAAACCCTGATCGTTTTATCCGCTACGCTGCCCGTATTGCAGTAGAACACCAACCGGTAAGCGAGTGGCAGGAGAAGGCATTATCAGAAAAAGACCCACAGATCTTAACCCAGGCTATGATAGCATTGGCACGTTGCGGAACCGCGGACCTCGAGCCAGGAATGATAAATGCATTAGCATCGATTAATTTTACTGCATTACCCGTTTCTCAAAAAATAGATGTTGTAAGAGCCTTTGAATTAATCGTGTTGCGTATGGGAAAACCGGAAGGCGCTGCTTATACAAAAATGATCTCTTACCTGAACCCTCATTTCCCGGCCACAACCCATGAATTAAACCGGATATTAAGTAAAGTTTTGGTACATGTAGATGCTCCCCAGGCCGTAACAAAAACAATGGCATTAATGGCTACTGTTAAAGATAACGAGGAGTCGGCAGGTCAAAAAACCTTTACCAGTTCGGCAGACCTTGTCGCTCGTCACCCGATGTACGGACTGGATATTGCCGGTATGCTTGCCAAAACACCTCCGGCCGAAAAAATTTATTATTTAACCATATTAAGTGAGGCTAAAAAAGGTTGGACCCCGTTACTACGTGAAAAGTATTTTAAGTTTTTCAATACTGCTTTCAGCTATAAGGGAGGAAATAGCTATATCGGTTTTATCGAAAAGGCCAGGAAAATGGCCCTTGCAAATGTTCCTAAAGAAAAAATGGAACACTTCAATACTGTTTCAGGAAACTCTTTAGTAATAACGAATGGAAGAAGGACGACTGTTGTTGGTAATCCAAAAGGTCCCGGAAGAGATTGGAAAATAGAAGATGCCCTTGCGGTGGTTAATAGCGACTCAACAGACCGAAATTTTGCCCAGGGAAAAATGTTGTTCAGTGCCACTCTTTGTGCCACTTGTCATAGTATGAGAGGCGAAGGCGGTGGTGCAGTAGGCCCCGACCTTACCCAATTAGGCACCCGTTTCTCTAACAGGGATATACTTGAATCTATCATTTTACCTAGTAAAGTAATATCTGATCAATATGCGGCTACCGATTTTAAAATGAAAGACGGTAGTACTATAACAGGGAGGCTCAAAAACGAAGAAAATGGTAAATATTATATTTCAATGAATCCATTTGCGCCTCAATCGCTTCAAACAATTTTAAAGAAAGATGTTGTAGCCACAAAAATGTCTGAGGTATCTATTATGTATCCCGGAACAATCAACAGGTTAAATAAGGAGGAGCTAAAAGATTTAATGGCCTACCTGACTTCGGGGGCAAATAAAAATCACGAGGTATATAAACCAAAAGCAAACAAGCAGGCAACAGCATCGTCAAAATAATCTCAACTATAACAGGTAAATTTTCTTAAAGCTCAATATTCAGACGTAAGTACAAGTGAGTGACACAACGATGTTGACGGAAGTTGCTGCGCCTGTCCCCAAAAAAATCTTAAACATATGATTCCTTTACAACCATTCTTTAATTCGTACACTGGCTAGCCGGTCGTAATTATTGTAATTGAGTTGGAAGTTTTGTTTACCGGCAAGTGGTTTTCATAGCGTCATCGTTGTGTCACTCACTTGTACGACAGGTTCTTTATTGCCAAAACTGACACAACAATATCAAAAGGAGAACAGGTTCAATGCATCAAAACTGGAGCGACAAAATTTCTAATTCTGCGCAACTTGGCGGTATAGAAACGTACGTAATTGATAATGGGCCGGGCCGGGGAACACGAATAGCATGGATCAACACCGGATCGGGACTTCGGTTTAAAGTGGTAATTGACCGGGCAATGGATATAGCAGATGCCTTTTATAACCGACACAGCCTCGCCTGGTTAAGTCATGGCGGCATAACTGCCCCCGAGCCTTTTTCGAATAAGGGATTAGATTGGCTGAAGACATTTGGTGGTGGATTATTTACTACTTGCGGCCTGGACCACGTTGGCGGGCCCGAAGGGGATGAATACGGAGAGCGTGGTTTGCACGGACAAATAAGTAACATTAGTGCAGAGCTAGAATCTATAATTCAACCTGACCCTTTAGCCGGTAAAATGGAAATGAGTATTACCGGAACAATGAAACAAAGCACCGTACTCGGGCCCAACCTGGAGCTGAGACGAACAATATCTGCAACATTAGGACAGTCAAAAATACGAATACACGATGAAGTGATAAACCGTGGTAATACAGTGGCCCCGCACATGCTGCTTTATCATTTCAATTTTGGCTGGCCCTTAGTTGACGAAGGAACGAATATTACCTGGCAGGGCGAATGGAAACCACGCGAAGGCAATAGCAATAAGATCTTCAGGGAAGGAAATGATTTTCATAAATGTATTGCGCCGTTACCTGAGCATAGTGGGGGAGGAGAAGAAGCTGCATTTATTGATATTATACCCGATAGTTCAGGATGGTGTACCTGTGGACTTCATAACGCTGAAATCGGGCTCGCTCTTTCATTACGGTTTCAAAAAAAGCAATTACCCTGGTTAACCAACTGGCAACATTGGGGTAAAGGTGAATACGTCACAGGGCTTGAGCCTGGAACAAATCCTCCCGTGGGCCAGGCAAAAGCGAGGGAGCAACAAGAGCTGATCTTTTTAGCACCCGGTGAAACAAGGACGTATGACCTGGAAGTTGATGTGTTGGAAAATCATAAAAAAATAACTGAATTTCCGGAAAATAAAATGTAGATAATTAAAAACGCTTTTAATGCAAACTCCTGTAAAATGTTCCCCAAGAAGAGTGTTGGCACGGGGACAGTCAATAGTACGTTTGGCGCCAACATAATCCATTTTTTGTATAGCCCAAAAAACAGAAAACAATGAACCCAAAACGCATTAATCTATTAATGTATTTCTAACGCAGATCGCTTGTCAATTATGAAAAAAATTATACTGAAAAAGATAAAGTACCTGTGTGTACTTTACCTGGTGCTACTCTCCTCAACCGGAGCATGGGCACAAGCCAACATTAGAGGAAAAATTACCGACGAGAAAGGCGCGGGCCTTTCCGGTGTATCCATTCTACTTAAAGGTACAGGCAATGGTACGGGCACCGATGCAAACGGCGACTTTGCCATTAGCGTGCCAGGTGGAACGGGCACACTGGTTATTTCGAGTGTCGGTTATGGCTCTATGGAAGTAGCCATCAATAACCGAAATACCATAAATGTAACTTTAGCTGCTGATATCAGATCGTTGGAAAACGTGGTGGTGGTAGGTTATGGCAGCCAGTTAAAGAGAGAAGTTACCGGGGCAGTGCAAACAATTAACAGTAAAGAGTTAAAAGACTTGCCGGTGTCGCAGATAGGCCAAAAACTGCAGGGGCGTTTAGCTGGTGTTCAAATTAACCAGACAACAGGAAAGCCAGGCCAGGGTATGAATATTAGAATTCGCGGTCAGTTGTCTGTATCTGCAGGTAGCGATCCTTTGTATGTTGTTGACGGTTTTCCTCTTACAGGAAATATAGGTGCTATTAACCCTGATGAGATAGAAACTATCTCAATACTAAAGGATGCCGCTTCTACCTCGCTGTACGGATCCAGGGCAGCCAATGGTGTTGTTTTAATAACCACCAAAAAAGGGAGAAAAGGCCAAACGAATATGAGTTTCAACACTTTTGTGGGAACCCAGCATGTACCCATGCGTGGCAGGGTAAAAATGATGGATGCCGTTGAATTTGCACAATTCAAAAAGGAATACTATCAAGATGCAGGACAAGCTGTACCTGTTGAATTTCAAAACCCATCTCAGTATGAAGGCAAGAACAACGACTGGTACGGAGCATTGTTAAGAGATGCACCTTTACAAAGCTATAACCTGACTGTAACCTCAAATACCGAGAAGATGAACACCGCATTGGTGGCAGGGGTTTTTGACCAGCAAGGCGTTGTTTTAAATACGAAATACAAAAGATATTCGCTTCGGATGAACTCAGACTTTTCTGTGTCTGATAAAGTGAAATTAGGTTTTAATATAGCTCCCCAATACGTTTTTGATAATACACCAAGGACGGACGGTGACAGGGGAACAGGTATTCTTTTTAATGCCCTGCATACCTGGCCGGTAATGCCTATTTACGATGCAAATGGCCAATTAACCAAGTTTAACCAGTTTCCGGGAAGCACCGGTAATATTTTTGCTTACCCTAACTGGGTAAGAGCTGCAGAGGAGTTGAAAAATGAGACCAAAACCTACAGCATTATATCAAATGCTTATCTCCAATACCAACCTTTTAAGGGGTTGGTTCTGAAGTCTACGATGAATGTTGAATACCAGAACAATAGGTTCTTCTTTTTCAATCCTTCAACCGCTACCAGTCAGATCAATGTGCCTATACCAACTACGGCCGTTTCGATCAGGCAAAATTCGGAAAGCATGAGTTGGCTGAACGAGAACCTTGCTACATATACAAGAAGCATAGGCGAACACAACTTTGAATTGTTGGGCGGATTTACGCAGCAGAAATTTAACCAGAATATTACCCGAATCCAGGCCGACACCTATACAGATGACAGACTTCCTACTATTCAGTCAGCTGTTAACATAAACAGGGGAGGCAATCCTTCGAATACAAGAAATGATGTAAATGAATGGGGCCTTAACTCTTTTCTTTCCAGGCTGACATATAATTTCAAGGGTAAATACTTATTAACTGCGTCGGTCCGTACTGATGGTTCCTCCCGCTTTGGACTTAATAATCGCTGGGGTACTTTCCCATCTGTCTCTGCAGGATGGGTGATGTCGGATGAAAATTTCTTTCGAAACTCAGGGTCAGTATCTTTTGCAAAATTAAGAGCAAGCTATGGAGTTATTGGGAATAATAACATTGGTAATTACACTCAGTTTGCTCTTGTAAATAATACTATTAATGCTGTTTTTGGTAATACGGTAGCTACTGGCGCCGTAAGAACTTCGTTAGCCAACCCCAACCTTGGCTGGGAAACAACGAAACAAATAGACATCGGGTTAGATTTGGGCTTATTTAACGACAGGATACAGTTTACATACGACTTTTATACTAAAAACACTACTAATTTATTGTACAGTGTTCAGGTGCCACAAGAATCAGGATTTACAAACTATAACGACAACATTGGAGAAATTAAATTCTGGGGTCACGAGTTTGCTGTAACTACAAGAAATACAGAAGGTAAACTCAGGTGGACCACCAATGCAAACATCTCTTTTAACCGCAACAGGGTTTTAGCTCTAGCTGAAGGTATCGACCGCGTATATGGTCCCGGCGGTTGGCACATTACCCAGGTCGGTCAGCCATTTGGACAATTTTACGGTCTTGTATCGGAAGGGATGTATTTGAACCAGGCAGATCTTGACAAGAGTCCAAAAATTCCCGGTCGTTCCACTGTCGGCAGCATAAAAATGAAGGATGTAAATGGAGACGGGCTTATTACGTATGGCGGCGACTTCGACGACAGGACAATAATAGGATCTCCATTCCCTAAATTTACCTATGGTATTGTTAATACCTTAACTTACGGCAATTTCGATTTTAGCGTTGTCGGTTCCGGCTCTTACGGCAACCAGCTCTTCGTTAGGCATATCTACAGCACAGCGAACCTGGATGGTGTATTTAACTTGTTGCAGGAAGTGAAATATCGTTTCAGATCTGTATCTAATCCTGGAAAAGGATTTTTTGGAACAACCGTGGGTGGTGGTAATGTAACCGGTATCGAGAGAGATTGGATCAATAGCCGCTTTGTTGCAGATGCGTCTTTCTTTTCCATTAAAAATGTAACCCTCGGCTATAATATCGGTGTAAAAAACAGGGTGTTTAAGTCTGCCCGTGTTTATGGTTCCGTTCAGCAGGTATATACATTTACAAATTACTGGGGAGGTCCAAATCCTGAGGTAAGTGGACAGGGAGATGGCAATGGCGACGGCGGTAACTTGGCCCAGGGCGTTGACTTTTCAAGTTACCCTGTTCCGCGCACGTATACTTTAGGCGTTAACCTTAATTTTTAGGAACAGAGTTTACATAAATCATTTTCTAACATTCTTAGTCATTATAAAATGAAAGCAAAAATTATAATTTCGGGGCTGATCGGCTTTGTTCTAACAGGTTGTTCTAAAAACCTGGACGTACTTCCCGAGACGGCTTTGAGTTCAAATGTCTTTTTCAAAACCGAGATAGAGTTCAAACAAGCGATCAATGGGGCCTATGTTCCTCTCAGGACTATCTATAACGATCGCGACTGGCTATTAGGTGAAATGCATTCCGACAACACGTATTACTTTCGTAACATCCTTTTCGGAGCTACAGAACAGCAGGAGAACCTTGCCGATTTTAGTATACCTACTGCTAATGGTATTACAACCAACACCCACGTTCGCGACGAATACCGCGCACTTTACCAGATCGTAGCACGTGCAAACGAGATCCTGGCTCAAATTGATCCAGTAGATTTTGATGCCGTCTCGAAAGCCAACTTAAAAGGACAAGCACAATTTCTGCGCGCCTTTGCGTACTTTAAATTGGTGCAGTATTTTGGAAAGGTTCCCTTGCATTTAACACCAGTTACCAATCGGCAGGAAGCCCCGGCGCAACTTGGATCGGTTGAGGACCTGTACAAGCAGATTGAAACTGACGCAAAAGCCGCAGCACAATCGTTGCCACTAAAATCAAAACAGGATGCCGGAAGGGTGACTTCAGGTGCAGCCAAAACGTTACTCGGTAATGTTTATATCGTTCAGAAAAAATGGCCTGAAGCGGAAGCTCTTTTGAAGGAAGTTGTAACCAGCGGCGAGTATGATCTCATGCCCGACTATAGCAATGCGTTTTCAGGAACCAACAGTAATAAAAATAACAAAGAGTCCGTCTTTGAAGTACAGTTTATGGAAGGATCTGCAGGCTACAACGGAACTTTAATTTACAACTTTCTACCTCGTCCGATGACTGCAGCGGAACTGGCGCCTATTACTGGTGTTGCAAATCCGCAGGCACTTTCGGGTGAAGGAAATAACGCACCCACCCCTGATATCATTGCTGCTTATGAAACCGGTGATAAAAGAAAAGATGCTTCTATTGCATATGTTACATTAAGTTCAAGCTTGAGGGAAAATAAAGTGTTTCCTTACATCAAGAAATTTGCTTTCCCCCATGCTACATTTAATAATACAGGTAATAACTGGCCGGTTTACAGGTATGCCGAAGTTTTGTTATTCCTCGCCGAAGCGCTGAACGAACAGAATAAGGGGGGAGAAGCGTTGCCCCATTTAAATAAGGTAAGAGACAGGGCCTTTGGTGCAGGTGTATCTCCGGTAACAACCACAGGCCAGGCAGAGTTGCGCGATATTATCATGCGCGAAAGAAGAGTTGAATTAGCGTTCGAAAACAAACGCTGGCACGATCTCGTAAGAACTGGTAAGGCGGTTGAAGTGATTACTGCTTATGGAAGTAGAGTTAAAGCAAACCCCCAGGCTTACTATTACCCGAATGGTGCCGTTCCTCCTAATAATGCCTTCACTAATATAACCTTAACCTACGGCCTTCCTGCAGACGAGGCTGCTTTAAGTCCCTATTTTTAGTGGCAAAAAATATTAGTATCTACACCAACGAAAAGAGTGATTCTCTGTTTCGTTGGTGTAGTTTTAAGCTGTACTTGTTTGCCTTAGCTTAAATAGCGATGGTAAAAGATCAACTCTGATAATTTAAGTTCGAAAATTTAAAATCTATTTTAATGGAAGTTTTGGAAAAAACCAGTTTAGCAAAAAAAGCATTAGAACAGGGAGAAGGAATATTACGCCTTGCTCCAACGTGGGTTCCACGTTCATTTTGTGTTCCCGGCAGAAGAATTAAGTTACACCCTGATGATTATTATGTGCTTGGCGGTAATCGGGGTGGAATAGATGAACGTTGGCTGTCTTCAACCACACCCGCAAAAAACGGCCCGTTGACCGGCGAAAACGAGGGCTTAAGCGCCGTGGTTTTTAACGACGGAACAAACGAAAATCAAATACTATTAAAAGATGCAATCGACGAACTGAAAGGTGAATTGATCGGCGAGCGGTTGTGGAATGAATACCAAAGCTGGCCGATGTATTCAAAGTTTTTCGACAACATGGGTCCCTTGCCTCACCATATACATCATAACGATGAACACGCTGCTCATATTGGCCAGTTAGGAAAACCTGAAGCTTACTACTTTCCTCCGCAACTAAATAATCATGGCGGCGATTTTCCCTATACATTTTTTGGAATTGCACCCGGTACCACTAAAGAGGAAATCAAAGAATGCCTCGTAAATTTTACCAAGGGCGATAATAAGATAACCAATTATTCCCAGGCTTTCCGCCTCGAACCTGGAACAGGTTGGGATGTACCCCCGGGAATGCTTCATGCCCCTGGTAGTATGTGTACATATGAACCACAAAAGGCGTCCGACGTTTTTGCCATGTACCAGTCGCTGGTGAATGAAGCTATCATTCCTGAGGAGTTATTGTGGAACGGAACCCCTCCTGATCGGATAGGAGATTATGACCAGTTGATGGAAGTTATCGATTGGGAACTTAATACAAATCCCAATATTTTGGAAACCCGTTTTATGCGTCCTAAGCCTGTTAAAGCTGTAGAAGAAATGAAAGCTGAAGGATACATTGAAAACTGGGTTTGTTACCTATCCGATGCGTTCAGTGCGAAGGAACTTACTGTTTTTCCGGGTCAAACGGTTACCATTAAAGACAATGCTGCTTATGGTTTGATCATGATGCAGGGTCGCGGCAAAATGGGGGTATGGGAGATTGAAACGCCTGCTTTGATCCGTTACGGCCAGTTAACAAACGACGAATTCTTTGTAAGTGAAGCCGCGGCTACACAAGGTGTAACCATCACTAATGCTTCAACAACCGACCCGATAGTAATGCTAAAACATTACGGACCGGGAAATCCTGACATGGTTTTATAGTTATTTAAGGGATACGCAAACGTTTTTTTTTTGAGCCAGGCGACAAAGCGTCTATTTAACACCGTTGCGTCGCACTCTTGTACTGTTGTTACTTCATGCACCAATTCTATAAGCGGCACTAAATTATTTCCTGGAAAATGCAATTAATACTAATGTAACAATTTTAAATCGCTAACTCGTGATTGTTTTTATTAAACCAAATCATCTAACGAATGAACCAAAATAATTATCCTAAGCTGCACAATGCCACCTGGCCTGGTATAGTTGGAAAAGGGCCCGATTCTGAACCCGTTATTTCTTTTGATGAAATGCTTCGAATGACCGCCGCCGCTGAAGTGGATGGGGTGAAGTTTGACGGTGTTGATCTTGGCCTCTTTGATCCCCATATAAATATAAATAGTACTGATGATGAAATAAAACAGCTGGCCGATAAAGTTGGTGGCCTCAACCTGAATATAGGTAGTCTTGTTGCGCCTATCTGGGGTGGCCCTGCAATGGGTAGTAAAGAAGATCGTGCACTATTTGTTGAAATGGTTAGAAAAGCTTGTCACTTCGGTAAGACTTTACGCGAATTGGGGGTCCGTCCTTCTGGAATTGTTCGTATAGACTCCGCCAGTTCTCCTGTCGATTGGGAAAAAGACCCTGTAAACAATACAAAACTAATTGCTGAAACTTTTCGCGAAGCCTGTGATGTTGCTGCCGACTACGGCGAAAGACTTGCTGCCGAAGGAGAGATCTGCTGGGGCGGTATGCACAGTTGGAGAACGATGATTGATACTTTGGAGGCTGTAGATCGTCCTAATATAGGTTTCCAGGCCGATATGTCTCATACAACTTTATACCTGCTAGGTTACAACAGGCCCGAAGATCGTATCCTTCCTGAAAATTTTGATTGGACTGATCGTGAAGCTTTGACTGAAGGTCTTAAAACTGTAACAAAAGCACTTCGTCCGTGGACAATTGACTTTCATGTCGCTCAGAACGACGGAACGGTTCACGGAACAGGTTCGCACGATAAAACAGGGCGCCATTGCCAGGCTACTGACCCTAACGGGAAACTTGATATTGTACGTGATGCCGGTTACTGGCTGCGCGATGAGAATGGCGAACTAACCAGGGCGTTTAAACACATTTGCTGGGACGGTTGCATGTTCTCGAATGAAGTAATGAAACGCCAGCAAACCTGGAACGACATACTCGCAACCATGATAAAAGTGCGCGACGCACATGGATGGAACGAAGGGTAGACGCGTTACCGGTTACCGGTTGCCGGTTGCCTGTAACGAGTTGCCGGTAACGGGAAACTGGTAACTTGTAACTGGTAACCCTGACAGTATTTTTCAATGTTTAATCGTACCGACAAATGAATAATAAAAAAGAATTAAGGATTGGATTAATAGGAGGCGGTTTTATGGGCCGCACCCATTCGAATGGTTATAATCGTGTTTCAAATTTCTTTCCGCAGTTGGAATACAAGCCGGTTTTGAAAGCTGTTTGCTCCCGTACCTTAGATAAGGTTCGTGCATTTGCCGATCAATGGGGCTACGAGTCGGTTGAAACAGACTGGAAGGCTTTGGTGGCTCGCGACGATATTGATGCAGTAGATATTTGCACGCCAAATGATACGCATGCCGAAATTTCTATTGCCGCTGCAGCTGCAGGAAAAATGATCCTGTGTGAAAAACCACTTGCACGTTCTTTAAGCGAAGCTCAAACAATGGTGGATGCGGTTGAAAAGGCGGGTGTTCAAAATACGGTTTGGTACAACTACCGCCGTCTGCCTGCTGTTACTTTAGCCAAACAAATAATTGATTCAGGAAAACTGGGACGGATTTTCCATTACCGCGCCAATTTTTTACAGGACTGGACCATCAATGCAAATGTTCCGCAGGGAGGCGCAGGTACGTGGCGCCTCGATGTGGAAGCAGCCGGTTCTGGCGTTACAGGTGACCTGCTGGCGCACTGTATCGACGCCGCTATCTGGATGAATGGAAGCATTAAGGACGTTTCTGCGGTTACCGAAACCTTTATTAAAGAACGTGTTCACCAGGCAACCGGCCAGGTGCAAAAGGTGGGTATCGACGACGCATGCATATTCCACTGTCATTTCGAGAATGGCTCTTTGGGTCTCTTCGAATCTACCCGCTATGCACGTGGCCACAAAGCTTTATACACTTTCGAAATTAACGGCGAACATGCATCTATCCGTTGGGACCTGCACGACTTAAACAAACTTGAATATTTCGACCATAGAGACGAGTCTATCGTTCGTGGCTGGCGAACCATTCATGTTACGGACGGTGATCAGCCTTACATGGATAAATGGTGGGTTCCCGGCTTATCGATTGGTTACGAACACTCTTTTGTACACCAGGCAGCAGATTTCCTGAAAAGCCTTGAAACAGGTGAACCCTGTTCGCCAACGTTTAAAGAAGCGCTTGAAACGCAGAAGGTCTGCCAGGCAGTTTTAGACTCAGCCGCTTCACGAACGTGGAAAGACATTAATGAAGATTACTAGAGGGATATCAAACGTTATTACATTAAGCGACTATTGTATTGGTTTAAATATTCGTAAGCAATGTTCAATACTGAATTAGCAATACAGGCAGTTATATTTCTTTAATTAAAATAAAGCATTGAGCGTAGAATATTGAACATTGTTTTGTTAAGTTGATGAATGCGAAAAATTACTAATCCTGTATAAGCAAAGCCAGGTGGAATGCAACGAATACAAACAAAATAAATGATAACAAAATAACTGTAATTGGTTCTTCGGTATAGTTGGTTAAGCCTGTTTTATAAATTGAAACAGCTTTTGACTTTAAAACCAAAGATGCTTACTGCACAATAGATGAAAGGATTGCGACGCAACGATGTTGCCATAAATGCAAATGCTTGTATCACAAAATATCTGTTATGCAAATTATACCGGAGGGCCAATTATTATAATCGCATTACTATAAAGAAAGTTTTTATAGTTCCTGGTACCTGTTGTAAATGAACACTTATCGTAGGTCGTATTACTTATCTTACTATAGGCATACGCTTCGCCGCTGTATTAAATGCAATTATCGCAAAGTTTATTGTTACACTTTCAGTTAGAAACAAAAATGGTTCGGGAATAAACAATAAAAATGGATAAAGCTATAATACCCTGTTTACTCTTTCTTTTTATTTCATTTGCAGGGTTTAGCCAATCGACTGCAAATGCTTCTCAACAGGCTCCAAAGCCTTTAAAATTTTTAAAAAAACAGGTGGCGGCAGAGAGTTATGAATCTGTAGAGGTGTTTGATGTAAACAACGACAAAATTCCGGACATAGTCTCGGGCGGGTATTGGTACGAAGGGCCATCTTACTGGAAAAGAAATTATATCGGCCCGGTAAAAAAAGTAGGGGAGTATTGGGATGAATTTTCTACCATACCGCTTGATGTTAATGGTGACGGTCGAATAGATTTTGTAACCGGCGGTTGGTTTGGTAAAACACTTACCTGGCGTGAAAACCCGGGAAATAATAAGGAGTGGCCGGAACACGCAATAGCGGAAACAGGAAACATTGAATCGAGCCGATCATGGGATATTGACGGAGACGGTGTACAAGAGATTGTTCCAAATACTCCCAACGATCCTTTAGTGGTTTACCGGCTGGTAAAAGACGGCCAGGGAAAGGGTACCGGCAAGTTTGAAGTTTCAAAAATTTCGGATTCTAAAAGTGGTCACGGTTTAGGCTTTGGTGATATTAATGGCGATGGCAGAGGCGATTTAATTGTCAGCGGTGGTTGGGCCGAAGCTCCGGTAAATCCTTTCAAAGATCCATGGACTTTTCATGGAGATTTTTCACTCGGAACTTCCAGTGTTCCCGTACTCGTTGCAGATGTAAATAAAGATGGTTTGAACGATTTAATTGTGGGACAAGCACATAGCTACGGATTGGATTGGTACGAACAAAAAAAGGATAAAAAAGCAAAAGTGTCCTGGGTCAAACATTCTATCGATCCCTTCAATTCGCAGTTTCATACCATGAAATGGGTTGATTTGGATGGCGACGGAAAAGAAGAATTACTGACAGGTAAACGCTACCGTGCTCATAATGGCAATGATCCTGGCGAGAATGATCCGTTAGGAATTTATTATTATAAATGGACCGGGGAATCGTTTACCAAGCAAGTAATCAGCTTTGGTCCCTTTGGAGAAGGTAAAGGTTTAGGGGTGTATTTCTCGGTGGCGGATTTAACCGGATCGGGAAGAAAGGATATTATCGCAGCCGGTAAAGATGGACTGTTTGTATTTTACAACAAGGGGGCTGAATAATCACCTGGAACATTTAAAAATTACTAATTAATATTAAGATGCTAAAAAATTCTTCGTTCAAATTTGTTCCGTTAGGCGTAATCCTGGTTGTATTTCTGCCAGTCGCATTATTGATTGCCAGTTGCAAGGCCCAAAGCAAGAACAATAAAAATGCCGCTGGCTTTGTACAGATCTTCGATGGTAAAACTCTTAACGGCTGGGCAGGCGATCCAACCTATTGGAGGGTAGAAAACGGCAACCTTGTCGGCGAAATAACACCAACGACGCTTTTGAAAACCAATTCATTCATCATTTGGGGTGGCGGAAAGCCGAAAGATTTTGAGCTCACCCTTGAATTTAAAATAACAAAAGCCGGCAATAGCGGAATTAATTACCGTAGTGTTGAGTTCACCGAAGTTCCTCATGCCTTAAAGGGTTACCAGCTTGATATTGATGGGGCTATTCGGTATACGGGTCAGAACTATGAAGAACGTGGAAGAACCACTTTGGCTTACCGTGGAGAGATTGTAACTGTTAATCCACCCGGCAGTTCAACAGCTGCTGTTAGAGATTATGTTAAAAGCAATGCATGGACGGTCAGAACCGTAACAGGTTCCCTGGGTAGTTCTGATGAGTTAAAGAATAATATCAAATCTGAAGATTGGAATACCTGCAGGCTGGTTGCAAAAGGAAACCGCCTCCAGCATTATATTAACGGCGTATTAATGAGCGATGTAACCGATAACGATCCGGTCAATGGAAAGTCTGAAGGTTTATTGGGTGTACAGGTTCACGTTGGACCTCCAATGAAAGTAGAGTATAGAAACATTATGTTGAAGCAATAATTTTGCTGCGAAAGTATAAGAGCTTGTTTGATGAAGGTTTGCATGAAACACTTACACGAACCTGGCGAAAGCTGTCGTACTTAACTCTTTGCTGTCTTGTTTCAATAGAATAGACCTGGTTCTATCATCTGTTAACTCACTCCTGGTAAAGGAATTTATTTCTAAAATAGGGGGCAGTCGCTGCATTGAATGTGAGGGGAACATTGTTTTCGCGGCAAAGCAGTTATCTATTTTCTTTAACAATTTTTTTGTGCCCGCCTGTAATAAAAGAAACAATTTTTCAGTTTAATAGTAGCATCATTTTTGAACGGGGCAGAAGAAAAGGATTGTTTATCAAAAAAAAATGATCGGTAAGGTTTAAATAACAGATTTTTCAGAACTCTTCATATGGCAAGCAATCGTTAGAGGCCCGCTGTTTTTACAGGGGGCATTTTTTTTTATTAGAACTTCTAAAGAAAGTTATTGCCAACTATTGCTGATGTTTTTGTAACTGTACAAGTGTGCGACCCCTGGGCTTTGCGCAGGGTAAGCTGCCATAGTGCAATTACAGTTTAAGAAACCACTTCAGTTCAAGAACAACCTTACGGCAGGTCAGCCTACCCTTTGACCCTTTGGAGGGCAAGAACTGCCATGATGAATAATGCGTTACAGTACAAGCGAGCGTGGCAACGGCGGCTTAATAGTTATTCAACACCCTGGTTCAAAAAAAATCAGTTATTCATTTCCTGCTGCACTTCGCTCCACGATAACTTTTTTCCGCTTTGTTCTGTTAATACTTTTTCCATTGCAGCGGGGCTATTAAAGGCAGCAACATTTCCACCCATCGGGCTCTTTAACTCGTGGCTATAAACAAAAAACTTTTCAGTTGCCGGTACTAACTCTTTGCTTCCTGAATAATCGTTGATATAGGCAGTTCCATTACTGGGGTTTGTTTTCCGGAATGCCACCTGGCAATGAACATCATCAAAGCGATAAACTTTGCCTTTATCGGTTACCCACTCATTTGCAAAACGTTTGTCCATAATAGTCATCTTGCAATTATCGCACGCATCACTTCCATATTTTATGGGCTGCGGCCCGGTTGAGCAAGCCTGCAGCGAAAATATTATTAAAAAAGCTACAGCAAATTTTCTCTTTTGCAGCGGTAGCCATTTTGGTTTAAGAATGAGCAGGTATGCAACCAGCAACAAAACACCGGCACCAATAAACATCCATCCACCTTTTTCGGGAATGGAATAAGCACCAAAATTCAATAGTTGCTTGTAGCCAATCAGTGGCGGCTGGTAGGCCATGCCCGGAACACGTATGGCCGCGTTTGGGTCAAGATTGTGGCCGTAGTTATAATTCCACCTGTAAAAATCAATCATCGATACAATGCCAAACAAAATAAAAGTTGCGATATAGGCGTAGTACAATTTCTTTTTGTTGAAAAAAGCAACCAACAAACCAAGCACTACAAACGAACCAATAATGTAAGGCAGTATTTTAAATTCAATGAAGTCGTCGGTATGCAAAGTCTTCATACCAATATAGTGATTAAGGCCGTTTATTACGTCAACATTTCCTGCCAGTTTGTTGGCATATATCTTCAATGCAAGACCTTCAGGATATTGCGGGGCCGATAGTTCTATTTTCCAGATTGGTAAAAAAAGTGCGCCAATTAAAATGACTGCCGCTGTTGTTACCAATACCCTTGGCCATTTTAGTGAATCTTTCATATCCGTTGAATTATGGAATGAATTATAAAAATTGCAAAGAAGGCGAGCCTATGCTCACCTTCTTTGCAATGTGAAGATTTTACCTTGATCTTGATGTGCCGGTAGCGCCTGAACCCTTACTGGCGGAAGCCGTTTTGCTGGTAGCACCATTATCAGTACCCATAGACCATTTCAAAGCTATATTGGAGCTGGCGGGCGATACCCTTACATAACCCGACATTTCCTGGTGTAATGCACTGCAGAAGTCGGTACAGTAGAAAGGAAATATTCCTACTCTGCCAGGTATCCATTTCAATGTGGTTGTTTCTCCCGGCATGATTAACAGTTCACCATTGTCGGCTCCTTTTATGGCAAAACCATGGGGCACGTCCCAATCCTGTTCCAGGTTGGTTACGTGGAAGTAAACCTCATCGCCCATTTTTATTCCTTCAATGTTATCGGGATTTATGTGTGAGCGAATAACAGTGGCGTACACATGCACCTTGTTTCCGTCGCGTACTATCTTGGTTGTTCCTTCACCTTTAGATACATAGGGGTGATTGTTTTCTTCAATCTTAAAAATCTTTACCGAATTTTTGCTGACAACATCAGCCACCACCGCCTGTGCATAGTGCGGTTCTCCAATTGTTGGATAATCGAGCAACAGCTTCATTTTATCGCCGCTGATATCAAACAACTGCGCACTTTGCGATAGTTCAGGACCTGTAGGAAGATACCTGTCTTTGGTAATTTTATTATAAGCTACCATGTATTTGCCATTTGGCTTCCTGGTATCTCCACCGGGTATCATTAAGTGACCGATTGAATAATAAGTAGGAACCCTGTCGAGCACTTTCAAATCTTTTATGTTCCATTTTACTATTTCAGAAGAAACGAACATGGACGTGTACGCATTTCCTCTTCCATCAAACTCGGTATGCAACGGACCAAGGCCCGGCTTGGGTACTTCACCATATAAAGCAGCTTCGTACTTAATGATAGGTAAGCCATCATATTCACCGTCGTAGGTTTTGTTCTTAATAGCTTCCTGGATTTTAGTAAATGAGAACACCGGGATTAAGGCTGCAAGTTTACCACTACCAACAATGTATTCTCCAGTAGGGTCTATATCGGTACCGTGCGGTGACTTAGGACATGGTATCATGTAGCAGATATCTTTTAATACCTTAGGGTCTAATGTAGTTACCTCGGTAAGTATTTCAGATTTTGTAGTGTGTGTTTTTTCATCGAAAGTATTACGTGAATACCTTACTTTTTTCTTAATGCCCTTTCCTGCTTTCAGGTATTCTTCCGCTTTCTTCCAGTTTACGGCCATGATAAAATCTTTATCACGCTGGCTTGCATTTACTTCCAATAAAGTATTCGCTTTTTCAGAATTGTAGCAGCTAAAGAAGAACCATCCGTGGCTGGGTCCTTTACCCGCATGGCTGAGGTCGAAGTTTACACCGGGGGTTTCTATCTGGAATGAAATATCCATTTTGCCACTGGTTTTATCTACACCAATAAAACTAATGGTTCCTTTGAAATTGTCTTTATAAGTGTTAATCGGCACATCGCCATCCTGGTCGTCTAAGGGTACGCTGAAACGCGTACCTGCCACTACATATTCAGTGTTTTCAGTAATGAATGGTGAAGAGTGGTTGCCTGCACTATTAGGTAATTCTATGATCTCTGCGGTACGGAAAGTTTTAAGATCAACACGGGCTACACGGGGAGTGTTGTTGCCATTAACAAAAACCCAGCGGCCGTCAATTTCGCCATTTGTTTGCGACATATTTACGTGGTGAAGATCATCCCAGGGAACAAAGCCATGTGATGTTCTCAGCATACCTTTTGTTTCTTCACTGTATCCATATCCTTTTTCAGGATCTACAGAAAATACGGGAATGACCCTTAACAATCTTCCGCTTGGCAACCCATACACGGCTAATTGCCCGCTAAAACCACCGGATACAAAATTGTAGAATTCATCGTATTTGCCTGGTGCAACATATGTTTGTGCAGCAGCATCTCCACTTACGGCGCTTCCTGCATTTTTGGGCTTACAGGCCTGCATACTTCCGATAAGGCAAAGCGCAGCTATAGCCAAAAAACTGACTTTAATTTTTTTCATTGTATAATCTTTAAGGAATCGTTTTATTATTTTACGCCATCATTCTTACGCATAAATTCATATATACCTCTTGCGTCTTCATCAGTCAGGCTTTGGTTAGGCATACGTACCAGGCAAAGTTCTAATTGCGCCTGGAGCTTAGGATCTTTATCAATCATTTCGTCTGTATTCGTAATAAAGTTCATTATCCATTCCGGCTTGTGTCTCTCAGATACACCTTTCCAACCCGGACCAACCAGTTTTTCGTCAGTCATCCTATGGCATCCTGAACATTTTAACCCGGCTACCTTTTCACCCGTTTTTGCCATCGCAGGATCTAGTTTGTCAGAAACATCAACGTGTGTAAATTTTCCTTTACCTCTTTCGGGATCGTAAGCGGGGTTTTCTTTTGATGCCTCTGAATTTTGTGAAGCTGTAGCGTCGTTTTCAGCTACAACTGGTTTGTTTTCACTGCCGCCACATGAATAGACAAAGAAAGTACCGGCAATCACAATCAATACAAATAATTTTTTCATGAGTCTCTTAGATTTGATGAGTTTTAAACCGGCGAATAGTTTTGTTATGTAAGATTAGACTGAAAAAGCCGTCTATAATATGATTTAAATCATGTTATAGATGGCTTTTCATCACTAATTGCGTAATACCTGTTATGCGGCGATCAATTTCAGACTTATAAAGGGAATAATGAGTGCC
Source organism: Segetibacter sp. (assembly GCA_028288485.1). Lineage (GTDB taxonomy): Bacteria > Bacteroidota > Bacteroidia > Chitinophagales > Chitinophagaceae > Segetibacter. The sequence goes on from JAQBNO010000162.1 coordinate 29,453, forward strand.
TGCAGAAACTGGATTCCCTGAAAGTAGTAGCCAAGTATTCTGCCTTAAGGATACCGCAAAACTTTAGGGCGATGCATTTTAAAATACATCACCCTGGAAGCCTTTAGATATGTGATAAGTGAAAATGTATTAGGTGATAAGAGCAATATGCATGTGGTCCACCAAAGTGTCATTGCTTACAAATTCTACATTACCTCCATCAGCCAGGAATCTTTCAATAGAATTTCCTACGGCATCCGTTATTGACAATGGACCACTGACTGTAATTGTATCTGAAAAGTTTATTTCATTATTATCTGAACAAGTGACTGGATAAGAAAAATCTTTTTCTACTATTAATAACTTACCCCGTTTATCTTTTGTAGCCTTCAAAACCTTCTGAATGCCTATTTCAGCTTTACCATTTGCTAAAGCTTTTTCTACTTTCATCAGGAGGAAATTTTCTCGCAGCTTTTTCCAATCTGCCAAAACCGGTCGAATTAATTGTTGAACCTTGTTTAGACTTAACTTTTTATCATCAGAATAAATTGTTTCTGACAATTCTTTCCGGTTTTTAGATATAGACTGAAAAAGAGATAACACGCTTTCGCTTCCCACCACGATCAATGGTAAAGAATATGTTTTCAAAACATGAGATAACACATTATCAACGTGATGAAGAAAGTTTTCGGTGCCATTATTTAAATGAGATTTTAAGTGTTCTGAAGAATTAAAAACAATAACGTTCAATTTGTCCCCTTCACCTAAATAAGTATATGCTTCATTATGTTGGAGCGATAAAACCAGGTATTTCTTTTCTTCCCTTTTTTCAAGCAATAATTCCTTTAAGTTTAACGGTTCACCTATAATTACCTTGGCATCGGTAAAATGATTAACATAAAACACCTTCTCGATGAAAGGCGATAAAAAAATAATAACGCTTTTCTTATCTGAATTATAATCAAGAGCATCTACTATTGCTTTTAATTTTATAACTGCCGGATTTAGGATATACACGGGAATATCTTTGATCATACTAAGGCCTTTTACAGCCTTGTCAGTCAAAAGTTGTAATCTTTTTTCAAGCTGTTCTCTAGGAGTAATTTTTGGTTCAAATGGAAGAGCGATGGTAATAAATGGTGGGATAAGTCGTTTTTTAACAACTACATCCTCCCCGAGAAGTAAAGTGTTCATTGGTAAGATTTTAGACAATGTCAGATGTAAGTAAAACCGTTAATGCAACGACAGAAATTTTTTCAGGCAAAAAATATTGCAATCGAGATAGTTCCAAAACCGTTTGCTTATTTACCAAAACTATTGTTAATCGTTACCCTTTCTATTGACTGCAGCCGGAATAATAGATGATTTAAATCATGATTATTAGTTCGTGCTATCATAAGTTGAGTTAAACTTAATGCATAGTTTTAATAAATAGTTTATTCCTGATTTCCGACGGTCTTTAAAATATAGCATTGCTGCCCGTCCAAAAATTTAAGAACAAACACCACCAGGATTTACAGTTGATTCAATAACAACTCTTGAGAGTATCTTCTAAAAGACTGTATAATCGCTATTCAGAAAGTATATGGAAAATAAACCTATTAAACGCAGCGAGCATATCGTTCAGCTGTCAAAAGAGCATCACTCTACTTTGTTGTTTTGTTGGAAAATAAGAAACGGGCTAAAGTTTAGCGTTGAATTTGAACGAATAAACAACTACGTTCAATACTTCTGGCAGCACCATATGCTGCCGCATTTCGTGCAGGAACAATCTATTTTATTTGCGCCGGTAATAGATGAAGCAGTGCAAAGGGCATTGAACGAACATGCACAGATTGCAAGCCAAATACAGGACCTGGAAGCAACCACCAACAAAGAGCCGCATCAACTTTCAAATCTTGCTGACCTCGTCGATAATCATGTACGTTATGAAGAACGCGTACTGTTTCCACACCTCGAAAAAGTATTGTCGGGTGAGCAATTGGAAAAGATAGGAATGCAAATAGCAGCACAGCATGATCCTACTTTAAAAGATAATTTTAGTGACGCATTCTGGTTAAGGAAAATAGACCCGGTGTAATGGGAATAAATAACAAATAACTTGCACTCACCGGTCAATTTCAGTCAGAAGTACTTTACCTTTTTTGATCCCGGCAGCAATTTACTATTAGGCTTTTCTTGCGTCGCACTCTTGTACTTTTAATTCTATATGTAGCAGTTGCCAACCGTAAAACAACAGCAAAAACTATTGTAATTACTTAACCTCAAAATCGTTTTTTTTATGTTACCTGTAATAAAAATGTTTTCCCGAACTAGAATGAATGATATTCCGTTCAGAAGGGACAAACATATCCTATCCGGTGGAATGATTAGTAATCTTATTGTTAAGGGTAATAATATACCGAACGGGTTTGTTGTTACTGCTGAGGCTTTCAGGATTTATCTTAAAGAAAATAATCTAAAGATTCCTCTTTTAAAAATCCTGTCACAACTTGACACAAAAACTTTTTTAAATTTAGCGGAAACAGGAAAGGCGGCGAGGCAATTAATACTTGAAAATGAATTACCGCATAAACTTGCTGTAGAAATAAAAAATGCACATTACACACTTTGCGGAGAAGACACAAATGTTTCGGTTACAGTTCACGGCACTGCAACTACGCCGGAGTTCCCGTTTTCCCGCTTAACACTGCAGCTTGAAAGTTTTTTAAATATCCGCGACGAAGATGCCCTTATAAATGCTGTTCATAAATGCTTTGCTTCATTATTCGGGGATAAGGCTATCTGTTACAGGCAGCAGCACGGTTTTGGCAATGCTGATATTGCAATTTCTATGATTGTTGCAAAAGTGGCGCGGACTACTCCCTCTTCATCAAACACTGCGTTTACACCTCATACCTTATTTGGTTCTGATGAAGTAGTGTTATCGAGACTAGAAAAGGCTCGGTAGGCGTGGGTCGAATACAATGCAAATTACCAGACATCTGGCGAACAAGCAGCAATGGATGCATCAAAAGCAAGCCGGATTCCTCTTGAAGAACCGATCAAGGTATTAATAGCTTATTTTACTCTACTTGATATGGATGGATAGGGAAGTTTTGGGAATAGATGTATATAGGTGACGCGAAAAAAAAACCGGGACATTTATTTAAACATACAAGATTAAGATCTCATTGCCATTTTTACTATAGCATAAGTTACTAAAATACACTGAAACATTATTAATGGAGAATAAAGAAATCGACCAGCTATTATCCGACGAAAACGAGCATCTTGATAAGCTGCACAAGATAGTCAAGGAAACGATTGCTGCAGAAGACCTCATTATACATAACCTATCACATCCCCCGTTGGAAATTCTATCACCGGGGCAAAAAATTTCTGATAAAGTCGCAAGATTTGGAGGGAGCTGGAAGTTCATCATCCTGTTTGGAGTCATATTAACCCTTTGGATTATTTTTAATGTGGTAGCCGTGGGGCATTACAAGTTCGATCCCTACCCATTTATTTTAATGAACCTGATACTTTCCTGCATTGCAGCCTTACAAGCTCCTGTTATTATGATGAGTCAAAACAGGCAGGAAGAAAAAGACAGGATGAGGAGTGAAAACGATTACCTGATAAACCTGAAAGCAGAAATGCAGATCCGTAGCCTAAATCAAAAAATGGATTTATTATTGGAAGAACAAATCAAGACCCTTTTTGAAACCCAGGAAAAGCAATTCACTTTACTGAAAGACATTAATTTAAAACTTGACAATCTTTATAATAAGGCATAACTACCTTCACTTTTTTCACTAATTATAGTTAGACCTCGCGTGCTTCTTACGTTTGGCTTGCACACCACGGAATATAAGCGACCACAGCAAAAATAGTTAACTATGAGAATAGCATTTTTTATACTCGTTATAGTTCATGGTCTCATTCATCTGGCAGGCTTCGTTAAAGCCTTTGGACTATCAGATGTAAAACAACTAACTCAAACTATTTCAAAACCTTTTGGAGTAGTTTGGCTGCTTGCATTTATCTTTTTTGCAATAGCAGCGATCATGTTTGCATTTAAAACTGGTCATTGGTGGTTGTTTGGATTAATTGCAGTCGTGACCTCCCAGGTCCTGATTATCTCCTTCTGGCACGATGCGAAGTTCGGAACAATTGTAAATGTGATTATTCTTATTGCAGCTATCATTGGGTATGTAACATTCGGTTATTATAGTAAATATCAGAATGATGTAAAGATTGCTTTGCAACAGCCAGCGTATTTCCAAAGTTCTGAACTAACAGAAGCGGACATCCAATACCTGCCCGGGCCAGTTAAAAATTACCTTCGTTTTACAGGGTCTATTGGCAAGCCGAAAGTGAATAATTTCAAAATAGAATTTACAGGCAAAATCAGGAAGGACGAACAATCAGAATGGATGCAATTTACTTCAGAGCAGTATAATTTTATGGGAACTCCAACCCGGCTATTTTTTATGAAAGCAGTAATGAAAAATCTGCCAGTTGCCGGTTATCACTGCTTTAGGAATGGAGACGCTTTTATGGACATCAGATTACTATCATTATTCAAAGTGCAGTACCAGGACGGAGTAGAAATGGATTTATCAGAGACGGTTACCTTTTTCAATGATATGTGTTGCCTGGCACCGCCTACATTGATAGACAAGCGTATAAAGTGGTCAGACGTTCAAGGTAATAAAGTGAAAGGGTCGTTTACCAACAATAATATTACAGTTTCTGCCTGGCTGTATTTTAATGACAAAGGCGAACTCATTAATTTTATTTCTGAAGACCGCTATTCAGCCGACCCTGGAAAGCAATTTCCATGGTCAACTCCATTGAAAGATTACCAGGAAATAAGTGGATACAAACTGATGGGAAATGGCGATGCCATTTACAGTTACCCGGATAGAGATTTATGTTACGGAACATTCAAGCTTACCAGCATAGAATATAACTGCAAAAACATAGATCAAATTGACCACAAGGGACAGTTAGCGAAACCTCCAGCTAAATTCTAATCTTATAAACATAACATTGTATCTAACAAAGTTTGCGGAACTTTAGATGCGTTCGACCCAATCAAACTTTATAACAATTAGTAAATTCATCATGGAAGATAAAAACTTAAGTACCGTGAAAGATGATTACAGTAAGGCATTAACTCCGGCAGAGTTAATTAGAAAACATAACGCTGATCCAAAACATGTTATTACAGCGGATGAAATCAAGAACTTAAAAGTAGGTAAAGAAGCAGAAGATGAGAAAGAATTAAATAGAGAGATTGACGATAAAGAAGCAGAAGATAATTGCCGCCACCACGAAAACAATATTTACGATATTTTAGATGCTTAATTACATATAAACGGATTCTCATAATAGCAGTCCATTTTTTTTAGCTTTCCGTAATATTAGAACAGGCATAGAAAGCATGTAGCTGCCCTTAGTTTAAAAGGTTGATGTCGTAAAAGTTTAACAGGCATTCATTTTCTTGTCTGAACTGTACTTTACTTCTGTGTTTTATCGTATAGATTTTCATGCTGGCGATGCTTGCATTGACATTCGTATCATTTTCTGTAGTTAAAATTTTTAAAGGCATCAAGGATATACAAATGAACACGACTATCGGCCGAATATTTTCTCGAAGTAAGAAAAGATGGAATATTCTTCCAACATGTTTCTGGTTGGAAGGCTTTAAGTAATTTACCGGTAAAGGCAAAATTGCAGAATAAAATTGGTATCGTTAAAAGCAACCAGTTTGGTGAAATATTATTCAATGGATTTAAATTTCACGTCTATATTTTATTGATGCCAATGCTTGCTGCTTCAATCCCCGTTTCTAAAGTCTTATTTATTATACCCCCTGCAATCATAGACACTGCAATAAAAATGGCAGCAGGAAATATGAACCAGAACACAAATGTTTCAGCATTATCAAAGGTCATCCAATCTTCGAGCAAAGCATAGAACAAGGTATAGGTAACGATAAGCATTGCTAAAGCCGTCATACAGCTGATGAGCATAGCTCTTTTTGAATTGAACCGGCGATTAAAGTATTGCAGTGATTTTTTAAGGATAACGGCAGCAACTGATCCTGCTACTGATGAGAGCGCAGCCATTACAAGAGAAAAAATAGCGACCGAATATGCAATTGAAAAACCATTAGCAATTATGATGGTATTTCTTTCTAATATTGGCATAACGCCGTAAATAGTTACTGAAGAACGGATAATGGCATATATCATAGTTATTAAAGAATAAGCAAATACTGTAGCAGCAGCTACTACTCCGCCGCGATACGCCACCGTCTTATTGGAAATATTTAATTTACTCTTTTCCATGTTTATTGTCTTTCTGAACTTTGCTTAATACCCATCATCATTCCTGATTCCATAATAAAATGTAGCGGCTCAAACAAGCCGTAGTAATAAACAGTTTTGAACCGGCTTTGCTTTACCTCCATAGATGGATAGCGAACAATTAATCTTGTATTGTTTGCACCAACAGGCAGCAGATACAATGTCCATCCGCCAAGGGAATAATATTCATTAACATTAACCAATGAGACCAATGCATAACCTTCATGTTTTCCATAATAAACGGTATCGCCGGGTTGGCTGTTTTGCCACTCGGGGTGGGCAGTGGCCGCATTTACCATCTTTGCACCGAACAAATTCTCTAACCAATAGTAGCTGTTAAAGCCACCGCGGTTTTGCCCTGTTTGAGCAATCCATGGCCATACTTGTTCTTTTGGTGCGTAAATGTTGATAGCGCGTGTTGAAACGATTCTGTTTGAAGAAATAAGTTCATCTCCTGGTAATTTCATATTTATTTCCTCAATTGATGCACCCCATTTTATGTGCACGGGACGTATCAGGATCCAATAGAGTAATGCAATGAATACGTAAAAAATAACCGTGTATTTAATAAATCGACTTACCTGTTTCATAATTGCAACTGATTACTTTTTTAAACTATTTGGGGGTTTTGTTGCACCGAGGTCACTTATTTCGTTTTTGAAAGTTGTGTAAATTGAAGGGTAGAATGCTTCCGCCGTGATGATGCCCAGTAGCACGATTGCACCAGCCCAGGAAATACAGCAAGCCGGATAATTGTAACTTATTCATAGTAGTTTTTTTGTTCCCGCTTTTTGTATAAAGTTCTAATCTTCGGCAACAGGGCCACAAAGAGGATGGCTACCGCTAAAAACATATAAAGCGTATGTGACCAATGAACAGCACCAAGAAATGTCATTTCAATTTGTATCCAGATAATAAGTGCAAAGGCGACATAAATACAATATGTCCACCCCCAATACATATCCTTATAAAAATTAAAGCGTTCAGCAAACTTGTAAGCTGGTTTTTTTATCAAAGCTATTGTTACCCCAACAGGCACTATTCCGAGTACTAAGAATAAAATAATGCCGGGGACTAAAAAATTACTAAAAGGCGAATTTGCCAACAGCGACAAAGGCATTCCGAATAACTTACCCGAAGGAGAGATTATTAATACACCTCCGCCAAATATTGCTCCTACGCCAAGGAAGGCTAACAATATGAGAAGGACATTACGAACTGATTTTGTTTTCATAGCTTTATTTTTATGTTTAACCTCTCTTAAGATAGTGCCTGGTATTGCTGAGCATTGAACCAATTGTACAAGAGTGCGACGCAACGGAAGTTTAATAGTACCACGGAAGTTTGGCTCACAAAACCGGCTGCACATTTCTTAAACTGTTTCATATTAAAACGGTTGAAGCGATAAAAAAGTGAGTAGAAACTTTTTTGCGGGTACCAGGCTACATTGTTACTATTTTTCATTGTTGCCTGTGCGAATAGGCAGCCCGGCAGACGTCGCACTCTTGTACTTTTTTTCTTTATTCAGCATCATTAAACGTTACTAATTCATGCCGCTTACTATAGAAAAAAAGGGTGGCATTAAGTCTTGTTTTTAACGCTTCTACAATACCATATTAGTAATATCAGGCTAATCAAGGCGAATGCACCCATTATAAGCGTAAGCGTTAAATTACTTTCAATACCTTTCGTTTTCATTACTACTACTAGCATACCTATTGTAATGTCCATGAGCACAAAAAAGGTGAGCATTACCGGGGTGAGAATGAAGCCCAACGATTTTCCTTTCAACAGAAAAACACCGGTGATAAAAACAGCAGGGAGAAAAACAGCAAGGTCGATCACGTGCACCCCGTTCGTAAATAAACCTGTTTCAGCTAAGCTCCTGGGTATAGTATTTTTGATTATTGATGGAATAATTTCTGCCAGCCATAAAGAATAGAAAATTACGGATACGAGAATGAAATAAATAGCGATGATACGTATAAGCCGCTTGTTTTTGATATCCTCATTTTTGGATTCAGTATAATTCCTGAAAAGAAAATACATAAACGAATAAAAAGATAAACCGAGGCAAAGGCAGTAGATGACAAACAATTTGTTGAAATGAATATCAAAGCAATAGAGAACAAAAGTGTAAGTAAGATAAAGCACGACACCACCCCAAACCATTGTGGCTGCGCTATTATTCCGATACGCTAAAATTGAAGTAATGAGCAAGCAGGGTACAATGAGAAACAAATCAATCATATCCTGCCAGGTGGCCTGCGCCTGCCAGTTTAAGGTTTCCGTTGAATAGAAACCGGGGGTAAGCAATCCAACACAACTTACAAATATTATTAACGCCGAAAGAGGTAATGATAAAAACAGAACGGTTCTATTTTGCATTGACTTCGTGTTTTGCTTCTTGAATAAATGCCTGCTGTGAGGCGCCGTATTACATTTAATCTGTGTTACTTTAATGGTTTGACTTTTAAAGGTTTCCTTTTCTGTATTCTTCGCTTTATTATCGCGTCCCCATTCTATAAATAAGTATAAAAATTATTGCAATAAAAATAATGGTGTAAATGATTTTGTTATACCTGGCAAGCCAAATGGGGAGATAAATATCAAAGTTTGGTTTTGTTGAAGCAGAATATTTACGGGCAATGATAGTTAATGGGCAAACGCCTTTGAAGGAAAGCAGAACAACGCCTTCGAGCATAATTATGCCAATACAAAGCCAAACAAGGTTGTCAATTTTATTTAGGATAACAGCATAAGACAAATAAAATATTACCACATTGAAAAACGTCCAGATGAGTGTATGGATAATTTTGACACGTGTTAATTTTGGTATGCTCATGCTGGTTGTTGAAGATGATCTTTAAGGAATTGAAAAAAGTAGGAAATGGTGAATAAAGATTTACCAGTACCAGTCAGTGACACAACCTTTGCCGCTCAGGGAACGATGCATAATAGGGAACATATGCACGCAACAGAAAAGCCCAACATTTGACAACGATAATGTGACTGTAAGGTGGTAGTTGAGCCGGGTGTTTGTAGGTTGCTTTAGCTTTTTGTGCGAACGTTGTAAATGATACAAAGGAGGCGATTAAAATTATTAATAGCGCTTTCGTGTTTATGTCTTTTGTATTCCCTAATCATCAAAAGTAACTTTACTGAAAGCAGCTATTTATGACTATAACCATTGTTAAAAATGATTGTGGTCATATTGTTGCATAACAAGGATTTGAGCAACTTCAGATGAAGAGGAAAATGATTACAACGTAATAATATTACCGTTCAGCGTCTAAGAATAAGATACTGCGCAATTGCAACCAGGCTCGTGCATCACCGTATTTTGAACAAAGGTTGAAAAGCTAAAATGTGTGATACGAATAATTGTAGGATATCGACAAAATGTATATCAGCTAGTATGTTAAATAGAGTATACCATTAAGAAAATATCTCGCTAAAAAAGAAATATATCCCTAGATTTGAAATAATGATAACTACAACCAGCAATTCAAATCCCATAATTATCATTGATGATGATGTGGAGGATATTGAACTTTTCCAGGAGGGTTTTAAGGAATTAGGAATTGAAAATGAAATAATGGTTTTTACTGACGGCAATAAATTCTACGATTACATTTCTACAACGGACAGGAAATCCTTCTTTATTTTCTGCGATATTAATATGAACCGACTTAATGGTTTTGAACTTAAACAGAAGATTTTTGATAACGAAGAAATACGATTAAAATGTATTCCATTCCTGATGTTGTCGACCAGCGGCGCTTCTGCGAGTGTACTCGAAGCATATAGCCTTAACGTACAGGGTTATTTTATTAAACCAAACACCGTCGATGGAATAAAAGATATGTTTGAGATAGTAGTAAAATACTGGTCAATATCTCAGCGCCCTGCTACCGAACAATAATTCAGGAAGCAATTATAGGAACGCTTTGCATTCATCAAAAAGCACCTGTAAAAGGGGAGTGAAGAAAGCTGGTATTTCAAACCATATTGCTGCCACCATCGTAGTGAGGATTTGCTATAATTAGGTTACCAGCATTAGTTATTATAGGATCTTTTGTTGTGTCACTCACTTGTACTTGTAGGTCAATGAGCAGCTTCAGCTTGAATTAGGCGAACCCTGGTCTTTACCATTCAGTTTCTTGCCACAAGCGAAAGGGGAACCCAACCTGCCTTTATACGTTAACCTAAAACGAGAACGATTAACACGTCAGAAAAAAATGCTGGAATGGGTAGCCCGCTTCTAGCCTTATAAACCAGCAGGGGCAATCGTAGATTAAACAACTAGCAGGATAAAGGCTGCCATAGTTGTTTAAATGTTTATTCGACCTGTCGCTAATAATTCAATACTTCAGCTTCACAAACCTTCATACTAATAAGACTGCCTTTGTTATAAAAAGGGCTGCATACTGAGCTGTACCTTTATACGCTTGCATTTAAGGCACTTCCCGATACAGGCTTAGTTTAATTTTCTATAAATAAAACCGGGTGTCAATCAGGTGTAAGTATGATTAACATCATCAAATAAATTGAATATTGGGATTAGCTTACACTCCATTAAAACTTTTTTATGAAAAAGATATTAGTGCCAACCGACTTCTCTTCTAATGCTAATAAAGCCCTTGACTTTGCTGTACAGATAGCAAAACAGGCAGAAGCAGAAATCGTTTTAGTACATGCGTGCGATTTGTTAAGCACTACGTTTAAAGACCACCTGGCCATCAAAAATGAACACAACGAGGCATTACTGGATAAGGCGAATGAACATCTTGCATTCTTAAAAAAGAGTATTGAAGACACTGAAAAGGTTACCGTTACTATAAAGATCTATAACGGCAACATAACTGACAGTATTCTTCAGGCTTCTGAAGAGAACAGTGCCGATTTTATTGTAATCGGCACACGGGGTGAGACGGAACTAACAGAAAGAATATTTGGTAGCACAACATCAGGTATTCTTGGGAAAACAAAAGTGCCTCTAATGGTAGTAACGCCTTTAACCGAATGGGAGATTTCTGTAAAACCACTTACTGAAACAATACCAGGCGAAAGTGGAAAGTTTGCACCCGATGCCATTTTATTTGCCACAAATCATTTTGAAGAAAACAAAGAATTGCTGAACCCAATTGTGGATGTGGCAAAGCTTTTTTCCTCGACAATACATGTTGCAGTGTTTGTGGATACAGATTTTGCTGAAGCATACGATTACGTGTACAACATAGGGGAATTACATCGTTATATAGAATTTTTACAAAAAACCTATCCCGGCGTTTCATTTAAAGGTGAATTGTTGGAAGGTGAGGACTTTGAGAGCACAATAGAAAAGTATAATGATAAAAATGGCGTTGATATTATTGCCATGATAACGTACCCCAAAACTTTCTGGGATAGATTGCTGAAGAAAAGTGTGACGAAAGAAATGGCTTTTTATTCTAAGATTCCGGTAATGGCGATAACTGCTAAATAGCATTCAGTGAGCAGTAACACCGACCCCTCTTTTTTAAAAAAATATATTGTCCAAAAAATATTATGGACAATCATTGCATTGTTGCTGGTTGTAGCCATCAATCTCTTAATCAATAAATATGCAGGCGGATATTTTAATGACCTTGCTCAAAGGGTATCCGGAAACTATATGCTTACGGGGTTGTCCTTTTTCTTCAGTGAAATACTGATAGGTATTTTTCCGGCAGAATTATTTATGATGATCTATCAGTCGAAAGGCTGGAATGAATTCTTTTTTATCGTACTAAGTTTAGGCATCATATCTTCCGTATGTGGTTTCATTGCTTTTTTAGCCGGTAAACATTTGAACGAGGCTAAAATTTCGAAAATGGTAATACTTCAAAAGAAATTCAAAAAATACGGCGACCTGTTCTTAAAATACGGATGGATAATAATAATACTTGCAGCCACTACACCGCTACCTTTTGCAATGGTAAGTTTCGTGGCGGGATATTTTAAATTCTCGCCTGCTACCTACCTGAAAATTGTTGTGCCTGTGCGAATTGTCAGGTTTTTTATTTCAGCATATTTTATAAAATACAGTATTACACTGTTACAGTGACGTAGACAAGATATCCATAAAACGAAAGAAGTAATATAAGTATAACAACAATGTTAGATTTTTTTGGTACCAGCCATAGTTTTCCAATGTATCTCCGGTTGTGTCACTAACTTGTACCTGCGGGTTTTCATGTCAACCTTTCTAAGCCATAACAAGAACCAAGAATTTGAAATAGATGCCTATGTTTTTGCTAATGGCACAGGCTTACACACGATATAGTTTTGAAATTCTTATGGCAGTTATTGCATCGTAGCTGCAGGGATGGGACTATGGCTCAATTATAACTTTCATTGCATTTTCTTTAGAAGCGTTGCCAAAAACTTTATAGGCTTCAAGTATTGCATCCAATTTAAAATGATGGGTTATTAATTTTGCCGGTTCTAATTTTCCTGATGTAACGGTTTTTAATAACATTGGAGTAGTGTTAGTATTAACTAGCCCGGTAGTAATTGTTATGTTACTAATCCACAATTTTTGAATTTGAAGATCTACTTTCTTACCATGAACTCCAACGTTTGCAAGATGACCACCAGGACGAACAATGTTTTGGCAAATATCAAAAGTATCAGGAATGCCGACTGCTTCAATGGATACGTCAACTCCATCCTTTGTTTCTGACATTATCTTTTTTACAGCATCTTCTTTACCCGAATTAATGGTGTGAGTTGCACCAAACTTCTTCGCCAAATCAAGCCTGTTCTGGTCCACATCAATCATATAAATAATAGCAGGAGAATAAAATTGTGCGGTAAGCAATGCTGCCATACCTACAGGTCCTGCACCTACTATAGCAACTGTATCCCCCGGCTTAACACAGCCATTGATTACGCCTATTTCATGGCCTGTGGGTAATATATCACTTAACATCACCAATGCTTCTTCATCTGCCCCTGCCGGAATTGCATACAGGCTATTGTCTGCATGAGGAATACGTACATATTCTGCCTGTGTGCCGTTGATCGTATTGCCAAGTATCCAACCACCGTCCTCGCAGTGTGAGTACATCTGTTTTTTGCAATATTCGCAAGTACCACACGAGGTAATACATGATATAATTACATGGTCCCCTTTTTTGAAATTCCTAATAGCTGCGCCCACTTCATCTACTACACCAACTCCCTCGTGACCAAGCGTAGTACCAGGCAATACCGAAGGGATCTTGCCGTGTGAAATGCCGAGATCTGTACCGCAAATCGTCGTCTTTAAAATTTTAATTACTGCATCTGTAGGTTCTAGAATTTCCGGAATGGGTATATTTTTTAATTCAATGATGCCCGGTCCACCATATACAAGTCCCTTCATCGTTGCCCTTGTTATGCCTGGTTTTAATATCTCGTTCAACTCAAATGTCCCTGTTTTATCAGAAAGCACACTTTGTATATTGTTCATGACTATTTTTTTATTGATTATTTGTTATCGTAGGGAATTTCCGGAAGTCTTTCGGCTTTAATCACAACGGAGTTTAAAGAAACCTTAATGAATAATTTTTATTCAATGTATTAGGCTCATTATTTTTAGCTGTGTTGATTGATTACCAAAAGTAACCTTGCCAAACGCCACAATTTATGACCTGCAGCATTGTAAAGAATGATTGTAGTCATGCAACCTGTTATTGATGCTCAAATAAATGAGCAGCCAGCTTTTTATCATTTCCGTATACATCATTTCTAAAGTTCATAAGTCCGTCATTATCTACCCATGCAGTAAAATAGGTAATGAATACCGGCATTGGCTCTTTAAGTTTTACCCAATTTTCTTTATTTAAATTCATTGCCTTATCAATTTTATCAACCGTCCACTCCGGCTGGTTACGTAAAAGATATTGCGCCAATTTTTCAGGATGTGCCACCCTGATGCATCCGTGGCTGAAAGCCCTGTTCCTATTATCGAATAAAGACTTCGACGGGGTATCATGAAAGTAAATGTTGTAGCTGTTTGGAAAGATAAATTTTACCCTCCCTAATGAATTTTCACCGCCTGGCTTTTGCCGGATAACAGGCAAGCCATTTTCTCTGCCGGTTTGTTCCATGTTTTTATTAGCCAGGTAGTTTGAATTTCTATTAATGCCCGGTAGTATTTCCTTACGTACTATACTTGGAGGTACGTTCCAATACGGACTAAAAACAATGAATTGCAGTATATCATTAAAAATAACCGTTTTGTTGGCGTCAGTACCAACAACAATATCCATATCAAAAACCTTTTTTGTTTTCTCAAATACGTGCAGTTTGAAATCCGGAATGTTAGCCATTATCCTGTTTCCTGCCGGTTCTTCGGGCATCCATCTCATTCGCTCCATATTGACAAGTAGTTGTTCAATCCTATCCTCAAGTGGTACGTTCAATTCTTTTACGAGAGCAGCAGTTATAATTCCATCCTGCTTAATGCCATATTGTTTTTGTGCTTGTTTTACTGCTGCCAATAATTCAATGCCAAAGGCTTCTGATGTATCTTTTGTATTATATCGGCCGTCTGTGGCCAGCCGTTGTTTCAATTGCTTAACCAGTATTGCCTCGTCACCTGGATTATAAGGTTTATGATTGCCCGAAACTATAACGTTCCATCCTCCCGCTTTCTTAATATCCGCATATCGTCTAAGCTCTTTGTTCATCAATTTATATTGCCGGTTCACCGGT
Organism: Segetibacter sp.; assembly: GCA_028288485.1. GTDB lineage: Bacteria > Bacteroidota > Bacteroidia > Chitinophagales > Chitinophagaceae > Segetibacter. The sequence continues at coordinate 44,515 of JAQBNO010000162.1, forward strand.
TCCCATTGTTCTGTTTTCTGACCTTTATTAGCTATTAAAGTATCTAACAATGCCATTACGTTTACCTTTTTTCTTGGTATGTGCCATTGTAATTCTCCAGGGTTTACTCTGCCTGCGTAGGCATGTTGAACAAATTTGAAAAAGTGACCTGTTAGTTGAAGTTCTAGAATTGTTATTTTGTTATTTGCAGCACTAACAGCTGTGTCTTCATCACTCAACTGGTTCATTTGCTCATGTAGGTGCTTATCTCCCATCGAACTATCATTAGCTAATTGAATGTAATTATTGTGCAGGTTTAGAAATACTCGTGTTTGTTCTGCCAGTCCATCTTTGGTAAACCAGGCAAACTGGTAATTACGGCTGTTATAAAAGTTTCGGAGCCTGTTTGCGGCTGTGTCTGTTAGTTCTGCTGCTGCAATAAAGGTTTCAAGTTTGATGCTGTCGAGAAACAGTTCCGAAAAGGAATTGCCGGCTGTAATGGTAGTATCTCTAGCTGTTCCTTTGGTATTTACCGGCTGAGCTTTGCAGGCTGTAAAAAAAATAATTATAAGGGATAGAAGATATGTTGCCTTCATTGGTAGGTATTAAGGCTAACAGGTGAAGTGCCTGTTAGGGTGACTTAGACAAATCTACTCTTTAATGAAGGGCTCTACTGTTAAACATATTATCGGGATAACTCTTTCCTTTCCGGGTTTTAAAGTCAATTACATAGCCTTTCT
>JAQBNO010000165.1 GCA_028288485.1 Segetibacter sp.
CTATCGTAAGGGGGGCTTCGGCAAGTTCAGCCGGCATCACCTGTAGCTAAGTCAACGACGTTGAATTACAACTCCTTAATCTTAATATTCTTAAACCACGCTTCACTTCCATGATCCTGCAGTGCAATGTGGCCTTTTTTGGTTAAGCCGTAACCTTTGGCGTCTTTCCATTTGCCTTCCGTTTTTCTCTTCGTCCAATCGTCGTTGCCCATTTCATACTCCACTATCTTTTTTCCATTCAGCCAGTGTTCTACATGGCCTTTATTTACAACAATTCGTGTTGTATTCCATTGGCCAACAGGGTTTGGAGCAGCATCGGGTGCAGGATGCATGGCATAATTAGCGCCGGTTTTTTGCCAGTCTTCCAACTTCTGGGGGAAGTTCTTGTCGTCGATAACCTGGTATTCAGGACCGCTTAAATAAGCAGCGGGAAATTCTTCTGACGCCAGGTAAATAATACCGCTGTTTCCCTGCGGTGATATTATCCAGTCAACCGACAAGTCGAAATTTTCAAACTGATCCTTCGTGATCATATCGGCCCGCAGGTCGCTTTTATTGGTAGAATCGCCTTTGCAATAAAGGGTACCATCTTTTACCGACCATGAATCGGCCGATTTATTTTGGTAAGTCCGCCATCCGTCAAGCGTTTTCCCGTCGAACAATAACTTGTAACCACCATTTTTTTCAGCATCGGTAAGGGTGTTATCCATTGCAGTTGAGGAATTATTTGTTGCGGTAGACGAAGTTAATTCGGTACTATCTGTATTAGCCTTATTTTCATCGCTTCCCGAATTACAGGCATAACTGCTAATCATAAGCGTTGATGATAGAGCCAAAGACAAGAAAAGGTTTTGCTTCATGTTGCTTTATTTATTGGTAATTACTTTAAGGTTCACCGGGTCCCAGCCAATAATTTTATTGCTGAAATAACTATCGTTGCATAAAAGAGCGGGTGCAGCCGCACGGTAACCAAAAAGTGAATTTTCTACTACATCCCCTTTATTGCGGATAGCTGTTGCCCAATTATAAAAGTGATCGAAATGGGCGCCTTTATAGCCTTTCTCGGCTGTGTATTCCATTTTTTCGGGCGGCGACATTGATTTGCGGTCATATACAAACTCTTTACCGCTACCTGGAGCATTAGCATTTTTAGTTGCAGTTAAAGGATCGTTCATATCCACATGTTCCGAATTTCTGAATAATGTAACCTTATCCCATTCTACCGTCATAGAGCCCTCGCTGCCTACCATTCGCAGGTAGTTCGTTCCCCCCGTACCGTCAATAAAATTCACCCTGCACGACAGATTAAAAGCAGGATGATTTTTAGTTTCAGGATAATCGAACATACCAAGCATAACGTCGGGCACTTCTCTGCCATCCTTCCAGTAACGCAATCCGCCTGTTGCCATCACTTTATCGGGACCGAGGGAACCAGTTATAAAATGGAGGCTTGAAAATAAGTGAACAAACAGGTCGCCCGATACGCCTGTTCCGTAATCGCGGTAATTTCTCCAACGGAAAAAACGTGTTGCATCAAAAGGTCTTTTAGTGGTGTTTTCCACGAACCTGTCCCATCCCACTGTTGCAGGAGAAGCATCGGCAGGAATAGGATATTGCCACGCTCCTGTTGGCGACATTCTTGCATAGAAGGCTTCGGCGTAGTTCAGCTGACCTATAGCGCCGTCTTTCAACAATTGTTTTGCCTTTTCATTTCCTAATGAACTCATTCCCTGGCTACCAACCTCTAAAACAACCTTGTTTTTAGCCTGGGCGGCAATAACTGCCGGACCTTCACTTATGTCGTGAACCATTGGCTTTTCGACATACACCGACTTGCCGGTATTCATTGCCGCTATTGAAATGTCTTTATGCCAATGATCGGGAGTAGCAATTATAACTGCATCAATGTCTTTTCTGGCAAGGATCTCTTTATAATCCCTGGTAACCGCAATGTCGTTACCATACCTTTTTTTTGCATCAGCAAGCCGCCCATCGTACAAGTCGCATGCAGCAATAAGTTTTATTCCCGGAACAGTAACGGCGGTATTTGCATCTGCTGTGCCCATTCCGCCTGCACCGATGAGCGCAATTTGAATTTGGTCGTTAGGAGAATACTTCTGCTGGCCGCGAATCAACTCTGCCAGGTTCCTTTGCCGGTCTTTGGCAGTAACAATGGAAGGAATAAGAGAGGCTCCGACAACTCCTTTAGTAATTTTTGTGATAAACGATCTCCTCGAATTTTCGTTTGTAGTTTCTGACATATGGTTTTTATTAGCGTTATTTGATTGGTGAATTAAGTCGATGGTTAATAGCCCGTGGTCGCCAGTTAGTAGAAGTTTGTATTATTTCAGTTGTTTGTATTCTGTAATCGATTTTTATCCCCGTTTTTTCCCTGGACTATTAACTATGGTCTGCCGTCTACTCCTACACCTTAACATAAATTCTCCTTTTATTCATCCACCAGCCAACGCTCCAGCACACAAGCATAAAAACAAATGCAAACAAGAATGAACCTATTGGTCCGGGGGCTGTTGACTGGAAAACGTCTTTACTTATCCAACTATGTAAATTCTCTGTTCGGAAAGGAATCATATAAAGGATGATGACTAATATTTCGGATAATATATAAATGAACAAAGGGTTCTTTCCCAATACGAGGAAGAAATTTGGCCAGTTACCATTGTTCCAATTCTTTATTTCCAAAATAAAAACTAAAGCGGCGATCAGTAAAAGATCTATGCCGGTAGTAAGCAACACAAAAGGACTGCTCCATAACTTTTTATTTATAGGAAAAGCCATACTCCAGCAAAGCGCTATAAATATAAGTAATGAACCGGACAACATTAGTTTGGAAATAGTCTCGTATCCCTTGCCGTTATCTTTTATGTACTTGCCTGCATAATAACCAATAACAACATTTACAATTGCAGGCATTGTACTCAACCACCCCTCAGGATCAAATGCAACACCTTCTCCATGATACAAGTGATCATCACCCATTAAAAATTTATCCAGGTAAGTTCCGGCATTACCTAACATACTGTAAGGGTCTGCAGGGTCACCAAAAAGTAGCAGTATTATCCAGTAACCAATTAAAAGCAAAACACTAATAATGACTACTTTTTTTGTAGAAAAATAATGGATCAATAAAGACCCGAAGAAATAACACAATGCAATTCTTTGCAAAACCCCCATAATACGGGTTTGACTGATTGGTGCGCTTACTATTTCTCCATTCTGAACCCGAAAAAACGGAAACCAATACATCAGGTATCCAATAAGAAATATCAGGATAGTGCGTTTTAATATTTTTCTTAAAAAGGAAGAATTGCTGATCTGCCTGTACTTTTCCAGTGAAAAGCTCATCGCATTTCCTACAGCGAATAAAAAGGAAGGAAAAACAAGGTCGGTTGGCGTAAAGCCATGCCATTTCGCATGTTCCAGGGGGGCAAAGGGAGGAGCGCCGGCGCCTGGAGTGTTCACAATGATCATAAAGCAAATTGTCATTCCACGAAATACATCCAGAGAAAGAAAGCGTTGGCTTTGTACACTCATAAAACAGTTTTGGAAAACAAAAAGTTTGGCGTTAGCGGAAATAAGCGTCCTATCGTTAGCACTAAAATTGCAGGGTGTAAATTAGCTAATTAGAAATAGTAATTGCTCAACAAGCGGTTTTTTTTCTCGGCATGTTTAATTTTCATTATTTAATAGTTTTGTAACTCTCTCTCTGACGACTTTCGGGCATTACAGGCAAAATTGTTATAGCTGCGAAAATGCTCTCACCCATCTCCTGGAAACAGGCAAAGTCGCGAAACAATTATCAAAGTTTTACTTTCTCAATATCAACCTCTCGCGGCAGGAAAGAAACGTAAAAATTCTTCCAGTCGGATTCCTCTTATTAGACAAAACAATTATTTAACAAGGCGCTATATATTATCATTTAAAAAAATTGAAACGATGAAGCGCTTGATTCCATCAATCAATCATTACTTTTGTTAAACCTTAAACCCATGGAATGACAGAAGTTATGTCAGGTAAAAACATTGTGTTGTATGCTGATGATGATATTGATGATCTTCAACTTGTAGAAGAAGCTTTTTCACAGTATTCTCAAAACGTGGAATTAATAACTGTAAAAGACGGGATTGAAGCTTTATCTTATCTGGTACATCTATTAGAATCAGGGGTAACACCGTGCCTGATTATATTAGACATTAACATGCCGAGAATGGATGGCAAAGAAACACTAATTGCGGTTCGTAAAATGAAGGGGCTTGAGAAAACTCCGGCTATATTATTTACCACTTCTTCCCAAACTATCGACAAAGAATTTGCAAGGAAGTATAATGCAGGCTTTCTTACAAAGCCCATCGACTGCACGCATATGGAAATCATCGCCGAGAGATTTATTAACCATTGTTCAGATGAGATCAAAAAGAACATAGCAAAAAACAGCTTGTAAACGCAAAGCAACATCTAAAATATTTCACGGATGAACACATCTTCACCCTGCCTTAATTATTGCGCCTCTCTTACCCTATTCCATAATAATAAGTCTACATCGTAAGAAATACAATTTTACATATATGTGTGCAAGAAGGGTTAGGGGTTACCTTTTGACGCTTTTTGTATTAAGGATAACTTCACCTTAACATAAAAAAACAGAAAATGGTACAAAAAACATATTTTAAGACCAAAGATTATTGCAAAGTAAAGTTTGCTTTAAACGTTGAAAATGCCGAAACAGTAGAAATCTTAGGTTTGAATAGCGACTGGGAAAACTCAATTGTGATGAGCAAGAAAAAAGACGGCACTTTTTCATGCGACGTTTCGTTACCTAAAAACACCAAGCACGAATTTAAATACAGGGTAAATGAAACCGAATGGATAAATGAACCGCAAGCAGACAGCGAAAATGTGAACGAATTTGGCGGAGTAAACAGTGTTATTGTACTGTAGTAACCCTGAAAGACTTTTAAACTTTTTATTGAGTTTTAGGTCCTGGAAATTCAGGGCCTAAAACTTCACAATATCAAGGCACTTTATTTTTGCCCAATTCAATATAATTGGTAAAAGCAAAGGCACCAGTGTTATTTCAAGTGCCTTTACGATATTTAATAGCATCTACAAGACTAGCTTGAGTAATCGTTGCCTTCTCCAAAATGGCTTTTTGCGCTGGCGATTGGGTCCTTGGCAAACATATTCTTCACCTCCTGCGGCATATACTTTTCGTAAAGATTTTGGCCTTTCTCTTTCAGGTCGCTAACGATTTTAGTTTTTTCGTCAGCACTCATTTTAGAGTATTTGTAATAGGCAAAGGCTGCGGCTCCTGCAAGAAGCAATGCACCTGCTGGTAATTTTTTATTCTGTAACATAATCTTCTATTTTAATTTTAAGAATTGAATAAGTTACTGTAGTAAAAAACCGTACCGAAGTAACGATTGTTATGGTTTTATCGAAAATAAAGGGTGTAATAACGCAATCAACATATTGCTTGGGTGTACAAAGAGTAGATAAATATGGTTTATTTTAAAACTGTTGTGGTTTGATTTGCTGACAAACGGAGCGTCGCAACGATGATTCCAGGAGTACCACTGCCGGTAACAAAAATATTTTCACTTCTTTCTTCAGCCCCTTTTACAAAACCGCAGCAACTTCAGCCTGTATAGTTTCAAACCAGGTATTTCGGGCCAGCAATAGTGCTGGTTGAATTGTTAGTTGTTTGATATGCAACAGAACAGGAAGTAAAAACAGTTGCAGTGATTGAGAAGACGAGAAAATATTTCAACCCTAAAGTAATTGATTTACGAGCTTCAAAAATAATCAATAGTTAATGGCGAACTGGTGAGTTGTGTCAGCGTAAATAAAGAAAAGTCTTCTTACAATTTCTTCTTCATTTTACCAGCTTAATGATGGTAGCTTTTTTGCAGTAATGCAGAAAAAGTTGTTATGGTGAAAAAAGTATCCTTAAAAGGAATGTGGGAAGTATTGAAAAACTCGTTTACAGGTTTTAGCGACGACAAAGTAACCAAACTTGGTGGTTCCCTGGCTTATTATACTGTTTTCTCTTTAGCCCCGCTATTAATTGTAATAATTTCTCTATGTGGTATGTTCTTAGGAAGAGAAGCGGTAGAAGGGAAAATTTATGGACAACTGGCAGGCTTTGTGGGTTCAGATACGGCATTGCAATTACAACAAATTATTAAAAATGCCTCTATCCAGGGCAAAAGTACCGTAGCTGCTATTGTTGGCGGTGTCACTTTATTGGTTGGTGCTACCACCGTTTTTGGGGAAATTCAAGACTCTATAAATACCATTTGGGGACTGAAGCCCAAACCAAAAAGAGGATGGCTGAAAATGCTTCAAAATCGTTTTCTTTCTTTTTCTGTTATTGTTAGTCTCGGCTTTCTCTTATTGGTTTCGTTAGGCGTTACTTCAATAATCGATGGTTTCAGCGAAAGGCTTAAGGCGTACTTTCCCGATGTGACAGTCGTTGTTTTTTACATTGTGAACATTACGATTACCCTTCTGGTAACTACATTAATTTTTGCCGTGATTTTTAAAGTTCTACCCGACGCAAAAATTAGATGGAAAGATGTTTTAGCAGGAGCTATCGCCACTTCCCTTCTTTTTATGTTGGGAAAGTTTGGGATTTCTTTTTACATTAGTAAAAGTAATATTGGCAGTACCTACGGCCCGGCAGGTTCATTGGTAGTTTTGCTGCTTTGGGTGTATTATTCTTCACTCATCCTTTATTTTGGTGCCGAGTTCACTAAGGCATATGCAATAAAATTCGGGGAGGAAATTCATCCTAATCACTATGCAGTTACCACGAAAATGGTAGAAGTGGAAACAGGCCAACAGTCTATTCAAAAAAAGGAAGCTATAGAGACAAAAGTAGTCCCCGAAGTAAAAAAATAAGGAATTTCCTGGGTAATCAGCAGTCGTTCCCAAATCAACATCGTTGTGTCACTCCCTTGTACGGCAAACCTTCTCGCATCTTTTTTCACGTGCGTTCTTAAAATTATCACAGAAAACATTCATGGAAGCCGGTAACGATGCTCCTTAAACGGAAGGTAAATTCAAAAGAGTCGTTTCCTAAGGCCAGATTGGTAATAAATTACATAAAGATGAACTGGATCATTTTAATAATTGCAGGACTTTTTGAAGTTGGCTTTGCAACCTGTTTAGGTAAAGCTAAAGAGACAACGGGTTCGACGTCTACCTTTTGGATGGCTGGCTTTTTTGTAAGTCTGTCGATCAGTATGCTTTTATTATACAAAGCAACGCAAACTTTGCCTATCGGAACTGCATACGCAGTCTGGACGGGTGTAGGTGCAGTAGGAACTGTAATTGTCGGAATCCTGTTTTTTAAAGAACCTGCAGAATTTTGGCGACTGTTCTTTCTCACAACACTAATCGCATCAATTATAGGATTGAAGTTTGTTTCGCACTAATTCCTTAACAAATAGACTTTGCCCGAATATTGGAAAAGACCTTTTCAATTACTATATTTAGTCTTTATTTCATTAAGTATTCCAGAAAAAATCGTCATAGTTTCTGAAAATTCCTTCTCCGAAAAGCCTTTATTAATAAGCCTGGATCTTTATTAGTTAAAGTTCGAATTATGACATTTAAAGCATCTTTAGACCGTTTGGCAAAAGGCGTAACAATTTCAGTTTCCATATTATTTGCGATTATAATTGGAGTAGAAGTTTTTATTTACTGGTCTAAATGGCAACTCAGTGAAATTCTTACTTCTTTATTTTTAATAGCCGTTTATTTAGCCACCTACTTTTACAGGCCGATCAATTACGACTTAACAGATGAAAACCTGGTGATACACAGGCCATTTAATAATGTCATCATCAAACGAAAAAATATAAAAAGTGTTAAGTCTATTGACAAGGACCAGATGAAGTGGACAATCAGAACATTGGGAGTCGGTGGATTTTTTGGATACTACGGACAATTTGTGAATTCACAACTTGGTAACATGACCTGGTATGCCACACGACAAGATAAAACTGTTCTGATAGAAACAAATGACAACAAGAAACTGGTAGTTACACCCGATGAGCCAGAAGAATTTATAAAACAGTTAAGCGTTTGAATGGCTAATAGTCAATATTGAGTGGCGAGTGATGATTGCAGGACATAGTTTGACACATTTATTATTAACTAAAAGCTATTATCTAGGTAACTCACAACCAATTAACCATTAACGCACTACCCTGAACCAGTACTAACCACCAATCACCTACGTAGTTACTTGCGACTCGCCACTCAACAGGCTTTAGTTTTTTGCAGCCTCGAGCCGTGGCTTTCCAATTGCTTGGAAGTTATATAAAAAATAAAATGGAGGCAATTATTTTTTGTGGTATCCAGGCTTCAGGCAAAACAACTTTTTATAAGGAGCACTTTTTCAAAACACATCTCAGAATTTCTCTTGACCTTCTTAATACCAGGTTGAAGGAGAATATCTTTTTACAAACCTGCTTCACAACCCACCAACGATTTGTGATAGATAACACCAATGCTACTAAAAAAGCGAGGCTTGGTTATATCGAAAAAGCAAAGACTTATAAGTTTAAGGTTATCGGCTACTATTTTCATTCAAGTCTAGGTGAAGCTATAATGAGAAATAAAAACAGGGCCGGTAAAGAACTCGTTCCTGTTGCAGGAATCGGAGGCACATTAAAAAGGCTGGAAGTGCCGGCTTTTGAAGAAGGTTTTGATGAACTTTACAAAGTGAAAATAATTGAAAACCGTTTTGTCATTGAACAAATGCAAAATGAAAGTATTCTATAAGATCGATCCACACTGCGGGAAGCCGCTAATAAAATACTCTTCTCCCGTTGCCTTTTGTTAAAAAAGTTGAAGTGTGCGACGCAACGGAAGCTTCATTAATATTTCGCTGCCTGCTACCAAAAAAAACCCGATGGTAATGTTGGTCTTTTTGCAGACGTGAAGAATCGTAGTATACCTAATAAAAGAATCTTTTAGCAGCTTAAGTGGTTTGAGGGGGTCGATTTTCTCTCTAATACAACTTTTTTTTGCAGACTTTGAAACCAGTTCCGACTACGCTACCGAATGCTTAAAGTGAGCGCATAGTCTCCTTCGATGCAAATGTTTTCTTATCAGAAATTGATAAAAAAGTATCAATCACAAACGAACAAAGTATTTAACTTCGGCCTGGAAGGAACTACGTATTCTTCCGCATATAATACAGTCTCACCGCGGTGTATTACTCCGGAACAGATTGCTGTAGATAAAATACTGCCATGAAAATAACAAGACGAGCTGCCTTACGGCAATGTTTAATTATTACCGTTGGAGCTGCATTAATTCCTTCGTGCATGCAGGATAAAAGCAAACCTGCTATCGCTCTCAAGCATTTAAAATTGGATGGCGATGAAGAAAAGCTGGTAACAGAAGTTTGTGAAACCATTATTCCTGCAACTGATACTCCCGGCGCAAAAGATACGTTTACCCACCTTTTTGTTTTACGAATGGTCGACGACATGTACCCAAAAGAGGAGCAGGACCAGTTTGTAAAAGGAATGAAAGAATTTGATAAACTTTCTGAAAAGAAGTATGACAAATCTTTCGTTGAAGCCAGCCCCGCTCAAAGAGAAGAGTTGTTAGCCAACATTATCAATAACGACACCAATGATGTTTCAGCTGATGTGGCAGCCTTTTTAAAAACAATGAAGAAACTCACGGTTCAGGGCTATATGAGTTCAAAGTATTACCTCAGCAATGTCAGGGTTTATAAACTTGTTCCCGGCAAATTTTATGGATGTATTCCTGTGACTTCTTTAAGTGAAAAAGGACCTTCAATTTAAAATCGCGATAGAAATTCAATACAGTTATGGGTAACAATAATGATACAATTAAAAACCGTACGTTCGACGCCATTGTTATTGGTTCAGGCATTAGCGGAGGTTGGGCTGCCAAAGAACTTACAGAAAAAGGATTGAAAACACTTGTGCTGGAGCGCGGAAGAGACGTAAAACACCTTGTCGACTATCCAACAACCAATATGAATCCGTGGGAGTTTGAGCATCGTGGGCAGATGCCGCTGGAGGTACAAAAAGAAAATCCGATTGCCAGTCGTTGTTATATTTTTAAAGAAGATGCTGCTCATTTTGTTGTGAAGGACAACGAACATCCGTATGTGCAGGAAAAACCTTTTGACTGGATCAGGGGTTACCAGGTTGGTGGAAAATCGTTGTTGTGGGCAAGGCAAACCCAAAGGTGGAGCGATTTCGATTTTGAAGGACCAGCCCGTGACGGTTTTGCTGTAGACTGGCCCATTCGTTATAAGGATATTGCTCCATGGTATAGTTATGTAGAAAAATTTGCAGGAATTTCAGGAAACAAAGATGGCATACCCACACTTCCCGACGGCGAATTTTTACCAGCCCTCGAACTATCGTGTGTAGAGAATTATTTCAAAGAAACAGTGTCGAAAAACTACAACGACCGCCATGTTATTTATGCCCGCTGTGCTCATATTACTGAACCGCAGCCAATTCATATGGAGCAGGGAAGAGCACAATGCCAGAACAGGAGCCTATGCCAGAGAGGTTGTCCTTTTGGCGGCTACTTCAGCAGCAATGCTACCACCATCCCATGGGCACAGAAAACAGGCAACATGACCTTACGTCCTGATTCTGTTGTTCATTCTATTATTTATGACGAAAGCAAGAAAAGAGCAACCGGCGTACGTGTTATCGACGCTAAAACAAAAGATGTAATTGAATATTATGCAAAAATAATTTTTGTAAATGCGGCTGCTTTCAATACTACGCTTATCCTGCTAAACTCCACTTCAAACCGTTTCCCTAACGGGTTAGGTAATGATAGCGGTTTATTAGGGAAATACGCAGCGTTTCATAATTACAGGGCAAGGGTGTCTGGTGAATATGATGGTTTCGCCGATAAAACAACCGATGGAAGAAGACCTACCAGCGCTTATATTCCACGTTTTAGAAATGTATATAAGCAGGAAACAGATTTTCTTCGTGGCTATGCCTCAGGTTTTAGCGCCGGCCGTTCTTTAAAAACAAACTCTGAAGGCTTTGGCAGAGATCTGAAGAAGAATTTACAGGCCAAAGATTGGGGACCGTGGTACGTAGGCTCGCACATGATGGGTGAAACTATTCCAAAAGAAACGAACTACCTGAGTTTGGATAAAAGTAAAAAAGATGAATGGGATATTCCTTTATTGAACATATCGATCAGTTACGACGATAACGATGAAAAAATGGTAAAGGACTACATCAGCCAATTAACCGAAATGTTTACAAAGGCCGGTTTTACCAACATAAAATCAAACGATTCCAAACAAGCTCCCGGTCTCGATATTCATGAGATGGGTGGAGCCAGGATGGGCAAAGATCCTAACACGTCGTTACTGAACCAATGGAACCAGATGCATCTTTGTAAGAACGTATTTGTTACCGATGGAGCGTGTATGACCTCTACCTCAACCCAAAATCCATCTTTGACTTATATGGCGTTAACCGCAAGGGCAGCAGATTATGCTGTAAGCGAAATGAAGAAAGGACAGTTATAGTTTTTCATAACACAGCAAAGAAACCGGGAAAAAACGAATCAGGTTATTTCCCGGTTTCTTTATTTTAATTTGTTTAATCTTGTACTGAAAACTCCACATACTTTTCCCGGGGGGAAAAATCAAACAGTAAAAGACTGCCGCCCATCGGGGGAAGAAAAGATTAATAGTGGTACTTCTGTCGGCTCCAAAAAGCCTATTGCCATACCAATCAATAAATCGTAATAGGCTAAGTTTTTGCAAACGAACTGTAAATGAAAGACTTTAAAAAATACTATATCCTTCCCGCTCAGCCGGCAGAACTGTACATTGCTTTAACGAACCCCGCAACTATCCGGCTGTGGAGCGGTGGAAAAGCTGAAATGTCGACCGAACCGGGTTCAGAATTTTCTCTATGGGACGAAAGTATTGTGGGTAGAAACATAGAATTTGAAGATGGAAAGAAGATCGTACAGGAATGGTATTTTGGCGAGCAGGAAGAGGAATCCATTGTAACGATAAAATTGCACCCGCACAAGCAAGGCACGTCGGTTGAATTAAAGCATACAAACATTCCGGACTCGGAATACGATTCTATAATTGAAGGATGGAACGGGATTTATTTTGCTTCCCTTATGGAATTTTATGATGAAGAAGAATAACGATTGATGAAATCGTAGTTTTCCTGGTTGCCGGCATTTTATAAAACTTGTACATTGTTGTGTCACTCACTTGTACGGCAAATCTGTATTCTGCTTTTCAAAAAAGTTATAAATGCATTCCAACAGTAGTAAACCTTGTATGTAACTTAATTTCTCACGTCACTTAAACAATCATGACACCCGAACCTGCAGAACCGAACCCGCAAATATTACTTCAATTGGTGTCGATGAAAATGCCTTTCGGGAAATATAAGGATACAACAATCTGTGATTTACCGGTTTCTTATCTTGAATGGTTTCAACGAAAAGGTTTTCCAAAAGGCAAACTGGGTGTTTTACTAGCCACAATCTACGAGATCAAAATCAATGGACTTACTCAATTGCTCGAACCATTGAAGAGAAAGAATACCTAAAACATTCCTTTTTTCTGCATTCTACAGCTTCCCCATTGCATTTTAATGATTAAACCCTTCTGATCCTATCCCTCTTCTTTCCAAAAAGATTTTTTTGTTAAGCTTTTATATCTACTTTTGGACGAAATTTAAGAAACGGTCGAAAAATAATGTTAGAGCAAATAACAAAAGATGAATTAATGGTCAGGGAAATTCTTTCCACTGCTAAAATGTTGTTTGCTCAGCACGGTTTGAAAAAAACTACCATGGAAGACATTGCGAACGCAATGGGTAAAGGCAAGAGTACTTTATATTATTATTTTCCGGGTAAAACTGAAATATTTGAAGCAGTAGTAGACGAAGAGATGAAAAACCTGCTTCGTTTAACCCGGCGTGCCATTAATATGGCCACCACTGCTAAAGATAAATTGAAGGCTTATTCAAGAACAAGAATAAGCGTTATGGAAAAATTCCACAACCTCAGCATTGTGGTTTATGAAGATATATTTAATCATATAGGAGAAATTTTAAAGCTGAAACAGAAGCACGATAAGCTTCAGATTGACCTGGTTAAAGAAATTATTGCAGGGGGCGCCCAGACAGGGGAATTTAAAAAATTAGTTGAAAGAGACATAGAATTGTTTTCGTGCACACTGGTTGCTGCTTTTCGTGGACTTGAATTACCTATTCCGGTTTCCAATTTCGTGAGAAGCTGTGCAAACGGAACAGATGTGTTGGTAGATATAATGGTTGATGGAATAAAAGGTTAGCACTAATTGGACGAAATTCTCCATTTGGTCAAAAAATGGTAGATTTTTAAGAACAATGTGAGAATGATTGATTTGCAGGGCTTCGCAAAAGTAAAATCAATATGATTGTGTGGAATCAACAAGTTCGGATATAAGCTGGAATAACATTTTCTGAACAAATTGAAATTTTATTTTTACTTTATGTTCTGTTGCCGGCATAATGGTGGTTCTAAGACAAACCTTTCCTTGTTTGTATGGTAAGGGTATACAATGGTAATAATATATTTTAGATAAACGAATTGCTTTCTAAACATTGGATAATGCAGAAACAACTACATAAGAAGATAGCGCTATTTAAAGACGCTGAGCTGGTTAAACAGGCAGGAGTTTACCCCTATTTCCGTGTGATTACATCTGGCCAGGATACGGAAGTAGTACTAAATGGTAAACGCGTTTTGATGTTTGGGTCAAACTCTTACCTTGGGTTAACCAACCATCCAAAAATAGAAGAAGCAGCTAAAAAAGCAATTACCAAATATGGAACCGGGTGTGCCGGTTCACGTTTTTTGAACGGTACGCTTGATCTTCATATAGAGGCAGAAAAAAAGCTTGCTGCTTTTGTTAATAAAGAATCAGCCCTGCTTTTTAGCACAGGTTTCCAGGTAAACCTGGGCGTTCTCTCAAGTGTTACCGGTAGAAGTGACTATCTTATTCTTGATGAATATGATCATGCCTCGCTTATTGACGGCTCAAGATTGTCTTTTTCAAGAACCCTGAAATACCGTCACAACGATATGGGGGATCTCGAACAAAAACTTTCTGCGCTTCCTGAATCAGCAGTAAAATTAATTGTGGTAGATGGGATTTTTAGCATGGAAGGCGATATAGTTAAACTGCCGGAAATAGTGGAGATCGCAGAAAAGTACGGTGCAAATATCATGGTAGACGATGCCCATAGCCTTGGTGTTATTGGAGAGTCAGGAGCAGGAACAGCTTCTCATTTTGGTCTTACAGATAAAGTAGACCTCATCATGGGCACATTTAGTAAATCACTCGCTTCGTTAGGTGGATTTATTGCAGGAGACGAAATAATCATAGATTACCTCAAACATAAAGCACGTTCTTTAATTTTCAGTGCAAGTATGACTCCTGCTTCGGTAGCAAGTGTGCTTGCTGCACTGGAAATCATTCAATCGGAACCTGAGCGTATAGAACAATTATGGTCTAATACAAGATATGCCAAACAACTCCTGCATGATGGAGGATTTGAAATGGGACCAACTGAAAGCCCGATTATCCCTGTTTATGTGCGTGATAATCATAAAACCTTCATGTTGACAAAGATGCTGCAGGAAGACGGGATTTTTGTAAATCCTGTTGTTTCTCCCGCAGTGCCATCCGATGCATCTCTTATCAGGTTTTCTTTAATGGCAACTCATACTTTTGAGCAGATAGAAGAAGCTGTTGAAAAACTATCAAAAGCAGCAGCAATTCTGGAAATTCCTTTGTTGAAGCAAAAGTTTGAGCTATGATAAATGTGGTTCCGGTCTCCACTAAAAAACAATTGGCAACTTTTATCGATTTTCCGCATGATCTGTTTGCAGATGATCCGAATTATGTGCCGGAACTTTTTATTGCCCAGCGTGATGTACTAACCCCGGGGAAACATCCGTTTCACGAACATTCATCTTTACAGTGCTTTTTAGCAATTGACGAAAACAAAAAAATTAAAGGAAGAATAGCAGCGATTCTTAACCGCAACCACAATTCATTTAACCACGCCAACGATGGTTTCTTTGGTTTTTTTGATTGTGTAAATGATACGACTGTAGCAAAAGCCTTGTTTGAAGAAGCAACAAAATGGCTGAAGGCAAAGGGTGTAGCGTCAATCATCGGACCTGCTAACCCGTCGACAAACGAAACAGTAGGTTTATTGATCGATGGCTTTGACCGGCCGCCGGTTGCCATGATGACGTATAATAAACCCTATTACAGTAAACTAATTGAAGAACAGGGGTTACACAAAAAAGTGGATCTTTTTGCTTATGAATTGACCCAGGATACGGTGAGTGACCGCGCGGTAAAACTGCAGGAAGCAATCCAAAAAAGACTCGAACAAAAGCACGTCACTATTCGTCCCATCAATGTAAAGGACTTTAAGAACGAGGTGTCTAAGGTAAGAGAGATCTATAATTCGGCGTGGG
>JAQBNO010000172.1 GCA_028288485.1 Segetibacter sp.
GCGGTAAAACTGCAGGAAGCAATCCAAAAAAGACTCGAACAAAAGCACGTCACTATTCGTCCCATCAATGTAAAGGACTTTAAGAACGAGGTGTCTAAGGTAAGAGAGATCTATAATTCGGCGTGGGACAAGAATTTAGGATTTGTTCCGATGACCGAAAAAGAATTTAACTACCTGGCAAAGGATCTTAAGATGATATTGGACCCTGATTTTTGCCTCGTTGCCGAACATGAGGGAAAAATGGTCGGTTTTGCCCTGGCAGTACCCGATATAAACCAGGTACAGATAAAAATAAAAAAAGGAAGACTACTGCCAACTGGCATTTTCAAACTGCTATTTGGCCGTAAGAAAATAAACTATGTTCGCATTATTACTTTAGGTGTAATAGAGGCTTACCGAAAAATGGGAATTGAAGCCTGCTTTTATGCCAGGATTATTAAAACCGGTGCAGAAAAAGGGATTAATGCGGGTGAAGCATCATGGATACTTGAAACCAACGAAATGATGAACAAAGGGCTTCAGAACATTAATGGTAAAGTTTATAAGACTTACCGCATTTATGAAAAAGCAATATGAAGCAAAAGGTCCTGATTACGGGAGCCAGCGGTTTTGTCGGCTTTCATTTAATTGAAGCAGCACTGGCAAAAGGTTTAGATGTATATGCAGCGGTACGAAAAAGCAGCGATGTAAAACATTTGATTTCGCACAATGTTAAGTATGTATATCCTGATTTTACCAGTGTTGAAAGCCTGGAAAAAGAGCTGAAAGAAAAGCAATATGATTTTATTATCCACGCCGCCGGAACTACTAAAGCAAAAAACCAGGACGAATACAATAAGGTAAACGCCGGCTATTCTGTTAATCTTGCAAAGGCAGCAGCAAATCATGGATCAGGGCTTCAAAAAATGGTATTTCTCAGCAGCCTTGCCTCTATTGGCCCATCAAAACAATCTAACGAATTAATCAAAGAAAATAAAACGCCCGAGCCTGTTACAGCTTATGGAGTAAGCAAATTATTGGCTGAAGAAAAATTAAAAGAGCTGAATCTTCCTTTAATCGTTTTTCGGCCCACAGCAGTATACGGCGCAAGAGAAAAAGACATCTTTATCATACTAAAGACTTTCAGCCAGGGATTTGAACCTTACATTGGAAGAAATGAACAAGAATTAAGCTTTGTTTATGTAAAAGACCTCGCAGCTCTAACGATTAATAGTTTATTTACTGGTGATACCGCCAATGGTACTTATAATATTACTGATGGTAATTGCTACAGCCGGTACGATATGGCAAACATTACGAAGAATGTTTTAAGTAAAAAAACATTAAAAGTTCATCTGCCACTGCCGGTAGTAAAGGCTATCGCAGTAGTGCTGGAAAAAGGATATGGAATATTTGATAAAATTCCGGCTCTAAATCTTGAAAAGCTAAATGAGCTGAACGCGGTTAACTGGTGCTGTGACATTGAAAAAGCAAGAAAGGAATTGGGCTTCAACCCTGCTTATAACCTCCAGCAAGGATTAAAAGAGGCGCTGGAATGGTATAAACTGAATAAATGGATTTAATGATAAAGCTGCATAAGCTTATAGCGACTGTTTTCGGAATTGGCTACATGGGAAAAGGTGGAGGAACTATAGCTGCAGTTGTATGTTGTTTATTATGGATTTTAATTCCTCCCGGTGATAATATTTATTATTGGCAAGCATCAATAACCATTTTGGTTTGCTGTTTGGGTACGTGGTCAGGAAATGAAGTGGATGCCATTTGGGGCAAAGACAGCAGTAAAGTAGTTATTGATGAGGTAGCCGGAATGATGATCACCCTGATCTTTTTGCCGGCGACCCTAAAATATGTGCTGACCGGGTTAATCCTGTTCCGGTTTTTTGATATAGCTAAGCCGCTGTTTATTAGAAAAATGGAAATGTTGCCGAAAGGATGGGGAGTTATGGCCGACGATATTCTTGCTGGTATTTATGCCCACGTGTTGCTGAAAATAATAGTAGATTATCATATTTTTTAAAAGCAGGTTGAAAATTACCATTCAGAAGTTGATTGAGCCGCTGGAATTTATTTCGTATCTGGATCAACTAACGATAATTAGTTTTACCCCGGAATAAGAAGAAACCGTTAATTGCGTTATTACATTATAGCAATATGAAAGGCATTACAAACCATAATTAGTAAAGCAAGCTACTGTTACCGGCCCATTTGGGGACCAGCAACATTTCTTCTTGCAACTTTCGTTGTGTCACTCACTTCTACCCTATCTTTTCATGGCGGCCCTGCTTAGGTTCGAGTTCAAACACCGGGGATAGTTAAGATTGGTTTTGGGTCGACGGAAATGTGATTTAAATAAGTGGTAAATGATGTGTTTAAGACAAAGGCAGAAGGTAGCCCGAAAGAGCTTTTATACAATTAACTCGTGTAACCGTTTCATATTATAACCAATAGTTAAACGGAGCGTCGCAACGATGATGCCTGTCCGGACTGAAAGCTGGCAACATAAAAGTTTCTATACAGTGAGATGGACCTGAAAATACCGGCGAAACCGTAACTGGTATTCAAAGTAAAAAATGAATTCAAAAGCTTCAACAGAAGGCACAATGTAACAGTAAAATGCTCACTTTTTTAAAGGCTAATATATCTTCTTCGATTGCTTCACTTATTGATTATCTCGTAACTATCTTTTTAGTAACTTTTTTTCAGGTAGATGTTGTTATTGCCAGCACTACCGGAACAATCTGTGGAGGAGTATTAAACTTTTTAATCGGTAGAAACTGGGTTTTTCAGTCAAAAAAAAGGAAGGTGCATCAGCAGGCAGTACGATATGGAATAGTGTGGGTGGGTAATTTATTCTTGAATACAGGTGGTATGTACCTCTTAACAAAAGTGCTTAAAGTACATTTTATTCCTGCGAAAATATCCGTATCGTTACTTGTAGGTTTTGGCTACAACTATACATTGCAGAAAAGATATGTTTTTAAAAATAATTAAATAATGAAATTGATAACTTGCAGATACACTTTTGTGTTGTTGCTGTTGTTATGTTCATCTATTACATCTTATTCCCAAACTATTGTGAAAGGTGTGATTATGGATGCAACAACGAAACAGCCATTACAATCTGCCAGTGTTTATTTTAAAGGAGGCAAAGGTGTAACAAGCGCTGAAGACGGCAGTTATATTTTAATTACCAATAACGCCAGAATGTCGGTAGTTCAGTTTTCCCATGTGGGTTATAAAACGATTAGTAAAACGGTGGCGCCTAACAGGGAACACGTAGTTGATATAAGCCTGGAGCTGGCAGACGCAAAGGTTAACGTTGTAGTAAAAACGAATAAAAGAGGAAAATACTCCAATAAAAATAATCCTGCAGTAGAATTAATAAAGCAGGTAATTGAAAATAAAAGCAAAAACCGGATTTCCTCCTACGACTACGTTTCGTACGAACAGTATGAAAAAATGGAGCTCCTACTGTCAAAAACCCCGGAAAAACTACTCAATAACCCGCTTTTAAAGAATTTTAAATTCATTTTTGAAAACAACGATACCACAAAAATTCAAGGGCGGGCAATGCTGCCTGTTTACCTAGATGAGACCTTATCTCGAAAGTATTACCGGAAGAACCCGGAGAAGAACAAAACTTATATTCTGGCTGATAAAAAAGTAAACTTTGGAGAATACCTGGATATTGAAGGAGTAAGTGCTTACTTAGATCGCTTATACGAAGATGTAGATGTTTACGAAAATAATATTTCATTGCTGCAAAACCAATTTTTGAGCCCTATTTCTGATATGGCTCCAACTTTTTACAGGTTCTATATTGCCGATACCATAGAGCTGGAAGGAACTAAACTGGTGCGTTTAAACTTTGCTCCCAAAAACTTGAATGACCTGCTTTTCAAAGGAACCCTTTTTGTTTCCCTCGACGGCCTGTTTTCGGTTCAAAGAGTTATTATGAGCATTAGCAAACACGCCAATCTAAATTTTGTTCGTGAACTTAAAGTGAACCAGGACTTTGAAAAAGGGCCCGATGGCCGCTATCACTTAATCATGAGTAATACAGTGGTGGAATTTGCACTGACACCGGGTGCAAAGAACGGTATTGTAGGAGAACGAACTGTATCGATGAAAACGTTTACAATTAATCAGCCTGGCCCTGATAGTGTCTACCAAGGTGAAGCAGTCGTACGTTTAAATGCAAAAACCAGCGAGTCTGACGAATTCTGGATAAAGAACAGGTCGCCGCAATTATCTGAAGCCGAGGCAAAAGTTTATTCTAATATCGACAGTCTGAAAACGATGCGGTCGTTCAAATCTTTTATGAACATGGCTACCTTGTTACTGGCCGGATATAAAAGTTTCGACGCATATGAAGTAGGGCCCCTTAATGCTTTTTACAGTTTTAATCCCGTTGAGGGTTTGAGAATGAGACTTGGAGGAAGAACAACTCCTAAATTCAGTTCGCGAATTTACCTGGAAAATTATTTTGCGTACGGCTTTAAAGATGAAAAATGGAAATACTATGCTGCCGCGGCGTATTCATTTAACCGGTCGTCTATCTATGCTTATCCTCTTAATTACCTTAAAGTAAGTTACCAGTACGACACTAAAATTCCGGGCCAGGAATTGCAGTTTGTTGTAGAGGACAACTTTTTACTTTCTTTTAAAAGGGGCAAAAACGACAAGTGGTTGTATAATAATATTTTGAAAACAGAATATGTAAAAGAATTCGGGAAAGACTTTTCATACAGCCTGGGGTTCAAAAACTGGAAGCAAACGCCTGCAGGTGTCATCACCTATGTTAAACCCGACGGTGCAGGTTTGAAAACTATTCCCTATGTTACAACAAGCGAACTTTCGGCAGAGATAACCTGGTCTCCTCATCGCCAGTTTTACCAGGGTAAAAGGTTTAGAGTTCCTATTCAAAACAAATACCCTGTTTTTAACCTGAGGTATTTAGCAGGTATGAAAGGGCTGGTAAATGGAGAGTATGACTACCACAATCTGAACCTGCGGGTGCAAAAAAGGTTTTATTTATCGCAATTGGGTTTTTCAGACGTTGTTCTCGAAGGAACTTATATTTTTGGGGCAATTCCTTATCCTTTAATGACAATACACAGGGCTAACCAAACATTTTCTTACCAGTTAAATTCTTACAACCTTATGAATTTTATGGAATTTGTAAGTGATCATTCGGCAGGCTTAAATATTGATCATAAGTTCAATGGATTTTTCTTTAATAAGATCCCTTTGTTTAAGCATTTAAAGCTGCGGGAAGTAGTTTCAGGAAAAATCCTGTACGGAGGAGTAAGAAAGGAAAATAATCCTGAATTTAATTCCTCTACCTTTAAATTCCCGGTAGATATCGAAAATGGTTTACCCACTACCTACACTTTAAACAAAACCCCTTATATTGAAGTTAGTGCGGGGATCATGAACATTTTTAAAATGGTAAGGGTAGATTTCGTAAAAAGGCTAACCTATCTCAATCATCCGGAAGTAACGGAATGGGGAATCAGGACAAGAGTAAAAATGGATTTTTAAAAATTATGGCAAATCAATTATTAAGAGATAGACTACAGAAACGGATTTATAAAATTATTGATCCTTTGGTAAAAGGATTGATAAAAATGGGACTTACACCCAACGCTGTTACTACTATAGGGTTATTGATGAATATTGGAGTTGCGGTTATATTTATCATAGGGGCAGAAAGAGGACACAGGGGTGATTTGTCTTATATTGGCTGGGCAGGAGCCTTAGTGCTGTTTGCCGGCTTATTTGACATGCTCGACGGGCAAGTTGCACGGCTAGGAAATATGAGTTCTACTTTTGGTGCCCTGTTCGATTCAGTCTTAGACCGTTATAGTGAATCCGTGATGTTTTTAGGAATCTGTTATTATCTTGTCGGCCACCATTATTTCATTAGTTCAATCTTTGCTTTTATAGCCTTAATTGGTTCTATGATGGTAAGTTACACCCGTGCACGAAGCGAAGGGCTGGGATTTCAAAATAAGGGCGGGCTGATGCAAAGACCGGAAAGAGTAGTTTTAGTAGGCGTTTCCGCGATAGCATGTGGCCTTACAGCAAATATTATTGGAGGTGATTATAAATTGTTTATCCCCGGAATTCGCTATCATGTTTTTGAAACCATGTCGATATTTACCATACCCATTACCGGCATGGCCATCTTAACCAATATTACAGCATTTAAAAGGTTATACGACGCAAAAAAAACACTGGATAAAAAGGATAAAAACCTGTAAATGGGAGGATTAAATTTGCAAAAAACATGGCTACTGCTGCTGATCTCGTCGCTCAGCCATACTTTGTTTGCACAGGATAAATATCCGACACCCGCTGGTAATCCGAAGCAGCTGTTTTATTTACAGAGAAACTGGAACACAAATACCATCGTTTGTGAACTTAATGCAAAAGATGGTATTTTAGACGCTGAAGATCCCGTAAAAGTTTTCTGGATCAGGTACGATGAAAATGGCCAAAAAGAAGATCTTAGTTTTATCCAGAAGAAGTTTGCATATGGGATGAAAACTACTTTGCTGGAAAAAGACAAGTATGAAATGCGATTTGTTTCGTACAAAAACTTCCCCATGTATCTGATGAAAGGAAACAATAATAAGTTCAACGTTTATGCAACAATTAATAAAAAAATGGCTATACTACAACGTATCTTTATCAAGTTGAACGGAGGAACCGTGTGGGCGCCAAAAGTAGAATATTTTGAAGTAAAAGGAATCGATACAGCTACCGGAAAAGAAGTAGTTGAAAGATTGAAAATATAGTATTTGTAAAAGTGTTTGTTATGAAGAAGAATTATATTTCCAACTCGTCAGAGTCATCAAGAATGTTCAAAAACGACTTTTTAGAAAGTCTTTCTAAAATTCATTTTGCAGTACCCCTATTTATTTACGTGCCTGTTGTTATCTTTTATACATACCTGGCAATTGTAAATCATGTCAGTTTCCTTGCTTATATTGGCTATTTTGCCTTTGGAGTGTTGGTTTGGTCTGCCACCGAATATGTTTTGCACCGCTATATATTTCATTATGTTCCAACATCTAAATGGGGATTAAGAATTCATTTCATTTTCCACGGGGTTCACCATGATTTTCCAAGGGACTCTAAAAGACTGGTAATGGTGCCTTCGGTGAGTATTCCATTGGCATTTGCGTTTTACTTTTTGTTTTCGTTATTCCTAAGCGATACCCATCTTTATTCATTTTTCTCTGGTTTTCTTGTTGGCTACCTGGCTTATGACATGACTCATTATGCCATTCATCACGCCAATTTTAAAAGTCCCTTCTGGAAAAAAATTAAACAACATCACATGCTTCATCATTATGATGACCCTACAAAAGGTTATGGTGTAAGTTCGGTGTTGTGGGATAAAATTTTAGACTCAGATTTTCCAAAGAAAAAATAATGTTGCAACCGGCTAAAACGGCATCTACTTATACAGGGTTATTTGCAAAAAAAAATCTTCTTTTCACTACTGCCGTATCGTTATCGTACCTGCTGTTGGCTAAAGTATTAATAGGCTTTAAACCTGAGCAGCTATTTTTAGTATTTCTTTTTAATGCACTGTATTACGCTTCCTTTCCTACGCGAAAGTTTATTACGGGCTTTTCCGTTTATATTGTTTTTTGGATCTTATTCGATTCAATGAAGGCTTTTCCGAACTACCTGTATAATACGGTTCATATTGAGAGCCTTTATAATGCCGAAAAATATCTTTTTGGCATCAACACAGGAAACGTTGTCCTTACGCCCAACGAATTCTGGCAGCGCCATACATATACTTTCTTAGATATTATCAGCGGCATTTTTTACCTATGCTGGGTTCCAGTGCCGTTGATCTTTGCAACCTATTTGTTCTTTACCAACCGCCGAAAGCAGTTTATGTATTTTTCTCTTACGTTCCTGTTTGTAAACATTATCGGTTTTATTGGATACTATATTTATCCCGCTGCTCCACCGTGGTATGTTCAGCAGTATGGCTTCCAGTTCGAGGCACACACACCCGGAAATACCGCGGGCCTTCATCGCTTCGACGCCTTTTTTAACGCAGGAATTTTTCATGCACTATATGCTAAAAGTTCAAATGTTTTTGCAGCTATGCCGTCTTTACACTCTGCTTATCCTGTAATTACTTTGTATTATGGTTTAAAAAACCGGCTCGGATGGGTTAATATTATTTTTGCAATCGTTATGATTGGAATATGGTTTGCAGCTATATATAGTGGTCATCATTATGTACTCGATGTACTGGCGGGCATAGCCTGTGCATTTATTGGAATCTTCATCTTTAAAAAATTTATTGTTCCAAATAAAAGGTTCCAGGCCCTTTTCATTGACAAGTTCGTCAACAATTAACGGCCGTCCCAAATTCTCTCAACAGTTTACGCTGTTGGATTTGGTCCGATTCCATAAAGAAAGATGGAAATGTGGTAAATGAGAAAGATATGTGGCAGTAAGGAAAGTGGTTTTACGATAATGTTTTTCGCTACCATTACCAGTAAAAAGGAGAAGATCGAATTTAATGCCCGGCCTTTGAAATCATCCAACGAATTCCATTTACCATTCCTACAGCTACAAGTAGGGCGGTAGTAAATGAACCGAATAGCGAAAATGAAATTGGCATAACTAAAACTACAAATCAATACGGTGGCTGTTACACTAAAATTTCTTCAATTTTTCTAAAGCCTTCTTCCGTAGACAGATGCTCCCACAAAATTTGATAAATCGTTTTTGCAATAGGCATTTCAGATCCTACCTTTTCATTTGTTTTATAAATACATTTACTGGCATTGTAACCTTCTGCCACCATATTTAATTCTAACTGGGCAGCGGTTACTGAATAACCTTTGCCAAGCATGTTTCCAAAAGTACGGTTGCGGCTGTATAAACTATAACAGGTTACGAGCAAGTCGCCCAGGTAAACGGAGGAAGTATAATTAACCTGGTTGCAAACATGGTCTCCTACTACCTTTTTCAAAAAAGCAACCATTTCACTTGCAGCGTTGGCAATATAAACGCTGAGGAAATTGTCGCCATATTCCAGGCCGTGAGCTATGCCGGCGCCTAACGCATAGACGTTCTTTAACACCGCTGCGTATTGCACCCCGACAACATCATGGTTTACCACTACATTTAAATATTCAGTATGAAAGTGTTCAGCTATTTTTGCTGCCATCTCTTCATCGGTACCCGAAAAAGTAAGATACGAAAGCTTTTCAGATGCTACTTCCTCTGCGTGACATGGACCCAAAACAGTAAAATAATCCGGTAGTTCAACCCCGAATTTCTCTTGCAAAAAATCATTCAGTAACTGGTTACAAGATGGTAAAATGCCTTTAATGGCTGAAATGACCTTTTTTCCTTTAAAGATATCTACAGGAAGGTTTTCTAATGCACTTTCAATATAAGCAGAAGGCACTGCTACGAGCAGAACGTCAGACTTTTCGATTACTTCCTCAACATGCTCATCAAGGGTAAGTAACTCGGTGTTAAAGTAAGCGGAGCTAAGGTAGTGAGGGTTATGCCTTCTTTGCTGCATGTGCCGGATAGTGCCCGGGTTCCTTATCCACCAATGTATTGAATTATTATTGTCTGTAAGTATTTTTGCCAGTGCTGTTGCCCAGCTTCCGCTTCCTATAAGTCCAAAATTCATTAACGAGCTTTAAATGTGAAACAAACATACAAAACAGAGTTCAATTAAATAAAAAGCGGTTTTCAGCTTTGAATTTGCCAGACCATTGCTTGATGCAGATTCAAGAAGATAACGTGGACCGGGTACAAGTTCCCGGTGAATTTCTTAATAACCGCTTAAAAAAAGATGCCAAAAGATTTGCGCATGAACGAAATGCCACCCTTCGAAACCTCAGTGTAAACTGCCGAGATTAAATCGCGACAATAAAAAATGCATTTTTTGAACCTGGCAAGGATGACCCAAGATTGGGATGCTGCTTTGTCCTCAAAAACTAATACGAATGTTTATTTGCAACTAACAGTAATTCTATTCCTCCTTTTTATTTTCGAAAAGCTGGTCTTTAGCAACAACTTTTACTTTATCTCCCTCTTTTAGTGTTTTACTCACCAGGTTATAAGGTCCCGTTACTACTTCATCGCCAAGCTTCAAGCCGCCTAATATTTCTATATAATTAATATCCTGGATGTCTGTTCTTACCTTAACCTTTTTCACCGTTATTTTATCCGGCTGCAATACAAAAACAACCTCTTCGATGTCGTCATCGCTTGTTGTTGGCGGCGGCGCTTCATAATCGCTATTATCCTTATCTTCTTTCTTGTCTTTAGTATTTGAGCTTTTATCGCCGTTTTTATCCCTGGTGGTCACTGAATTAATAGGAACAGCTAACACACCGGTATGTCTTTTTGTCTGGATATCCGCACTTGCATTCATACCGGGTCTAAAAGGTGACACTTTAGACTTTGCGGCTTCCAACAGGTCCCGGTAGCTTTCCGGCAGCAATCTTATATGAACTTCATAATTGGTAACATCAGTATTGCTAGAAACCTGCGAATTAGCAGCAGTTGTATTGCTGCTGGCAATTTTTGTTACGATGCCTTTGAATTTTCGATTGGTATAAGCATCTACTTCAACCAGGGCACTATCGTGTAAGTGTACTTTCGGTATGTCATTTTCACCAACATTTACTCTCACCTGCATAACGTTCATATCGGCAACCCGTAACATTTCGGTACCTGCCATTTGAGCAGTACCTACTACCCTCTCACCTTTTTTTACCGCAAGCAGGCTCACCACCCCGTCCATTGGGGCTACAAGTGTTGCCCGGTTCACATCTTTATTTGCTCTTGCCAACTGCGCCCTTGCACTTTGTACCGACGCTTTTGAGCCACGGATGCCTTGCACCGCTGCATTATACTGTGCCCGCGCAGTTTTAAATGTCTGGTCTGCCTGTTCAAATTCGGCGCGTGAAATAACCTTGTCGTCTAATAACTGCTTTTGTCTTTTAAAAGTAACTTCTGCCTGGTCTAAAGTAGCTTTTAGCGCACCTAATTGTGCAGTAGAATTTAATACCTGCGCCTGCGATTGCACAACTCCTGCCGCTGCCTGGTCCCTTTGGCTACTGTAGATGTCTGCATAAATTCGGGCCAGTACTTGTCCTCGGCGAACGCTATCGCCCTCCTGCACATTCAATTCCACTATTTCACCACTAATATCGGGGCTTACTTTTACTTCTACTTCCGGGTAAACTTTACCGCTTGCATTTACAGTTTCAATTATCGTTCGTTTACTTACCTTTTCAGTAGTTATTTTTATTCCTTCTTCTTTTCCTAGTATACCTTTCTTTTTTAAGACTATCAATATTATCACCACCGCTATCAATCCACCAATTATCCAAACCAGCTTTCTATTCATACCTGATAATTTCTGTTGTTGTTTAATGTTTTACGCACGATCAAAGCCTGATGCCCTGTCCCTTGTAAAATTCGAGAACCTTCATTTTGAAAACGAAATCATAATGATTGCTTACCTCTTCGATCTGGGCAAGATAAAGGTTATTTTGAGTGATGATATAATCGAGGGTTCCGAGTAATCCTATGTCATATCTTCTCTTGGAAATGTCTAAAGCTTTTTGAGAATATTCTACTGTTCGTTGCGATGCCTGGTACTTTTGCAGAGAAGAAAAGGCGTCCTGGTAGGCATTGTAGATGTTTTGTTTCAGGTTCAGATTTTCCTGCTCACCCTGCAACTGGTAATTGAGCACATTAATTTTTGCTCTTTCCCACTGCGATCTCGAAGTATAGGCGTTGAAGATGGAAAAATTTAAGCTTAAACCAACGCTTTGTCCGAAGTTGCGGTTTATTTGGCTAAATAAAGGAATTCCAGCAGCGCCGACGGGTTTGATAGAAGGCGCATAAACAGGATATTTATTGGTACCTACCGTAACAAATGCTCCTGTTGTATCGGGCGGGGAAAAAGCGAATTGAGGATATTTTGCATTTACGGCACTTGAATTTAATCCGCCAAATGCCGTTAACGATGGATACATATATCCTCTTGCGGCTTTTACTTCTTTTTGCGCAGCCTCAACCCTCAACTTATACATTTTCTGCAACGGCTGGGTGTTAAGCGCAATATTATAAACGGTTGCGGGTTGCAAATCCGAAATATTTTCAACCGGTATATTTTCTATTTCAGGAGATGCAATGTCGAAAGGAACAGAAAAATCGAAGTTCATAAATGCCTTGAGGTTGATCAGACCTTGTTCAACAAGCGCCCGTGCCTGCAATAGTGCCGAACTGTCCTTTGCCAGTTGTGCCTCCAGCTGAATCGCATTTAACTCGGGCTGGCTACCTGCATTTACCAGTTTTCTTGTATTAGAAAGCTGATTCTTCGACAAATTCATTTGTGCTTCACTTATTCTTGCCTGTTCCCGGCGTAACATTACCTGCAAAAAGGCATTGGCCACTGCAAGCGATACATCGTTTCTCGCCTTATCAATTCCAGCTTCGCCGGCCTGTGCGTACAAATTATTAGCGGCAATCGTATTTTTCCGGGCATGCCAGTTAAAGATGGTATAGCTCGCCTGCACATTCATGCTACCCGTTACATAACTGGCGCTTTCAAGCGTTCCGGTGGTCGGGTTTTCTGTTAACCCGCGTTGGTAACCACTACTGATACTTCCACCCAGGTTTGGATAACGCGTCATATTACTTTGATTGGCATTCACTTTTGAAAGCCGCAGCTGCACATCTGATTGCTTAACAGAGATATTATTTTTGAAAGCATACTCCACGCATTGCTGCAAACTCCATTTTTCCTGGCCCAACGTTTTCCCCGTAATCAATACTAAAAGAAGAACCAATATTCGTATCCTCATAAAACAAAAATAAAATAATTAGTTACGGGGGAAATAAAATCGAAAAAGTAATAGTGTTTCTATCGCTGATGTAATGTTATTAATTATTCCGTTACGATTTCAACAATTTTTATCTTGCCTGGGAACTCTTTTATTTTTTGTGGACCAGCTACTCGCCCTTAATGAGGCTTTGCTTGCGACGCTCCGTTCCACTCTTACGCCCGATGATTCTTTAACTTTTTGAAACATATAGTACTGTACTTTCTTATTTAACTTTTGAACTTCCGGGGAAAGCCGGCCGATACCATTAAAAGCGTTTGCAATGTTCGGGCGGTAACACGTACTGTTTCAAAGTAAAACCGAAAATAACTTTAAAACAAGTGAGGGATTTTATTGCTCAATTTATTGATGCAGTAAAAGTGTGCGACGCAAGGATGTCTAATAGTAGTCCCTGGAGCCAGGCTCCCAAAAAGTTTCCTAAAAACTTCGTTGAAAAAAAGTGCAGGTAAGAACGCACACCTCTTGTAAAACTTGCAGCTACTCCCTTTCAAATTTC
This sequence comes from Segetibacter sp., assembly GCA_028288485.1. Classification (GTDB taxonomy): domain Bacteria; phylum Bacteroidota; class Bacteroidia; order Chitinophagales; family Chitinophagaceae; genus Segetibacter. The sequence goes on from JAQBNO010000172.1 coordinate 13,423, forward strand.
TTTTTAAGATACTCGACAATGGAAGGATCTTCCAGGTCTTCCATATCGCTTAATTCCAGCTCGAGCGCCTTAGTACTTAATTGAATTTCAATCAACGACATAATGAGTGAAACAATAAAGGCAAGCATTGTTAAACCAAACATAATATGCGCAAAAGTCATATGTTCGAGATAAATGAAGTACATGCTAAAAATGCAACTCAGAAAACTCACTACGCCAAATGCCTGCATGTTCTTGATAAGCCGTAACCGGTATTTTAAATTCCGGATCTGCCCGTGAAGCTGCTTCTTTTTATCGCCTTGATTATACTGAATATGTAAATTTCTAACAACACTTGCAACAGCGAGAAAGCGATTGGTATATGCAAGCATCACCAGGCTGATGGCAGGGAAAAACAGGGCAGGTGTATTTATCGAAATATCCATCGGGCAATTTACAAAAATAAAAGCCTTTGTCAATTTAGTGATATAGGCTAAGTACCACAACTTGTTACTGTTAAACGGATCTTAGTGCAAGACATTGGTTCGTGCCGGCGAGTAACAGTTGCGCTTTTGTCATTCCGACGCAGGAGGAATCCTACCGGATAGAATGTCATTTTCAATTAACTTTTTTTAGGCCAAAAAATAGCCAGTCGCAATGACGATTGCTTATTTAAAATCCAACGGGATATTCATTTTGACTGTAAAATTCCTTCCCATATTAAATACACCTTGTCTCCCGGTAACATTATTTACATCGGTATATTTCAACCTGCTTAAATGACTCTGATAAGCAACATCGGTAATATTATTTAATGCAAGATAAAGGCTGAATAACTTCCGGTTCTTACTGTTGAAATCTGTTCCGGTGCCTATATTAAAAAGCGCATAACCGTTTGTAGGAGTTTCGGTGTTATAAGCAGTAAAAACGCGATTTTGTTTAGCCGTTGCATCCATTTCAGCTTTAAAATACAAATTTCGAAGTACTGAACCCGCCTTTTCAAAATTGCCTCTTACTTCGCTTAGCAGGTGTGCAGGAGGCATAGCCGGCAAGTTTTTACTGCCTTCGAAAGAGCGATCGAAAGTTCCGGCAACAAAAGAGAAAGTATTTTCAATATGAAGCCAGTCTAAAGGGTGTGGGTGAATATCAAAATTCGCTTCAAACCCTGCTAAGGTTGCCCCTGACTGGTTAAATTTAAAAGCCTGGAATGTTGTTCCATCTTTTTCTATCAGAGAATCGCCTCCGCCGGCCGCAGCCAACCTGTTGTAATAAATATAATTATTGATGTGATTGTAGAAGGTACTTATTCCAAAACTAATGTGCGGAGTAGCTATTTCGAGACCGGCGTCAAATTGCAAAGAGTTTTCGGTTTTCAAATTATTATTGCCATACTCGTACCTGTAGGTACCTTCATGAGCTCCATTGCTGCTTAATTCTGCGGCATTTGGTGCCCGGTAGCCCTTTGCAATATTTGCTTTAATAGTAACTGCATCAGATGCTTCATAAGCTATTCCTGCACTACCACTGATGTTTCCGAAGTTTTTGGTTAATGCATTAAACTTCTGGTCACCTGCTTCCGTCAACCCTTTAATATCCATCCTCCTTGAGTCGCCCCTTAATCCGCCGCTTACAGTGAGTTTATTGAAGTTTTTTGTTGAATAAACAAAAAGACCGGCGTCGAACAAATTATATTCCGGTATCAATTTTTCCTCTGCGAGATTCCGGTTTTGCTGGTACATACCATTTACGCCAACCGTCGTCTTCCAACCCGCATGGTTTGCAATTTGAAGCTGCAGATTATAATTTACTGTTCGCAGGTCGAAATACAAATCTGCTATGTTTGGCGCTTCTGCATTTCCGTATTCCTGCCGCTGGTTTCGCTGGAAAGCTACTGTTGCCACCAGGCGGTTTCTACCAACCGAAATACTGTTATCGGCTGCTATTTTAAAATGCCGAACGTGTTGGTAAGGGGTAACTAAATCTCTACCTTTTAATTGTTCACCTGTTGCTATTGCTTGCAAAGGTGATTCAGCGAAGATCAAAAACCTGCCGGTAGCCGAATCTCTCACGCCTTCGGTTAATCCAACCTTTTGATTAAAGTTGCTGATGATTATATGACTGTAGCCCCACGGCTTATTTATACCAACATAACCACCCCAGTTCTTTTCGTTAAACCTGCTGTTTAAAACCCGGCCATCATATTTATTTTTATAGTCACCCGCAGATTTTAATGTGCCATACGCATTCCAGTTAAAACCATTGAGGTGATTACCAGCCAGGTTGCCGCTCAAACCCCGGGTGTTGTTGTTGCCAGTATAAGTTGCCAGAAGATTACCTTTTACAGTACCAGCTGTAACCGTCGAATTGGTGATAAAATTAATGACCCCTGCAATAGCATCGCTGCCATACATTAACGATGCCGGGCCTTTTAATACTTCAGCTTTTTGAACACTTAATTCGTCTATTTCTATTCCATGTTCGTCGCCCCATTGCTGCCCTTCCTGGCGAATGCCATCGTTAATGGTAACAACGCGGTTATATCCTAATCCGCGAATTACGGGTTTTGAAATAGCCGGACCGGTGGTTACAACAGATACTCCGCCTTTACGAGCCAAAGCGTTTATAAGATTAGTAGAAGCATTTTGAAGTAATTCAGCTCTTTTTACGAGCGATACCGACTGCGGAGAGGTTCTTAGCCGGGTTGCAGACGAAACACCTGTGACTGTTACTGCTTCCTGTTCAACTGCGCTTGTGTTTAAAGTAAAGTCTTTAGTGGTATTGCCATGAACCACAACAGTTATAATCAACGAAGCAAAACCCTGGTAGGTAACCTCCACAAGGTACTTACCCGACCGGATGGGAGACGTTGAATAATTACCGGCAGTATCTGCAATTGCCCCAATTTTTACGTCATGAACAAAAATGGAAGCCTTTGCAAGTGGGGTGCCTTTTTCGTCTGCAACCTTCCCAGATAATACTCCTTTCGCATTCAGGTTTTGGGAAGAAGACAGGATTGGAATTAAAAAACCAAGAACACTAAACAAGATTGAAGAGTAAACGTTTCTCATGATTTTTGTTACATTGTTGCAAATATAGAGTACAGATGCTATTTTTCACAACACTGTTGCAAATATGCATTAATTATATTTATTAGGGCAAGATTAATACGTTACGTCCAGCACGCTGGTTACGGGCTGTTATTTTACTTCGACCGAACCCGATAAATGTTAAAAGGGGTGAATCAACCATTATTTTAATTTAAAGCAAGCAACAATAGCATTCATACAGTTAAACGGAGCGTCGCAACAACCGGCGAGAAGTGTACTAAGGCTGGCAATAAAAAATCCGGCCTTTAAGCTACTACCGGGTGGCGTTCAAACGGACGATCTTTGTCGAAAACATACCGGTAAGTTACCATACGCCTGCTTTGTGTACCCCCCAGGGCTTTATAAATTCCCACCATCCTGGGATTCCAATCCCCGGCCCAACCCATTTCTATTAGGTCGTAACGTCCTTTTTTCCTAATTAGCAGGGTGCCGGAATAAATCATAAAAGCATCGATTCCCAAACCCTGGAACTTTGGAACGATGCCAAAAGCAACACCGTTAATTTTACGGCTGTGCTTTGTTTTTTGAAGCCACAGTAACCATAGTTTTTGCAACAAGCCGAACCTGCCATTGAAATATTTAAAATACTGGTTTAAATCAGGAATGTTCACCCACATGCCAATAGGATCGCCTTTATAATAAGCAAACCAAACGAGGCTTTCATCCATGACAGGCTTCATCTTGTTAAACAGTTTCAGCGCTGCTTCGTAACTGATTTCTTTACCCTCGTTGTGTTGCGCCCAGGCCAGGTTATAAATAGTCGAAAAATCTTTAGCATACTTTGGAAGGTTTCCTTTCTCAACGTGGCGGGCAGAATAATCAGGCTTCGATGCAAACTTTGCATGACGCTCTTTGTATTTGTCGCTCAATGTTCCGTAAACAGCAAGTGTATAATAATACTGGTTATAAAAATTCCGGAAACCATATTTTTCGAAAAGGCTTTCGTAATAGCTGGGATTAAATGAGATGCCGTACAATGGCTCTTCGTCGAAACCTTCCACCATCAGTCCCCACCACTTGTCCCTTTCTCCAAAATTAACAGGCCCATCCATTGCTTCCATGCTATTTTCAGCAAGCCAAATTTTTGCAGTGTCAAATAAAAGGTTAGCAGCAGCCTGGTCGTTTATGCAATCAAAAAAACCACAGGAACCAACCGGAAAAGTGTCGCCTTTATTGATGTATTTTGTACTCACGTAGGCTGCAATGCGGCCGATGAGGTTCCCGTCACTGTCCTTTAAGATCCACCTTTTTGCGGTACCATACTTAAATGCTTTGTTCTTTGTGGGGTCAAACACATCGTTCACTTCGTTATCGATCGGCTGAATGTATTTCGGGTTATGTTTATTCATCAGCACGTTCACCTTAATAAAGTCTTTGGCGGCAGATCTGTCAGTTACTTCAATGATGAACATACGGGGGTACCTTTTTCTTTTTTACCTGTTTTCCTAAAAAAGGCAAATTAAAACGAATGGGCATATTTCTTTTCTTTTTTATTATTGGCAGTCCGACCTGGTATTCCAAATAATAGATTTTTAGGAGAATAATAAAATATGAAATCAGGACAGGACCGAAAATAAGTCCGGTTAGTCCAAAATATTTAAGCCCCATAATAACTCCGAGGACAGTAATAATAGGATGTACATCTGCCATTTTTTTTGCCAGTACAAACCGAACTACGTTATCCGTTATACCTAACACGAGCACACCCCAAACCATGATGAACGCACCCTGCCAGGTGTGGTTAATAACAAACATATAAACAGCAATCGGAATCCAAACAATTGCAGTTCCTATTACAGGAATGATGGACGCAAAACCAGTAATAACAGCCCAGAAACCAGCTTCGGGCACGCCTGCAATTAAATAAGCAACGAGGCCTATCAATCCCTGTGCAACCGCAATTGTTGGAACTCCTATTGCATTGCTAAAAGTTTGCGCTACCAATTCCTTTCCAAATAATTCGATTTTGTTTCGTTTAAAAGGAAGAAAAAATACAATTGCTGCCTCCATACGATTGATGGCGATCAACATAAAATACAGGAAGAAATACAGAATGGTAAGGTTGCCGAAAAAGCTGAGACTTTCGTTGAGCAGTTGTGAAATTGAACTGCTTACATAAATTTTGAGATCATAAATTTTTTGTTCGGAAATTATTGAGAAACCGTAATTGTGTTCAATTTGTGCCCTTACCTTAAGCAAATTCTTTACGATCATGTCGGGGTTAGCGTGGTAATAGGTTGCCTTTTGGTACAATAAGATGCCTACAATTATCACGGGAACAATTATAATAATCAGGGAAAGTATAATTATAAAAATTGCGGCCCTGGATTTCTTCCAACCTCTTTTAATGAGTTTATCCATTCTTTTACGGCTAAGAACATAAAAGACCACGGCGCCTAAAAATGCAGTAAAAAACTGGGAAAGACTATAATACAAAAGAAGGGCGAAAATGATAATGATGGCGAGAAAAAAATACCGGTTGATCTTATGGTCTAATTTCTGCGGTTCCAGACCTTTCACCTCGGTTGTAGTTCCAACAACCTTTTTTTCATCTTCATCAAATTTTATCATTAGTAGTAATATAAAGAGCGGTTAGCGGATAAACAGGAATCACAAAAAAATTATACCAGAAGAAATAGGGAAATACGATACGGGTTATCTGGTTTAATTCTTGATATGGTGTATTAACAATTTGATCTACAATGGAAAAGGAAGGATTTTTTGTACAAACCAAAGAGCTGTTGCAGGAATACGTGGAAGACAGGTTACTATTGATAAAACTGCAATTAACCGAGAAGGCTGCAAAGGCATCGGCAGTCATATTTATAGCGGTACTAGTTGGCTTTCTGAGCCTGATATTATTTATGATCCTCAGTTTTATTGCCGGCTATTATTTATCGAAAGCCGTTGATAGTTATCCTGGTGGTTTCGCGATTTTAGCCGGAATCTACATTCTCCTAATCCTGCTGCTGGTATATCTGGATAAAAGATTTATTGGTAAAAAAGTTTCGGATACCGTTGTAAAATTCTCGTTTGATAACAAAGAAACTTTTCAACAATGAAATATAAAACCAGGTACGATCTCTCTCATATTACTTCGGTAGATGCCCTACGGCGTGAACAGGCGATTGTGAAAGGAAGGATTAAGGATCGTGAAAGTGAACTTCGGTTAAAGATGTATGAGATTCCGGCAGAACTGGCCGCAGCTGGGGCTAATTCGATGATACCAAAGATCTTCAGGGGCAAAATAACCAATGGAATTTTAAATGGAGGCAAAAAACTGATCAACGGTTTTTTAGTTCCCCAGGATCAGTCAAATCAAAATCTGCTTACAAACACTATTAAAAGCCGAGGAGTTTTCGACATTCTGAAAAAAGGCTTCAATATCTGGCGTGGTAGAAAATAGGCCGCGGAAGTTTTTCTTATCTGTTAAAATAAAGTTGGCACAAATCCTTCAAAAGCCAATAATGTATCTTCGCCATCTATGGCCAAATATGCGCATGATACCATTGTTCCCTTTAAAGAAAGCGACCTGAGTAAAAAACAGCAGGTAGCTAACATGTTCGATAAAATTGCATTCCGATACGATTTTTTAAACAGGTTCTTATCTGCAGGTATCGATGTCAGCTGGCGTAAAAAGGCGATCAAACAACTAAAGGAACTGCAGCCACAATATGTTTTAGATGTCGCAACAGGTACCGGCGACGTTGCTATTCTCACTCAAAAAATGCTACGTCCGGCTAAAATAACAGGTATTGATATTTCTGACGGAATGCTGGCTATCGGTGAAAAGAAAATTGAAAAGCTTGGTTTAAAAAATACCATCTCATTAGAAATTGGTGATAGCGAAGATTTAAATTTTGCGGACAATTCTTTCGATGCCATTACAGTGGCTTTTGGTGTTAGAAATTTTCAGAACCTCGAAAAAGGTTTGGGCGAAATGTTGCGCGTTTTAAAACCGGGGGGCAAACTGGTAGTGCTCGAATTTTCGCGACCCAAGCAATTACTTTTTAAGGGCGTATACAATTTGTATATGAACACAATTGCTCCAGGGTTCGGTAAATTAATCGCAAAAAACAAAGATGCTTATCAATACCTGAACGACTCGGTACAACGGTTCCCGGAGGGACAACAGTTTATTGAGATACTGAATAAAGCAGGTTATAAAGCGACTTATTGTAAAGTGTTGACTATGGGGATCTGCTCGATTTATTGCGGAAGCAAATAACACTGTCAAATAACCAATAAGAGGTAAACCGGCGAGAACTTTTATTTTTTTACGAGCAGGCAAACCTCCATCAATATCGTTGTCGGCACGAACCCCTTTGGTGATCTCACTCACTTAAACTGTAAAACTTTATGCTGCTATTCTTTCAAATACAATCCTTCCGCTCTTTTTTAATGAATTAATGCTTATTTCTTACAACTGCTTTCTTTCGAATGCAGTACAAACCGTACCAGCGCATACAAGAGCAGTGAGGCTCGAAGAACAGTTTTGAATTAAAGCAAAAACGAAAATAACAGCGCAACACCAGCGAACTTTTTACCATCCTGCATGTAATAAAAAGGTTTTATTCAAAAATTAAAAGATGTTCTCTGCAGTCGGCAAAAAGGCTGCCTTCTACTCACCGATCTTTCTATCTGCCGCTGGCAGTAAAGAATTGACTGCCAGCGAAGTAAACTAAACGAAGGTCTTTTGCTTTTAACTTTAAAACCTTGCAATCAAACAATTGACTAAAATCTCGACGATTACTATTAACACTTTTTTAAAGCACCAATTAGGTCTCTTGCTAAAACGCAACTATATTGCTGCTTAAATCGTCAAAAAGAAAAATCTATACGCAGAACTGTACCCTATATTCCTGTAAGAATAATAAAATTGTTTCATGACTGATTTAAGGGGACTTTCTGGTTACATTTTTTCATTTTGGAAACCTATCGTTTTTTTCTTGATTTGCTGCATTTCGGCAGTTAGCGCCTTCCCTCAATGGAAAGAAGAGAACCGGCCAAATCACGATAACCTTCCTTATTATTTTGGAATGTCTCTCAGTTATAATACTTCCACGCTCCATCCTTCCAAACATCCTACTTTTCTTCAAAACGACAGTGTATTGGCTGTGGAGCCGGGAAGCAGCGGAGGAATTTCCTTGGGTTTGGTCGGTACGCTGCAATTGTCGCCGCGGTTTTCTTTACGCGCAAACCCTCAACTCATTATCGGCGGTGCCAAATACTTTACCTATAGTTTAAAGTATCCTACACGCGACGAGAGTTTTATTGAGAAAAAAACGCTTCCTTCCACTATTGTAAGTTTTCCTTTCCAGGTGAAGTTTAACAGCGACCGCATTGGTAACTTCCGCACTTTTATGTTGGCAGGTGTAAAATACGATATGGACCTTGCCAGTAACTCGCAAGCCCGCAATGCTGAAGATCTTGTTAAGCTGAGCAAAAGCGATTTTGGTATTGAAGCTGGTATTGGCTTTAATTTTTTCTTCCGTTTTGTAACCTTTTCGCCCGAAATTAAGATCAGCAATGGTTTAAGTAACATTCATAGCCGCGATGCAAACTTAAAATACAGCAATGTTTTAGATAAGCTACAGTCGCGGATGATTGTTTTCTCCATAATTCTGGAAGATTAGATCCCTATAAATTCTTTTTTTCTTTTTGTTTACAAGTACATAAACATCCATCACCATCGTTCCCGCTAACGGGACAGGTAGTGTGACTAACTTGTACTAATTGTACTGTTTGCATCTTTTATCATCGAGACTGCATGTTTACTCGGGTTTCGTCACCATGTTTTTAAAATGTCTCCCTGCAAACAACAACACCGCTCGTGGTTGAGGATCACAAGAATTACTACTGACGAACGAACTGCGACGCAACAAAAGCCCATTTCCGGACAAAAGCCAGGCAACAAAATATCTTATTAATAAAAAAATACATTATCAAAAAAGCAAAAAAGCCGGCAACCATAAGGTAGCCGGCTTACATAGTATTAATTGACTTAAAAATCGAATTCTCTGCGAGCCATATTCATTCTGATACCGAATGAAAATACGGTGGTATTACGATTACCGCCTACTGCCATATTATAGGTTCTATGCTGAAGGTTCGCGTCGATAAACATGTTCTCGAATATCTCATAAGATGCAAGCAACGACACGTTCATCGATTTAACCTTATTACCATCACCAACGTAATAACCATAATTCTTGCCGCGTGTGTGATAGTTCAGGAAAATATTACTTCCAAAGTTAGTACCGGCAGAATCGAGTCCCTGGTAATAATAGATCATCTTGGCTTGCAGGTACAACTTCTTTAAAGGCTGGTATTTTAATATACTTATATATTCCTGGAAGTTTGCACCCAGCGGATGAGCAAGCGGCTGATTATAATGAGAATATTCTGTAACAGAGTCAAAATGAGAATAGGTGAAAGGCCTTACACGGTTACTTTCGACTTGTAAATCCAGGTTAGGAATACCAAATGCATCAGGATACTTTACCCCAATCTGGTAGCCATATTTATTCGCCCAAAACCCCGTACTTTTAATTAGTTCGCGAAACTGGAACTCATCAAGCACCATCTGTCCATATAGCTGTATCTTCTTTTTGATATTTATTTTTCCATTTATACCTAGCGTAGCATTGTCTCCACTTCCAATGTCACTTTCAGCAGGTCGTAAAAACAAAACCGGTATCAGGTACTGGAAATCAAAATGGTCTTTTCGTCCGAAAGTAACGGCATCAAAAAAGCCCAGGTTTAACCACTTGGTCGCATTAAAACTCAGGTAATTACTCCTGAAATATTTGCGCGATAATGTGCGGTTGCCTCCCGATCTTTGACCGTACGGGATCAACTCCATGAACAAATTCTGGTAATTAAATTTCCATATGCGGGTATTAATCTTAAAAAACAGGTTATTGCCGGCAAAATCACTTAAGAATAAACTACGGTATCCATCGCCGATGAAATTCCTGTCGTACCCCAGCTGAAGATCAATATATTTTGAAGCGTTGAAGCTGACGGATCCCCTGTTATCAAAATAATCTACACCGCCGGGTGCTTTGAAACCTTTATAAAAACGAGCACCGGGAACTGCGTTATGCGAAGCAATCCATTGCTGAACATATAAAGGATCCCTCTCCTGGTTGTCGGTGATAGATACATCAAATCCAATCTTACGGGCAATTAATCCGCGAACAGTTACACCATGGCTATTATAAAACAAGCTCTGCGAATTACCTTTTTCTTTCATCACCTGGTATTGACCCATTGGGTTTACAATCAGGAAAAAGTCTTTCCCTTTTATTTCAAGAAAATTTCCTTTTGTCTTATAAAACTGGTTGAATATTGTTTTTTTACTGTTATAAGATTCGCGTGGTTTGGACCATTCACTATTATTCATTAAATACCTTTCGATATTATACTTGTCAATCTCGGTCAGGTGAAACGAAGAATCTCCTGCTAACTGTAAGCTATCAATTAATTCAACTTCTTTGGTTGTCAGCCTGCGGTTATAAGGCTTAACAACGGAGTATAAAAGGTTTTCGTTACCGGTCTTAATCTCGAGCCTGTCTAATAATTTGTAATCTTTTGTTCCGATCGGTATATAAGAACTTTGAGAAAATGCGGCTATTGGCAATAAGAAAAAAATAAGTATGCGAACGGATTTAATAATTTGCATGAAATATTGGTTTTGAAATAATTTTCTGTTATGAATTATTTAATAAAAGATATACAAATTGTTAACGAAGGTAAAACTTTAGCATTTGATGTTTTAATAAAAAATGGAATTATCTATAAATTAGGTAGCAACATTTCAGTTAACGAAAAGGTTACCGAAATAAACGGGGAAGGTAAATTTTTATTGCCGGGAGTAATTGACGACCAGGTACATTTCAGGGAGCCCGGTCTTACCCATAAAGCCACTATCTACTCCGAAGCAAAGGCCGCAGTAGCAGGTGGCGTTACAAGTTTTATGGAAATGCCAAACACCGTTCCTCCTGTTTTTACGCAAAAACTGCTGGAAGATAAATATGAAATTGCAGCAGCAACTTCATTGGCAAACTATTCATTTTACATGGGAACCGGGAATGATAACATTGAGCAAGTGTTAAGAACCAATGATAAAAAAAAGGACGTTTGTGGAGTAAAAGTATTCATGGGTTCCTCTACAGGCAACCTGCTGGTTGATAACCCCCTGGTACTTGAAAAAGTCTTCGGTGGTGTTGAGCTTTTAATAGCAACACATTGCGAAGACGAAGCTACAATTAAAAGAAATTTTGAAAGACTGAAGACCGAAAAAGGCACTTTACAACCTTCAGATCATCCCATTATTAGAGATGAAGAAGCATGTTTTGAATCTTCATTCAGAGCTGTTCAACTCGCGAAGAAGTATGACTCCAGGCTTCATATCTTGCATATCAGCACGGAAAGAGAACTGCAGTTATTCAGTAACATGCTTCCATTACGCGAAAAAAGAATTACGGCAGAAGTTTGTGTTCATCATTTACACTTTACTGCTGAAGATTATAGCCGCTTAGGAAACCTGATTAAATGCAATCCTGCAATCAAAGCTCCTCATAATAAAGCTGCGTTATGGCAAGGGTTACTCGACGATCGCCTCGATGTTATTGCTACTGACCATGCACCTCATACCTGGCACGAAAAAAATGAGCCATACGAGAAGGCGCACGCAGGATTGCCCCTTATTCAGCATTCGCTTTTACTCATGCTCGAATATGTAAAACAAGGTAAATTAACCATCGAAAAAGTAGCAGAAAAAATGAGCCATGCTGTAGCCGATTGTTTTAAGATAGACAAACGGGGATATATAAGAGAAGGATATTATGCCGATCTTGTTATTGCAGACACCGCCGAAAATACCGACGTAAAAAAAGAAAACATCTTATATAAATGCGGCTGGAGCCCGTTGGAAGGCTTTCAATTTCCGGCAACCATAACACATACTTTTGTAAATGGCGCGTTGGTTTATGGAAATGGCGAGTGGGATGAGTCTATAAAAGGAATGAGAATAAAATTTGATAGATAAGTCGCTGAAACGTCAAACGTGAAAAGTCAAACGCAACATTTTCCTGCTTTTAACCTTTGACGTTTCACGTTTGATTCCTATAGCAGCAAGAATACACCCACGGCAAACCCGAAACATACATATGCAAGCAGACAAAACCACGGTAAACGATTTATCCATTTTTCATCATGACGAAGAACAGTCTGTTTTTCACCACCTTAATTTTACAACAACAACCGGCGGTAAAGACTGGTTACGTTTCCTGCTTGCTCACCCGTACACAGATTTAGAAAAAATCCGGGAAACCCAGGAAACTTTAAAGCTGATCATTAGAAACGAAAACAAATGGCCCACCATTATAACCAATGGAACTATAATGGTTGTTGGTAAATTTTACGATTCATCTATCGACGAAATTCCCGCTCAGCCCAATTTAATAAACGGCCTTACCTATAAAATAACCAAAGGCGCAGATTACTCGCTGATAAAATTTTCAATTACTCATTTCATCAATTTTACAATAGGCCTGCGCCAGATAATCGAAGCATTTGCCGGCGAGAAAAATCCACCGGTTCTGCAGGTAATGCTCGACCGCATAAAAATGCTCACCGACAAACCGGCAATAAAAAAGATGAGCCACTGGGACAAAAACCAAAAGCTCAGTATAATTGATAACTTAACTTTTGGTCGTTACCTCCACCGGGAGTTTAAAGAAAAAGCGCTTGAACTGGTAGAAATGTACAGTAAACTCGATGCGTATTATAGTATGGCAATGGCTTGCCGCAAATCAGATTTTTGTTTTCCCGAATTTAAAAAGACAAACTCGCCCTACATAGAAACAAAAAATCTTTTTCACCTGCTTGTTCACACCCCTGTGGCCTATAATGTTACTTTGAACCAGCAAGGAAATTTCCTGTTTCTTACCGGCGCCAACATGGCCGGCAAAAGCACCTTCATTAAGGCTGTAGGCGTAGCTGTTTACCTTGCGCATGTGGGTATGGGAGTACCTGCAGAAAGTTTTCAACTGAGTTTGTTCGATGGTCTCCTGAGCAACATACAGGTCGAAGACAATATATCGCGCGGCGAAAGTTATTTTTTCAATGAAGTACAGCGTATAAAAAAAACCATCGAAAAAATTAACGATGGCAGAAACTGGCTTATTTTAATAGATGAGCTTTTTAAAGGAACCAACGTGCAGGATGCCATGAAATGCAGTACGACAGTGATTGAAGGGCTACGTAAAATGAAAAATACTTTGTTTATTCTCTCCACTCACTTATATGAAATAGGTGAAGGGCTACGCCAATATCCAAACATCAAGTTCAATTATTTCGAAACGCGCATCGAAGACGGCCAGTTAATTTTTAGTTACCAGCTAAAAGAAGGAATCAGTAACGACCGGTTGGGATACCTGATACTAAAAAGAGAAGGTGTGGTGAACTTGCTGGAAAACCTGTAATAAAAATCATCCGCTATTATTTTTTATAAAAACATTTTTGGTAGCCAGCGTCTCCTCATTTTTCAACAGCCGTTGCCACGCTCGCTTGTACTGTAACGCAATATTCGGCGTGGCTGTTTACCCTCAGCTGGTCGACGGGTGGCACTCTTGTACCGCAGAAGATATGCAGCAAAAGAACCACAAAGACAGGGAGAACACGAGTTGCACAAACGCTTGGTGAAATTTCGAGTCCTTTATGTCTCAGTGGTTCACCTTGCACAAAAAAAATAAAAAGCCATTTAAATAAAACAAATGCAGAATTGTGCAACGTTCCCCCGCCAACCATACGCACGGGCAAGGATGTTGCTATAAAAACCTACTGCCGGAACCCGAAAAATCAACGCAAAATCTCATTGAGTTGAAGGCATCACTTACGAAAAAACAGAAAAGCAGAAATTATCTATAACTTTTGCAGGAACATTTATATTTATCCAAAATATTAAACTGATTTTCGCTTAACCTTACATTTGACTAATCTCAAATCTTTTTATGGAACTGCTCGAACTTCGGAACCTTAAAAAATATTATGCTACCCAAAAAGCGGTAGATGACATAAGTTTTTCAATAGCACAGGGAAGTATTTTTGGTTTGCTCGGCCCCAACGGAGCCGGTAAAACAACGTTACTGAGAATGATCACAGGTATTTTTTATCCTGATTCGGGCGATATCATTTTCAATAACAAAAAATTTGATCCACTTAACGATACGCTCTTTATTGGTTATATGCCGGAAGAACGAGGACTGTATAAAAAGATGAAAATTGGCGAACAGGCTTTATATCTTGCGCGGCTGAAAGGCTTAAGTAAGCATGATGCCATGGAGAAAATCAAATATTGGTTCATGAAGCTTGGTATGGAAAGCTGGTGGAATAAAAAAGTCGAAGACCTGAGTAAGGGAATGAGCCAGAAACTGCAGTTTGTTACAACCGTATTGCATGAACCAAAACTCGTTATTCTCGACGAACCATTTAGCGGTCTTGACCCTGTAAATGCAAACCTGATCAAAGATGAAATTTTTGAACTGGCAAAAAAAGGAAGCACAATAATTTTTAGCACACACCGTATGGAGCAGGTTGAAGAGATCTGCGATCATATCGTTTTGGTAAACCAGGGCAAAAAAATACTCGACGGTACGGTACCAGACATAAAACAACAGTTTAAAGAAAACTTGTTCCGCATTACACTTGCCAATGCCCCGGCTATTATAAACAACCCTTCGTTTGAACTGGTGAAGCAGGTAGATAACAAGTTGACCGTTAAAATAAACGAAGGCAGTTCGAGCAACGAAGTATTGCAATATTTTATTAATGAGAATGCTTCTATTGAAGCATTTAACGAAATTCTTCCGTCACTGAATGAAGTGTTTATAAGATTGGTTGAAGGCACAAAGGCAACACGCCAGTTTCAACAGGTAACCGTTTAACTTTTCACGCAGATTACTTTAATTCTCCTACTTCATGAATAAAATACTCTTAATTATACAAAGAGAATACCTGACAAGGGTAAAAAACAAAACCTTTATTCTTTCTACTATTCTTACCCCTTTGCTGTTTGCAGGGTTAATAACAGCGGTTACAATAATATCAGTAAAAAACCTGGATCACGAAAAAATTGCCGTAGTCGATCCCGGTGGCTTATTTAAGGGAAATCTTGAAAATACAAAAACGATCAGTTTTGAATTTCCGCCGGGAGTTGACAGTAATAACTATTCGGCAAAAGGATATTCTGCCATTTTATATACAGCCGACTCCGGCAACAATACTTACAAGCTTATTTCAAAAAAACAATTAGGAATAATAGCCGAGGGTAACCTTGAAGACAAAATAAATGAAACGCTTGAGAACAATTTACTGAAATCAAAATACCGCATCGACATCAAAGAACTGGAAGCAGAGCGCAAAAAAGCAGGGAATGCCGAAATTCAACAAACCTACCATGAGGGTACGCAGGTTAAAAAAGGTAATAGCGGCCTTGCTTACGGAATTGGTTACGGAAGCGGGTTTCTTATTTACATTACCCTGTTGATCTACGGCAACATGGTGATGCGTGGAGTAACGGAAGAAAAAACAAACCGGATCGCTGAAGTAGTGATTTCATCGGTAAAGCCGTTCCAGTTAATGATCGGTAAAATTGTAGGTATAGGTGCAGTAGGCTTAACGCAATTCTTAATGTGGATCATATTGATCGCAGGATTAACAGCCGGAGCAACAGCGTTCCTGCCAAAAGAAACCTTGCAGCAAGCGCAGGAATCGAGCCAGCAGATGCCGGGAGCCGGAGGAAACGTGAAAGCTGCTTCAAGTGCTGCTACTGAATTCAATGAAATTAAAAATACCTTAGGGGAAGCAAACTGGGTTTTAATAATAGGCTGTTTCCTTTTTTACTTCTTATTCGGCTACCTGTTTTATGCGTCGTTATTTGCTGCAGTTGGAAGTACTGTAAATGAAGATGCAAATGATGCCCAAAGTCTTTCGATGCCTATTACTATGCCCATTATAGTATCGATAATGATAATGGTAAGCGCAATTACGAATCCCAGCGGGAGCCTTGCTGTGTGGGCAAGTATGATTCCTTTCTTCTCTCCTATAGTGATGATGGCACGAATTCCCTTTGGAGTACCGGGAACTGTTCCTTACTGGCAATTATTCTTGAGCATGGCATTGCTGGTTGGTGGTTTCCTGTTGACAACATGGATCAGCGCAAAAATATACAGGACCGGTATTTTAATGTACGGTAAAAAAGCTACCTGGAAAGAAATGTGGAAGTGGGCGTTTAGGAAGGCGTGAGGCAACCCTTGCAACCGGTTGAAAATTACCGGTTACAAGGGTTGCAGGTATAAGTTTTCTTTGTTTTGTACCTAAAACTTGTAACATGTAACTTGTAACTCCTATCGCGCAACTGTTACTGTTTCGACGCCGTCTTTATTTGGAAGGCGCTGCTATCTTTTTTAAATTTAAGGTCTTTAGTTTTCTTACGCTCTTTTACCATTTCCAGGCTTACTCCCAGCGACATACCTTCCTGCACAGCAATGCTGTCGTGTACTGATTTTTCATACCCCTCCATTTCAAACATGATTGAATAGTTACCGGGGGTTAAGTTATTTACGCGATACATTCCGGTGGAGTCGGTAAGTGCGAACTTCTGGCCCTGGAAAGAATTTGAGCTTAAGGTAATAACGGCTTCGTTTAAGGGAGACTTTGTACGCGCATCTTTTACCATGCCGCTAATTATTGCTGGTTTTTTTTGCTGTGAGAAGCCGTTGAAAAACAAAAAAGCTGCTACACATAAAAGCAATAATTTTTTACATTTCATCGGTATTTAAATTAAGGGGTGCGACAAAGCTAAACCAAAATCCTGCCATATTTCATCTACTACTTCTGCTGCCGGTTTAATTGAGTTTATCAACGAACTTACCTGTCCTATTTCAAGTTCACCTTCTTCAAGCTCTCCTTCGAACATCCCTTTTTTGGCGCGACCCCTGCCGAGGATATGCAATAATTCTTCTTTGGTTGCTCCACGGTCTTCAGCCGCTTTTACTTCTTGGTAAAACCTGTTTCTTAATAACCGCACCGGCATCACCTGCTTCAAGCCGAGTATTGTTGCCCCTTCACCTGCACTAATGATTGCCTTTTTAAAGTTAAGGTGAGATGAAGCTTCCGGGGTACAAACAAAACGGCTTCCTATTTGCACACCTTCTGCCCCTAATACCATTGACGCAAGCATTTGCCTGCCGGTTGCAATACCGCCTGCAGCTATCACGGGTATTGAAACCGCATTTTTCACTGCAGGAATTAACACCATTGACGTCGTTTCTTCCCTCCCGTTATGGCCGCCTGCCTCAAAACCTTCTGCTACTACAGCATTACATCCGGCGGCTTCTGCTTTCTTTGCAAAAAGGCTGCTACTGACCACATGAACTACAATTATTCCATTATCTTTTAGTCTCGTTGTCCACAACCCCGGGTTGCCGGCACTTGTAAAAACAATGGGAACCTTTTCTTCCAAAATTATTTGAATATGCTGTTCAAGATCAGGATAAATAAGCGGAACATTTACACCGAAAGGCTTGTTGGTCGCCTGCCTGCATTTAGTAATATGTTCACGCAAAATATTGGGGTACATGCTTCCCGACCCTATCAATCCTAAACCTCCGGCATTGCTTACTGCACTTGCCAATTTCCAGCCGCTGGCCCAAACCATACCGGCCTGGATAATTGGGTATTCAATCTGAAAAAGGCGGGTAATTCGGTTGGAGAAATCGTTCATTGCAGGACTTTTGCTCTCAATATAAACTGCTAACTTTAAAATAAAAAAATAATGGAGACACTTATAGAACAAGCTTTAAAACTTCCGGTTGAAGAAAAGGTAAAACTTTACTATGCACTAAAAGATCTTGATGTTGAAAACAATGATTAAATGAAGATGAACTAACCGCAGAGCAGTGGAAAGAAATTAATAAAAGAATAAGTGATCTGGAATCCGGTAAAAGCGAATTGGTTTCTATAGCAGAATTCAAAAAAAATGGAAATAAAAATTAATGAATTACCTAGTAATTCTTGTAATAAGAGTATTAGATGATTTTGCTGGTGCTTTCAAGTATTATGATTCAATATCGACTGTGAAGTTTGAAGTAGAATTTTCTACTGCACTATAAAAAGTAGCTGATTCTCCACGGCATTGTTACCAACAATAAAAACTTAAGAAGAATAATTTTAGGAAAGTTTCCATTTATATTCGTTTATAAAATGACTGGGAATAAGGCAAGTGTTGTTGGGCTATTTCACCAATCGTACAGGCCGTGGGCGTGGAAAGAATTAGATAGACAGGAAAACGCCGAATAGAAATCCCTCGAAGTACAAGTGAGTGACACAACGATGTTGAAGGAAGATATATCTCTCACAACCAAACAATCTACCCGAACTCAATCTCGGTATTATCTCCAATATTCAAACTTCGACTCAATCCTTTTACAGAGGCATCGCTGCCGATCAGGGAGTTATCGAGAACAACCTCAAAAAGATTGGTGTAAGAACCAATGATACTTTCGCGCACGATTGACTGATTGATGATTGTATTTGCACCTATTGCCACGTGCGGGCCTATAATAGAATCTTTAATGGTGCAGTTAGGCGCTATACTCACCGGGGGAATAATGATGGTTCCCTTATACTCGTGATTAACTTTTACATTTCCGCCCGACTTTTTAAGCAAAGTGGCATTGCTCTCCAACAGAGTTTCTTTCTTGCCACAATCGAACCAGTTCTTCACTTTAAAAGCCTTGAAACTGGCGCCCCGCTGAATCATATAATCCAGCGCATCTGTCAAGCTGTATTCTCCGTTCGTCTTAATATTTTCTGTGAACAGGTGGTGGAGGCAACCGTACATAAACTCTGTTTCCTTTATCTTGTATAGGCCAACAAGGGCCATGTTACTTTTGGGAATAGCCGGTTTCTCAACAACATGCTCGATAAAACCGTTTCCATCAATCTCCGCAATTCCGAATTGCCGTGGATCTTCAACTTTTTTAACGCCGAGCATACTATAAGGGCTGTTAAGCACCTCCTTTACATCGTACTCGCAAATAGTATCGCCAAGTGCTACAAAAACCTCATCGTTGCCAACCAGGTTCTTTGTTAGTTCAATTGCATGGCCTGTTCCCCACCGTTCAGCTTGCTGCACAAAATGGCAGGTAAGGTGTGGAAAAGCAAACTTCACATAATCCTCGATCTTTTCACCCAGGTAACCAACGATAAATATAAATTCCTTTATACCGCCTTCGTGTAACTGGTCTACAATAAAACTTAATATTGTTTTTCCGGCAATTGGTATTAAAGCCTTGGGCTGTGTATAGGTATGCGGTCTTAATTTAGCCCCGGCTCCAGCTACAGGAATAATTGCTTTCATGTATAATCCTTTATTTGATGGGCAGCTGCACAAAAAGATGCAGGTCTTCAACAATTAATTTGAATTACTAACCTGCTTACACTTCATCAAGGGTGTGAAAATAGCATTTTTTCATTTGACAAAACAACAGCAGGAACATTTGTACCATTCTGAACATCAACTATTATACCTTTTAAAATAAAATACGGAAGAATTGGAAATCCGGGTTAAGAATATGTATGTAACAGTTATATTATGATCGGAATTTATACAAGTAACCAGCTTGTTTTATCTTGATAAAAACGGTGCGTAAATATGAAGACCAGGAAGTGTGTATTAAAAAGGATTAAAGCGGTGCTTGGGGCTAATGAAGATGCAGAGGTCACTATTTCTGTTACTAATAACCCGACTTATCCTGATATACTTAGCCGCTAAAAAAAGATTTGAAAAACTTATCTCCTTTACAATGGAAGAACTGCAGAGTATCAAGTCAACATAAGCCATGAGGAAAACAACTTTTACTCCAGACGCATTGAGAGATTACAATCAATGGATGCAGCAAGATTTTGAAGTTGTTTAAAAAATACAATTATTACTGCGTGATACCCCGTTCGAAGGACCTGGAAGGCCAGAACCTTTAAAAGGAGACTATTCCGGATATTGGAGCAGAAGAATAACGCGAAAAGATCGCCTTATTTACAGAGTTGCTCATGATAATATTGAAATCACAAAATGTGAGGGGCATTATTAAAGTCAAGAGACGAAGTCTATTGCATTAATGCTACAACTGATTTAAAAATTCCGGGGTTGAAAAAAGGTAGCTGTATCTGTGCATGAAGTACCTAATTATATCAATTAGAAGTGGAAGGCGAAAATTTTAGCACTACGCTTCTACCACCCTTGTTTTACTAAGCGCATCGTGCAAAGGCCTGCCTAAAATTGGAATAAAGAAAGGATAAATAAGTGTAACCCGGATTAAGGATCGAACCACTACCTGGTACCATGCTGCCCGTCCTCCAGCCGCATTTCTTACTTTTGAAAGAGATAACCACTTACCGGGTGTACGGTTAAAAATCGTCTCGAATATGGTGTAGTAGACAAAAATAGTTGCATGGAAAAACATGTAAAAAGGGAAGTATTTATAGTTCCAGAACTTTACATAAAAAGTCCACCATTTGTAAAAGATAAAGGATAGTATAAATATGAGGATTGTATCTACCAGGAAATTTAAAACACGCGTTCCTACACCTACTTCATTCATGCAACTTATGTTTAAAGAATATGACTTCAAGTTGCAAAAGTACCTTAAATCGAAGAGATTACTTCCAGCAACCTCTTTGGTTGATTAGTGATAACAATGTACAAGAGTGCGACGCAACAGGAGCAACCTGGTAGCGCTACTGCCTGGTGCATAAGAATGTTCGTTAACAAAAAAGCGGGGAGACGATAACTGCTTATCCATGCTGAGGCCGACTCAATTATTTAGAACCTTACCGCATCAAGTACATTTTTCCATACCCTTTATTAAAATACTTGTCGGTGTTTACTTTGTCGCCATTTGTATCGATCGTATTAAACTTTTCAAGCGATTTACCGTTCTGGTTTGTTATAACGCGGTACAGATAAATGCCATTGCCCAGTTTCTGGCCGTACTGGTCGGTTCCGTCCCATTTGTATTCGGTAATGTTGCGGCCAATATGAAGCGGCCCTAATTCCATTTTGGTTATTTCCTTTACAATTTTACCCGTTATCGTCATAATCTGGATGCGGAGATTTTGAGGAACATCGCTCCCCGTTACCGTAAATACGAATGCAGTAGAAGTGGTAAACGGATTAGGATAGTTGAACATGTTAGAGATCATTGGTTTGTTGTACACCTGGAAGCGTACCCGGTATTCCGTCGTTCCTGCTGTGTTGCCACTCTTGTCTTTTGCCCTCACGATGAGTTCGTAAAAGTCGCCATCACTATCCTGCAGGAAAGAAGGAGTGAATTCGATAGTAGCTTCGTTTTTACCGGAAGCCAGATCGGCAGGAATAAATTTAAGCGTATCGGTACCAAAGGCATAGCGAACCAACGAGTTGTTATTTCGGGGATAACGAACGAAAACTGTGGCAAGCGAAGTATCGTCTAAAGCAAGGAACTTTGCCTCATCTTTTAGCTTAACAACGATTTTCGGTTTTGCTGAAACGATATCGCCATTTAAAATATGCACACCGTCGAAAGTAACATCCATTAAAGGATTGTATGTATCTGCCTTCACATAGAAATTCTTATAAAGGAAGTTATTGAAGTGGTGCTGCTCGGGCTGGCCATTTTCAGGGTTAATGTCTATAAATAAAGTATTGATACCTTCCAGGGCTTTTGTATCTATCGAGTAACTGATATTGGTCGTATCGCCCGGCTGCAATATTTTGGTCTTCGTTGCAGGAATGGTGGCAGAAACATTATTCTTGTCGAAAGTAACGACATTTACTTTGATGCTGTCGGTGAATGCCGCATCGGCGATGTTTTTAAAGGCAACAGAGAAATCAAGATTTTCACCAAGTTCTAAAGTATCCTTCATACGGAAAGACAGGTTGGGAGCAATAGCGCCCTCAGGAACAGGATCATAGAACAGCCTCCAGTAACGTAACTGGTACGGGGTGAGCGCAGATGAATCGAAATCCTGGTTCTTCATGTACAAACGTAGATAGGGATATTGCGAAGCGCTCACACTACTTATATCAAAATCCTGTTGATTAGGTTGCAACCTGTACAAAGTATCTTCGCGACCTGTGGAGGTTATACCTATAATATGTACTCCATAAACATCTTTTGGTGCAGCTTCAATACTCGAGCCTCTCCACTTCACCTGCTTCCACGCCTTAGCCGGACCGAATTTAGGCGAAGTAATATAACCAACAGTGGAAGGCAGATCAATAGTGGAATTTATCGTTATCCTGTCAAACAAACCATCACTAAGCTTTGAAACCGGTTGAAAGGAAGCATTGTTCTTCCTGTAAACGAAAGCCCACGTGCGTGGATAAGTATAAGAATCAAGGTCAGTAAACCCGGCTGCTTTCAGCTTATCGTACAGTGTATTGCCGGCACCATATACCAACGCATCATTTTTCCATTCGCCGACAAATGGATTTTCATCGTAGGGGGCATCTAAAATTAGCCTGGTAGTAACATAGTAACCTGCAGGAATCCAGTTCATAAAATCCCTCATTCTTCTTCGGCCTGTCGTATCCATATAGGAATACTCAAAATTAAACACCGTGGTTTGTTTACAGGAAGTACCACTATTCATAAAACCACCATACAAACCTAAACCGCTTGTTGAAGGTGCGGCCTGGTTATAAAGCGGCTTTAAAGTGATAGGGTCAAAAACATTAAAAATAATAGAATGCCCTACACATGCACTGGCAATATTTATAATGCCGTTGATAGCTACGCTAAATTGATTATCTTCTGTACCGCTGGTTTGATATATTGAGTTTACAGTAGTAAGCTGGTTTGGCTTTGCAGAAAATTTCCAATTGCGTGAAACACTGTCAATATAAATATCTTTTGTTGCAGACTTTTCGTGCTGGTTAAAATGAGACTGGTTGTAGCCGGTGTTGGTGCCGTTAATATAAACAAAGGAAGCTGTATTCCAGCGGACAGCGCCGGTTGTGGAGGGAGCTACTCTCCAATAATAAACGGTGCTGTCGGTAAAAGTAATTCGCGGCTCAAATTCTATTAAGCCACCTGCAGAACTTGCTGTACGGGTTACTTTAACTGGCGAATTGAATTTTTCTGTTGTATCCAGTTCCATCAAATACTGCCGGGTTGGAACTAAAGGATTAGCAGTGCTTGCAGCAAGCTTAATGTTGGTACGGTTTACAATAGAAAAATTGAAAGGATAAACAGGTGTTAGTTCATCCTCGAATATGGTAAAGGTTTTGGACGCCGTATTATTCGATTCACTGATTTCTGCATAGGTATTATCAGTATCAATAGTAGCGATGATCCTGTTTTCACCCTTATCTCTTAAGGCAACAATCGGCACTTCTATTGAAATCGAGTCGGTATAACGAACCGACTTAATTTTTTTATTAAAGATCACGCTTTCATTCCCATCAGCAGATCTTTGTTTTAGCAGTATAGTTACTGAGTCTCCTGTTGCCTTGCCTATGTTAAAGAACTGTGCTTTTACTAAAAACTTTACATCAGCCACCGACACAATATTTGGCACTATTCTTATCTGTGGTTCTTCCACTACAAAATCAGGCTGGGGAAAGCTGTTCATCTTAATTGCAGGATCTCCATGCAACACTGTTTCCTCTGCATGCAATCGCCCACCAAAGTTATCGACCCCGTAATAAGAGATCATTGAATTTGTCGCCTCGCTTATATTATAGGCGATGCTTTTACCATAGCCTGTAACCGAGATCGATCTGTATAAATTGCGGTTGTAATAGTCTAAATAAGTATCAATTCCAAAGTGAGTACTGGCAATAAATCCTATTGCCCCCTTATTTTTTGCGAGCACGTATTTTTCAGATAAAGTGCCTAAAACAGATAACCGGGCCGTATCAAAAGAATAAAGGTTTCCGGCATTACAGCCGCTTACAAGAAACATAGGATATTTTCCGGTATTATTATAGGCCGCGGGATCGTCGAGGTTGTAATCTAAAGAAGAAGCCGAAGAGTGGCCGAAATAGGTGAGCATGCTTATACCCTTTTGAAACATGTCGCTCATAACACTGTTTACAATAGGCGTAACGGGCCCAGTAGAGGTCTTATTGAAATTAACAACGTCGGCACCAAACAAGGTATCTTCAATTATTCTTTCATAACTTCTCATATAAGAAGTCAGGCTTGCGTCGAGACCGATATCGTTGGCACCAACAACATGAACAATGTTTTTCATCCAGGCTTTATCATCTATGGATTGGGAGCTACCTGATTGCGCCTGTTCATATTGCTTTACCTTATCTAAATATTCCGCCAGTTCCTGTGGACTTATAATGGATAAACGGCTGATGAGGGTATTCATAACCGGGTCATGGTTATTGGAGGCAAGTAAAATATCTGATGCGGGATAGCCAAATGTTGGTATTAAATTCAAACGATCGGCTTGCGGATTGCTCTCATTTTCCCTGTAATCGGCATAGGTTAATCCTTTGCCGACTAAAAAAGCAAATCTTGGAGCGGTGGAAAATGTGTTCCGTGCAAAACGCAAAAAGTTTTTGACACTTAAGGGATTGTTTTTAATCCCAAACCCAAACTCATCTGTCAACTGGTTAATATCATAAACTTTAGCATTGAAACTTCCACCGGCTACGGAACTGCGGTAAATCCTGTATTGTTCCACCTGGTCAGCACCGGCATAACCTACGCGTAGGGAAGGATGGCTAATGATCATAAAGTCTCCCTGGTTTGCAGCAGAACGATAATCGACAAAATTTCTTCTTTGCATACCCGTAACCGCCTTTGGAAGGGAGGCGTTTTGTGAAACCAAAACAAGGTTTGCATTGCCGGACGAAGGCTGTACAACAAACCGAATTACACCGGTAGTTGATACCTCGGCCACATAACGGCGAAGATTGGTGAGATCATATAAAACCGGAACCGATCCGGCAGAATTGAAATTGGTAATTTCAAGATACCTTGATGAAGCAGAAGCAGAAAGGGAGAAAGCAAAAGTCGACTGGTTTCCGAAATTGAACTGGCGAGGGTAATTTAACTCTAAGAAACTACAAACAATCCTGTCGTTAGGATTAGCGGGCGTAATACTTCGGTTTGTGATCTTAAATGATGCAGTATTCGATGCAATTACCGACAAAGGAATGGAAGGGTTATAATTAACCCTGGCATCGAACTGGTTAATGATAGTATCAATAACCGAACTATTGTTCAGTTCTACCCGGTACCTCCTGTTATTCGAAGAGTTTCCGTTCGGCGAAGTTCCTGCAACCGCCGACCGGAAAAACGCTGCGGGGCCGTTTGCAGCAACATATAAATCTGCGAAATTAACAGTAACAGGTGTCGAAGGCGAAATATCTCCGGTTGACCACATTTCCCCAACATCATAACTGCTGGAATACACATATTCCGTTCCGGCTACGAGTGCGAGACCCCTGTGTATCCTGTCTTTAAAGTATTTACTAATAGAATATATAAAATAAGGTTCGGCAGGTAAAGTATTACCAGTTACATTATTTGGTACAGTTGAAAAGCGCAGATTATTTCCTGCCGGGTTAACGGTTAAAAAGAAAGCCGCAGTATCTGTTAAAAGGCTTTCCCTGTCAGATAAATGATTAGCCGCGATCCTATATAAATTTCTGTCTGTAACTCCGTCATTTCTTTCGCCCCAAAATTCGATATATCCTGACGAAAGTGGCCCGTTAGCAGCACTTGTGTACAATGGCACCTGTTTTCCATTTCTCCACAACTGGAAGTTTTCAGCCGTTTCATTACCTAACCCGGTTGCAGCTAATTCGCTTCCGTTTATCCTGTATAAACCGGTAGAGCCTACTTTAAATTTATAATAGGTCTTATTGAAATCGATCCATTCGTTGTTATATGGCTGGCCAAATACATTTGCGGAAATAAAAATAAAAGTCGCCAGTAACCATTTGTTCATAAAAATATTATTGCTGTTATTTTTCAAGGGAGGTTTACCGCCTTTTCAAATAATAAGTCTTTATCTAATCTAACGCGAAATTGTAAGTTCTATTGGGATTATTGTCGAAAATACAGAATTAAAAGAAGAATTAACGGGGTTCCGAAGCCTGTTTAAAGATTTGGTTTAATACACATTAAATGGTATTTATAGTCTTCTTAGAAATGAAAGCGCAGGTATTATTGTGTCGCCAGCAAAAGTTCGTTGTGGGTCTCCGGTTGTGTCACTCCCTTGTACGCCACAACCTCTTTGAACTTTTTTT
>JAQBNO010000079.1 GCA_028288485.1 Segetibacter sp.
AAATCATGTTCATTGCATATTGTTTTTTCCAAATGAGGATTATGATTTAAATAAAACAGTAGGTAATGGAAAGAGGTTTATGGCATATGAATTAATTAAGCGATTACAGGAAAAGGGGCTAACCAAAATACTTTTACAATTAAAAGAAGGATTGACTGAAAGAGATGTTGCAAGGAACCAGAAGCATAAAGTATTCGAAGCGCTTTTTTGATGCAAAACCGATTAATCACCGAAAATTTCTTTTACTAAAAATAAATTACATCGATCTTAATTGTGTACGTGGAAAATGGAAATTAGTCGAACATTGGGAGGATTACGAGTATAGTAGCGCAAGGTTTTATGTGAAGAACAAATTTGACGGTTTCGTGCCTGTGCATCATGAAGAGTTAAGCTAGGAAAGTTTGCATCATCAGCAGTTCAAAAATGGCAATGAGACAGATTCCGGCAGCATATAGAGGATTAAACCCTAAGCCGACAAGTATTGCTGCAGTTATCGCCACCGGAGCCTCAAACCCGGCGGTACTTCTAAAAAAGAACCAAAAGAAAACGCTATCAATAGAGCCTGCAACCTTCTATCGGTTGTAATGGAAGTCATGAAGTGTTTGATGATCTCAAACTGCCCTGTTTCAACGCTTATATTAAACAAAAAAACTGGTGTTATTACTATCCAACCAATGCGGAATAATCGATATAAAGCCCGTTAGCAGTAGATAAAAGTGCAAGTTGAACGGGCATGCCATAAACAAGAATGGCAATAGCCACGGCTACTAAACCGGCCTTATAGCCCTTCATTTTTTAGATGATCAAGGCCAGAAAATCAACAGTATCGGCACTACAGCCACCGGCCCGGATGGGGCAATATTATTAAACTAAACTATTACTTCAGTCCAGTTAATAGTTTTGTTTTGTTTAAATAGTCAGTCTACTCGCCAGATGGATTAAAAACAGCTTACCAGACACTCATATAAGTAAGTACTAAAGTCTTAGTTTTCTGTATACCGCAGTCGTTTTTCGCCGCCGCATGACTCCCCTATATGTTTTTCGACACCCGCTTCAGTAAGGGCATGGCTTCATCAGTGCGCCACAATACGTATTCCCTGTATTGCAGCATCCAACTTCAACTTTCAATGTAAATGCTTTTAAAGTTTCAGATAGTTTCTACGTAAAAGATTTAGGTTTATTTGTCAAACCAATAAATCAGGATTCCGTACCCTATACCTGGCGGGGGGTCATTTGATTTAGCTGACTGAAAGGCCATAAATTTACCATTAGCAGAAACCACGGGATTAGCGGCCTTGCTTCCTTCATAATCATTAAAATTAGTAAGGCGAACCATTTCTTTTGCTCCTGTTCCGTCAAGCTTAAATTTCCATATATCAATATTGGCCGATCCGGGCACCCCCCCCATCCACTCAACATGGCGGTCTGACTCGACTGCTATAAATTTTCCGTCAGGAAAAACACCTTCAGGCTCAGTATGTAATTTGGGATCATTCGTTAGATTGCTCACTTTTCCTGACCTGAGATCAAGCCCCATAGTTGCCGTAATTCCGTTAGTGACATAGCAAAAGAAGATCAGCCCTTTATCATCATTGTAGAAATCCTGGGCTTCTATTATACAACCCTGTTCTGAACTTTCATATACTGCCTTTTTGTTTATAAGTTTCGGTACACTTCCAGAAATATCTACGTCAGCAAGTATCAGCTCTCTTAATACACTACCCGTAACATTCTGCTTGATCTCAGTATATACTATTTTCATATTCTTTTTTGAAAGCGCAAAACCCTCGCTCACTTTCTGCCCCATTTTTATGGGTTTAGCACCCTGCTCATTCTTAAGGTACCATAATTCGCTGTCCCTTAGTCGACTTATTTTAACGTCCTCAAAATGATCTGGCCCCATCAAAATAAAATCACCGTTTGGTAAATGCATCACCCTCAGAAATGCTGCAGCCGGAATATTGCAGGTCAGACATTTTATAATACGGCTTTGCAGATCAATCACCATTGCATCCCCGAAATTTTTGGTCATAAAAGCGATGCTTTTATTATCAGGTGAAATATCTGCTCGTTCGCCGAAATAGGTCAGTTGTTCAATATTCTTCGGAAGGTTATCGAGCGGATCGCCAAACTTCCTTTTTTGTTGGGCAAAGCCTTCCTGTACACCTGCAGCAAAAACAATCAGGAGTGATAAAATGAATAATTTAATGCTCTTTTTTTCCATGGCATTTTTTATAGGTTAATTGACAGTTTATGTGATTCTACTTTGCCAACTTATCCGGATGAGGTTTTTAGGAAACCAACGCACAATTTTCAATCTCGCTCCGGTTGTGTCACTCCCTTCTACTGTATCTTTTCATCGCAGCTTTTTAAAAAATACATTGAAGCATTCAATTTTTCTAAAGTAGCTGCCTGGTTTAATAAAATTCATCTCTGGCTAACTTATGAAACACGAATATCAACTCCTTCTTATGTCAAATTATCAGGGAACCGCCGAATGATTCTTTGTCGCTACCTACTTAAACGGCATCGCCCCACCCACAAGGGTTCCTTTCAATTGATGAGGATGCTTGTTTTTCTATGGCACCTTCAACTCTCAAAAGTGTCTTTAATGACCCAGGAGTTTCGATTTCACAAAACAAATTGGTTGTACCCAATTTGTTTGTGAAATGAACAACTTTATTTAAATACTGAAATGATTAATACTGTCTTGTCATTGTAAGGGGATTACAGCCACATCCCTGTCACCCACAGTCACCTTGACTGTTTTCCCATTTAATGTTGCAGCGGTTCCAGCCCAAAGGTCCTTCCCCAGGCGTGATCCTACGTCACCAGCAGTAAGCCCGATCGTGACTTCACGGGAAGTTCGGGTTGGGTTCACCACCCACAGGTACTTCCCTCCAGCCCCTTCGTGCAACCGTACTTTAACGTTTGGATCGCTTGAGCTTACGCGCTGAGCAATGTTCCCCCACTCAAGCAGTCCCGCAAAAAATTTCCTCGAATCTGGTGAATGATGCAGGAAGTATCCTGCACCCGGGAAACTGCCTATCAAAAGCGTTTTTCCCTTACCGAATACATTTTCCACGGCCGCCGTTGAGCCATTGTCAAAAGTTCCGACAGCCTTGCCTCCTTCAGTTAAATATTCCTGGAGAAAATACCGCCCGTTAATCTTTGATCCGCGAACCTGGAGCGTAAGGTTTTCCAAAAGGTCAGGAGTGAACTCGACGTACTTCTCCCGTGCTCCGAAAAGCCGACTCAGGCCAAGATTTGGTTGCACTTCACCCACGTGTCCCCTGTCGCCAAAATAAGCTGGCAGTCCCTCACATATTAATCGCCCACCCTTCTCCACATACTCGATTAGTTTGGTGGCTGTCTCTTGCTTCAGCATCACCGGGTAAGGCAGGTAAACAACCGGGTACTCATTTAGGTTGTCGATGTGCACGAAGTCGGGCTGAATGTTTGAATCAAAAAAAGCCTGATAAACGCCCCGGGCGGACTGAGTATAATAGTCAGTATTACCCTGTTGTACATAGTTGAAAATAGACGACTCGGGAATCCACACAATGCCTATTTCTCCTTTTACCGGTCGTGATTTCCACAGTTCCGGGTTTGCATTAGCCCATTTGGCAACTTTGCTAGCCATCTCAGATTTAGGTGTCACTGAGCCGTCCATGCCCATAGGACCGAAAGCTCCCCATAGAGGTCCGTCTAGCAAAGGACGCCACCTAGGGTAGAGAATTCCGGTAGCACCGCCAGCCATTGACATCAGGTTCCAAATTCTAACATCCTTAGCGTCTGAAATCCGCCCGTCCTCCCTGGCTCGACCAGGAACCTGGGGTTGCATCCATAGAGATCCCGCCTCTGCTTCTGCATGCCAGAATGGTTTGCCCCTCGATCCGGCACGCACAAGATCCACTGCTTGGAATTGTCTCCACGGCTCATTGCCATTTCGTGAAGCGACCCAGGTGAAACCAAATACATCAAACTTGGCGGCATCACGCCATTCATTTTGAGTAGAGGGATGTTGTTCAAGCGAACGTGCCAACCCATGCCCTGTAATAAGGTTTTTTTTGTCAAGTTTTCTAAACAGTTCAACCCGACGGTTTAAGAGACGACTCTTGTTGTCGTTACGGAATTCTACCCAGTCCATCGCGTCGGCGTAACCGCCGCTACGCGAACTTGGCGGGCGAACAAATTCCCACTTAGCGAAGCTGTAGCGGTGCCAGGCCTTGCCAAGCTCCTCAAGAGAACCGTATTTTGCTTTTAGCCACTCGCGGAATCTTTCCTGTGTGGCTTCGCAACGGCACTCACTAAAATGCATTTCGTTCCAAAGGTCGTACCCCAGCATGGATGGGTGATCGCGGTACCTCTCAATGAGGGCGGTTTGAAACTTTTCGGCCTCCCGAAGAACATCTTCATTGTCGAGGCACATATTGATGCTACTGGTTGCACTGCTGCCGCCCATCGCGGGATAAGAGACAGTATTGGTGCTGTTAACTTCCCTACCCTTCGGATAAATTTCACCCATCCATTCAGGTGCAACATTCGAAATTTCTCCAATGATGGTTTTAATGCCATTCTGAGCCGCCAAGTCCATCTGCCGGTCGTAGTCACTCCAGTCATACTTGCCAGGGGCGACTTCGATCACTGCCCACATAAACCAATGCCTAAACATGTTAGCGCCAAGGTCTGACGCGGTCTTGTAGTCCTTACTCCAATCCTCGCTTGGAGGGTTGGATTTCCGGAAATAGACGCCTCCGTATGGAAAAACAGGGGTCCGATCGGCTGCGGGATGGCGAAGGGCTGCGGGAGGGCTGACGGCTGAAGATTTGCCAGTCGGCTTCGCCTGATTTTTAGCAGAAACTGTAACACTCTGACTATTGGCCTGATGGTAAAACAGTGTTGACAGAACAACAACGAGTAATCCAATGATACGCCCCTTATTTCTTTTGATCATTCCATTTCTCCCGTTCATAATTTTGTTCATTTTTAAATTTTTTATTCAGTTTAAAGAACTATTGTAAATAGATGCACCCATAAATTGAATTACCTGGTTTGAACAGATATTGCGTTAGGGAAAGCATAGTAATTTTTTTTATTAACGAATAAAATTTTGACAGAGTGATCGAGGATTACCCCGTCTTCATCAAAATTTTGGCTGTTTTTGGTCATTAAACAGTTCCAGACTTCTTTTGCTAAACCTGGCTATAGAACAAGAGGTTTTGTAATTAACCCTATTAGTTATTGTAGGAAAAAAGTTACTATTGGTTTTGGCCAGTATTGAAAAGGAAGTACAAGAGTGCGACGCAACGGCGTTCTAATAGTAGTAATTCAGCCCGGTTCAAAAAAAATTGATCTTTTTTGGTTGTTATTTATACAAGAAGCTAAACAAACCAGGTATACGAAAATATGAGGGTTTGTCACTAGCTTGTCATGTATTCCGCGTGCAATTATCTTGTTATTTCGGCTTTGCCCATAATGAAAGGAGATGGTATGTCTCTATATTTTATATTACTCACTAATTATTCTAAACAAGATTACTAATTATCATCTTCAGGATCAATTACTGTTAATGCGGGTTTATTGTTTCCGTAACCATCATAACCAAAGTTTTGGTTAATAACACCTTGTACATTAGCACTAATAGCTTGCTGAGGTATAGGCCAGAGTATGTGGTAGGGACTTATCTTATATTCAACTCCACTAATATTTACAACACCTTTATTGTAAAAGTCATTATATTTCATTATCCTGTCGTAGAAAAAGTTGTTGGTGCCAAATTGATCCATTGTATACGTTTTGCCGTTAAATGACTTCCCGGTTTTAGCAAGGAGGTAAGAAATACGGGTTAATACTGTTTTACGTGGTTCTTCATAGAATAACTCCCGTGCACGTTCGTCAAGAACGGTCCCAATATCAATTTTGCCGGCATCTGTATAAGGGGCACAACCGGCACGGGTACGAACTGCGTTTATATCGGCCATCGCTTTTGCTTGATCTCCTTTCCACCAATATGCTTCGGCCCGCAGCAAATGGGTTTCAGCCAACCGAAAAATATACATGTCGTTAGCTCCACCCGTCGGCACATTTTGCAACGGACTATTCTGGAAAGCTTTGTAATGTGGCCATTCAAACCAGTTCATAATTGTATCCCCGCCTAAAACTTTACCACTATTATCTTTAAATTGTAATGGCTTACCGTAAAACGGACTTTTACCTTTCAGGTTTTTAGCATTGTAAACAAGGTCTTCCATTCTCATCCAGTTACCTTTCTTGTGTCTCAAATCATTAGGATCGTCCCAAATTGTTTTTTGACTATACCATGTAGGACGGGTATTGCCAACACCGCGGCCAAATGTTTCAAGTAACTGGAACTCCTCATTCCTTATAGTAGACATGCTTGGCGACATACCATCCGGCGTGTAAATCTGGTACGAACTGGTAGAACCCCAGAACGGAACCATGCTACGCATTATATCAGTGTTTAGCCTTGACCCGGTCAGTTCATCGCGTGAAATAGATAGGTACAATACTTCCTTATTTGTCCCAAGGGCTTTGTTAGGTGCCCAATGTAACCTCGCTACCACATCATCCCTGATAATACCTTGATTTCTCAGAAAATTTCCTTCTTCTGCCGGGATTATACCGAATGGAGTAGTCATCAAACGGTAGATTCCTCCATTAATAACAGCATTTGCAGAACTAATGGCATCATCAAATTTGCCCAGGGCAAGGTTAATTTTGGTTAACAGGTGGTAACAAGCTCCTTTGGTGGCACGGCCTCTGTCGACATTATCAGAGCTCCATAAAACCGCAAATTCCATGTCCTTCTTTATCTTTTCGAGTATTACTTCACGTTTTGTGGAATAAAAATCAAGTTTAGGACTTTTTATCTCTCTTCCAATAAAAGGGACATCGCCAAATTGATGGGTTAAACGATAATAGCAATAAGCCCGGTGAAAATAAGCTGATGCTAATACCAAATTTCGTTCAGCTTGATCTTTAAAGGTCGCTTCATCAATACGTGATATGATCATATCAGCAGTCTTTATAACGCTGAAAAATTCTGTCCAGAACCAGCCTATCATGTTGAATTTGTCATGATTCAACTCTGAAGTGGGGGTAATCTGTAAGTTCAGGTTTTGAGCAGGACCTAGCCTAAGGGTTTGCCCTTGAACGGATACTTCGGAAAATAACATTTCTGTGTGCAGTGGACTAACATCTCCGGTATAAAATTCAGCTCTTTCTGTTTTTTCGCAGAAAGATAATAAACCAAATATCCCACGTGAATCAAGTAACGCGGTCTCGGGTGTAAAGATGGATAGAGGGTTTGGATTTAACCAATCCTTGCTACAACTTTCCATTATTACAATTAGTGTGATGGAAAGGAACAAACAAAGTATTTTTATATTTACTTTTTTCATAACTGTGTTTTTGATAAAAATGTTACAGAGTGAGGTTAACACTTAATGTAAAATATCTAGGGGTTGGTTCAGGAGTATCAGAACCGTTTGCACTTCTTACATCTGATTCAGGGTCAACTATTTCCCACTCGGGAGCCCACCAGCCTAAATTACGGATGCCCGCACTAAATTTCAGGTTACTGATACTGGCCCTGCTAAGTAAGGTGGCAGGCAATGAATAGCTCAAAGTAAGATTGTTAAAACGAATGAATGATCTATCCCGATAAACATTAAAAAGTGCAGGTCCGCCTGAGTTAAGGCGGGCCCAATTATTCAAGGGGTTTTCGGGAGTCCAGTAGGGTACTACATAGGAATTAAAACGATCCGGATAAAGCCTGTCATTGTTTTTTGCATTATTGAAAGTACCCTTATGTCCCCACTGTGAATAAATGGCAAGTGATACGTCGAAGTTCTTGTATAAAGTAAAATCATGACGCATATTCCATTGGTAACGGGGAACTCTATAGCCCTGGAATTCGTGGTCTACATAGTTAATGGTACCACTTTTATCAGCATCTTTTATTTTAAAATCGCCGGGAAACTGCCCCTGCTTGGCAGCCTCACCTTTTTCGCCTACCTGCCAAACGCCAAGAACAACCGGATCCCAAATTTCGTCAATGGCGCGGCCGATGAACCATTTGTTAGTAATATCATCTCCTTCTTTTTGTCCAATAACAGTTCCATCCGAGGCTAAAACATCAACCATGTCTCCATAAAGGTGAACAATCTTATTGCGGTTTAACGAGAAGGTAAAGCCTGATCGCCATATAAAATTTCTATTATTCATGATCCTTGCATTCAAGGTCATCTCAATTCCTTTATTACTTACCTCCCCCAGGTTAGAAACCACAGTACGGACACCAAGAACATCAGGCAAAGCCCTGTCAACCAACAGGTCAAGGGTACTAGACTGATAGGCTTCTATTGAACCATCTAATAAACCATTCTTAATTGAAAAGTCAAGGCCTGCATTAAATGACCTGGTTCTCTCCCATTTCAGATCAGCGTTTGCCATTGTGTTAACAAACAGTAAGTTGCTTTCGTAAACGCTACCATTTATAGGCTGATAAGCATATCTGCTAAGGCCCATAGCAGAAAGCGCTGAATATCTACCCACGTCACGGTTTCCGTTTTCCCCCCATGATAAACGAAGCTTTCCATACGTTAAAATGTCATTTTCCAAAAATTTTTCATCAGTAAATACCCAACCAAATGCTGCTGATGGAAAAACACCTCGTGGGTGATTATATCCAAAAGCTGAATACCCATCACGCCGCACTGACAGGGTTAACATATACTTATCCTTCAGTGAATAGAATGCACGAGCCATTGAAGCATCACCTGTTTCGTATTGGTCGTCGGCGGTTGTCACAGTCGTTGTGCCTCTACCCGCGGATACATTAGAATAGCCCAAAGCGTCGGTTGGGGAAAAACCCTGAATGCTCATTTCATTCCTCCAGCTCTGGAATTTTTCGGCATTGACTAATAAGGTAATATCAACTTTATGAATGTCTTTAATGGTTTTATTCCATTTGATTAGGTTATCTAATTGCCAGCTATAAATTTCCTGTTGATTGCGATTAACCTGTCCACCAAACAATGCCCACGTTTCATGTTTCGCAGATTGATGGTTCATATATTTATGAAACTCAAAACGTGGTGAAAAAGTTGACCTATAGGTAATCCCTAATGGTAATTTAAGCTCTGCGTATAGGCTACTGACAATCGTATTATAGGTGACTTTGCGGTTTTGAAATGCCCTCGCGTAAATTGGGTTTGTATTTAATACGTCTTCTGTTGAGGTAAGCCGCATTGTTACTCCATCATCTTTGTAAACTGAGCCCCAGGGCGAATTATATTCCGCACTCGCCCAGTCCACAGGTATAGCACTTTCATCGCGGTTTGAATACTGTAAATTAAGACCCGCTGTAAACCAATTGGTTACTTTCGCATCAAGGTTTATACGACTACGAATTGCTGAATAATCATCGCCAACAACAATCCCCTGATTTTTGTTATACCCTAAAGACCAATAATAACTGATTTCACTTTTTTTACCTGACACGGAAAGGTTATAGTCCTGGCGCAAACCACTCCTAAAAACCATATCTGCCCAGTTGACTGATTTACCCGCTGCATAATTAGCCTTTTCAAGAGCCAACAATCCAACACGGCTCAGCCAAATATCTTGCGGAGCCCCTGTTGATCCATCCCTCCACATGTCGGTAGTGACACCTGCCGGGAGATTATTAGGATTTTCAAATAAATACAGTTTGTTCATTGTGCTCGGATTGTAACGATTTTTCGACTTCATTACTTCCTGGCGCCACGCAAGGAACTCGTGACCCTGATATAGGTCCGCCATTGTTGCCGTTGTAACAATTCCATTACTTCCATTAAAATTAATTATTGGTTTACCTGAGCTGCCCTTTTTTGTTGTAACCATGATAACCCCATTAGCAGCCCGGGACCCAAACACTGCAGCAGAAGAAGCGTCTTTTAAAACATCGATGGTTTCAATGTCATTAGGATTAATATCTTCCATAGCCCCAGGGTAAATCACTCCATCCAATACTATCAACGGGCTGGAATTAGTTTTTAAAGTATTCTTACCCCGTAATTCAAGCGAGCCCCCACCTTTTGCTGTCATGGACCCACCAGTTTGAATACCTGCGACATTACCCCGAAGGATGTCCTGAATATTTTGAGGCCTTTCATTTTCTATTAGTTTTGCCTTGACCGTTGAAACAGCACCGGTAAGATCTCTTTTCTTTTGCGTACCATAACCAACTACAACTACCTGCTCCAAAGAGGCTGCCGTGGGAGTCATATTTAAAGCTAAAGACAAGGTAATATTCTCTTTAATATTATACCCAGATAAAGTTTGTGTCTCATATCCCACTGTAGAAAAAGTGAAACTGTAAGGTGCACCCGGAGTAACCCTCGAGAATGTAAAGATTCCGGAACTATCTGTACTTGTACCGGACGTAAAATTCGTTTTTGTATTTCTAATGATAACTGAAACACCAGGTAAGGGTTCATTATTCTTATCTTGAACAACCCCTTTTACCATGCTGGTATTTCCCTGGGCGACAGAATGAGTGGAATGAAGAATAAAAGTGAGGAAAATGAGGGCAATAAAATTACTCCTCCATCTAAGTAGATTGTATTTCATATGAGAATCGTTTTTATTTACAAAAAAGGTAATTGCTATACTGATGTCTTCTTAATGTGACGACTCTAATGCATGTAAAATGAATTATAATGGCACGTTAATCACCTTGGTACTTCAAGTGGAATTTAAGAAGCCGTCCAATTAATTAAATTAAACCCCGCATTATTATTCAGAGAGTCATTGTTGCCACCTGCCCGTCAGTTCGTACAGGCGCAATCACTTTACTGCTATTCAATTGCAGTTTTAGTGTTTGCAAAAAATAAATAATTAACTCCTTTTAAGTTGTTTAAACGGGAGTTCCGAACAGAGAAAGAAGAAAATTCCGGGCAAAAAAAGTTGCAAGGGAAGAACGTAAACTTACATTCATATGGCTTCGTTGTTTTATGGATTGAAAATATTGTTATCGCTAATTTTCATAATCCGACATCACCTGGTACTGTAATCGTTCGGTTGGCTGCTATCTTGTAATAATGTATTTATTATTCTTTTTAATAACATTTAAATTATTTAAAGTAGCTACTTGCTTTAATATTCTTTCTAAAGAATCTCCTCTTACAAATTTTCCAATAAAATACATGTTTGAAATATCTTTTTTAGAATAGATAATTTCTACGTCATACATATTTTGCAACTCATCAAACACTACGCGTAGCGGCTGATTGTTGAACATGAACCAGGAACCTCTCGTGTTTTGTGGTAGAGAAGGATGATCAAGTTCCACCTCCTCGTTCATTACCACTTCAGGGGCAAGAGTATTCTTTAATTTAAAGTTCTTAACATTTGCCTTAGTTTTACCGGCGTATACGAAGGCCTGACCAGGCAATAAGTAAACATCTTTCTTCAGTTTTTTATTCCGCTCATCTACTGCCTTAACAACCACTTCCCCTTCGTACAACCTAACGACAATTTGTTTTGCGTTCCTAAATTCAGTAACCGTAAATTCAGTTCCTATTGCAGTTGTCGAAATGTCTCCGCTGATAACAGTAAAGGGTCTTATTTTGTCTTTAGCTACTTTGAAATAGGCTTTTCCTATAAGGGTAACATCGCGGCTATCAACAAAAGGTTGGCGGTAAGTTATTTCGCTTTTATTACCCAAAACAATTAAAGAGCCGTCCGGTAGTTGTATTCTTTTCTCTTTTCCTGTAGTATTTACTTCCCGATGAGCAACAAACGTTAAACTATCGGTTTTTTTTCCGGCATTACGGACAAGAGGTGTTTCCGGGTTATTATTAAGAAAGAGTGTCGAGCTTAAACCAATGAGCACAAGCACTGAAGCTGCGACGGATACCCACTTGAGCCAATTCATACGATATACCTTTCCGATGCCCGCTTTATTAAAGATGGCTCTTTTCAACGCACCCTCTAATTCCTCTTTTTCCTCTGCTGAAATTTTTATTGCATCACTCCCTGTTGTTTCCGCAAAATCACAAATCCGATTGTATTGTTGTATTTCCTCTTCTGTTGCTGTTCCTAATACAATCTTCTCGGCCAGGTCCTGAATTTGTTCTTTTGTCATTTTGCGTTGTCGTATTATTAAGGCACTTCAAAAAGAAAAAACCCCTAAAGAATAGAAAAGTTTTTTTTTAAATATTTTCAGGCGGGAATACTATACAAAAGGATAATGTAAACCAGGCGAAAGCCAATCCTTTCCCGCAATCGCTTCAAAGCAATGGTCATTTGTGCCTCTACTGTTTTTATAGAAATGCGTAAACGCTCCGCAATTTGCCTGTTGCTTAAGCCTTCTTCCTTACTCATTAGATAAACCTCGCGACATTTCGGTGGTAGTTGTAAAATAGCTTCGTAAATAACTCGTTGTAATTCCCTTAACTCGGTGACTTCGTCACCTCCAGCAGAAATCGAACTAGGGGGAGCTTTGGCTAATTGGTCAAAAAAACTTTCTCGTATATTACCTGACCGGATATAATTAGCTACCTTAAACCTTACAGCGGCTTTTAAGTAGGCTTTTACATTGCCTAAGTTCAATGCAACACGGTTTTCCCAGATCCAAAGAAAGACATCTTGTACGATGTCTTTACTGGCATCAGTATCTCTTAAAAGATAAAAGGCGGATTGATAAAGCTGAAACCAGTGGCGTTCGTACAGTTGATCAAAAGCATCGTGGTCGTTGCTGATCAGCAGCTGAGTAAGCTGCTGATCTGAATATTCATTATATACGCCCATCGCTTTTTTATTTTTTTACTACTACTGTGCAGGTTAAATAACGAAAAAGGGGTGGTTTTTAGGCCACCCTTTATCAAGTTTTTTGTTTTCGCCTATAATATGATAATAAACAAATTTATAGAATATTTGGATAACCTATTCTAATTCAGCTTGTTTCTTTAACTGGTAAACCTATTATTAAAAAGCAGTTTACCGTGTAAAGCCACTTACCGATACCAGTAGCTAATGTTTTTAATACCCCGACAAAAGGAGCCCCGAAACCTTAATGATCGTATATCATGGTAGAAGAAAAGCCCGTTTTTAAATATATTCAAAATGTCCGCTCAGACCTATTTGAAGATCTTAATTATAGGTTTATTTAATGTAAAACATCTAAATGCTCGAAAACTGTTTTGATCCTTTAATATTCAAACTGACTGATTTTATTATTTGGGCCGCAAACGTCGTATATATCATTGCTACTCGGGTTCACTTTTTCCCTCTTTTCCAAATTCTACTGTATTACTAATGAAGTGATGATGACCGACGATAATACTAAAGCAACAGATGCTGGCATCAAAACACCTAGTGGCAACGATCCCTTTTTTATCGCGAAATGCGACAAACCGGGATCCGAACACCGTTTCCATTTCGGCGTTAATAATATCCTGCACATCCTGTTTAATCTGCAGGTAATTTTTCTGAACTACTTCAGTGTCCAGCTTTCTTACAATGGGTATTTCCTTGTACCTTTCCTGTTCGTTTTTCAATGCTTCATGGTCGTTTAAAACCTCGCACTCAGAAGCCTTCACATCTATCTTTTCAGTAGGGTCATCAGCTACCATTCCAACAAATTCACCTGAACTTAATGCAGAAATTTGGGAAGGTGGAATAGCTGATTCTAATTGGGTAGAATGGCTTACGGAAGTGTCAGCGCTGTTAATAGAATAACTTACTCTGTCTTGCATAATCTTTCCCAACCTTTCTGATAATTGTTTAGCTGTATCTCCGGTTACCTGCACTTATAATATTACCGGTTATATTCACGATAACATCCGGCTGCTCTTTGCCGTAGTCTTTTCTAAGCTGGCTAAAGTCCGGAACACTTAAAGTGGTAGCAGCTTCATTGCTTCGGCGGTTGCTATATGGCTGCCGTTATTGTTCAAATAAACGGCCGGAAATTCATCAAATATCAGGCTGCTCTTCTGCTTTCCTTTTTTGTTCACCAGCTTCACTAAGCGTGTCACATCGAGGGATAAAACTGCTCCATAAGCTTGTATTTTTTATGGAGCAGTTTCCCATGCACACCATTTTTAGTTCATCAGGATTGTTGATGTCAAGAGTGAAATCATTAACGGACAACATGTAATATAATTGAGGGGAAGACAGCCTTGCCATAGCAACTTTTGCAGACGCAATTTGTCCTTCTACTTGTTCCATCGCGTCATTCAAACAAGCAGTAATAAATGGGTTAATTAATACTTCAATTTCTTTCTCCGCACGTAATACTGTAAACAGCGAATCATAATCTACCTGCATTAGTTCTATCACATGAGGAAGGGTGCAGTATTCTCCATCCTGGTACTTCCATAAAAACCAGATGATGGCATTTAAAAAGTTAATGGGAGACTCAACAAAGAAATCACCTTGGCTTTTAATCCATTCGCGGTTTAATCCTAATAGAACTTGCTGAAACTTTTAAATTTAATTTCATCTAAATGCTTCGGGAGTTATCTGCTATTATAGCACGAAAGATTCAGAACCGAAAGATTCGGTAGAACCAAACCCTAATATGAAGGCAAGCAATTGCGAATTTCTGTTCATCCCACTAAAACATTTAATCATTTTTTGGCTATCTGATCTTGTATTCTGAAATAATCAAAATCGACAGAACCTCCTACGTTCTTAGTAGCATAATTAAACAGCGCAAAACGGTAACCCATAAAGTGAGGAAGGGTGTATGTCATTTTTAGTTGCGAGCCAAAAGGTGTCCAGGTTTTACCATCAAGGCTGTAAAAGAAATGGGCTACATCTTTTTTATCGGTAAAGTTGCATTCGGCTTTAAAGTAAACCGTTTTTTGGGTGAGTGGTACACTTTGCGCTTCCACCGGTCTTCCTGTTCCTGCGTTTGTCATAACGATCATTTTACTATCGCCGTCTACTTTAACACCTATTAAGCCATAGTTTTTTTGTAAAAGTCCCAATCCTGCAAAGTCGCCGTCTTTCATATTCGATATATCAAGCGATGTAGAGCCTGTACAAACCGGGCCGATAGTGCGTTGTGTTAATGAGTTTCTTGCCATTAAAAAGCTCGTATCGGTTCTGCCGGTGGCAAGACGCAAAAAGCCTTTTCTAGCGGTAAGAGACCACAAAGAGTTTTCAGGATTGTGGTTCCATTGCCAAACCAAGGGTAATACCGGCTGGCCTTTTTTACGGGTAAATTCGTCGGATGCAACGATACCAGGAATCAATCCTTTATTCGCCGGGAGGTGAAGGGTGTCACGTACTTTACCGCCAACGCCCAACACAGGCCATCCATCTTCCCATTTTACAGGAACCAAATAAGGAATACGGCCAACAGCACCGTAGTCGCGGAACAGGTACGAATACCAGGTGCCATCAGGCATGTCAATTAATCCCCCCTGGGCTACCCCTAAATCCTGCAAAGCAGGTCGCCCTTCGTAGGGACCGGTAATTTTATCGGCTCTATGAATAACTACGGTACGCATTCCACCCCTGGGCCAGGTGATGTTGAACAGGTAATATTTGCCATTTACTTTAAAAACTTGTGAACCTTCACCCAAACCACTCGTACCCACACTTTGGCTAGGCTGGCTGGCATCTTCAACAATCACCTGGTTAACTCCCCCTTCTTTGATGCCGGATAAATCTTCTTTCAATTCAACAAGTGTTAGTTTTTTATTGCCGTAAATCATGTACGCTTTTCCATCGTCGTCAAAAAACAATGAATGGTCATGCAAAGCAGGGCTAAAAGCAACTTCTTTCCACGGGCCCTTCTCTATATTCTTTGTGGTATAAATATGCGTTTTACCACTTGTTGCGGCGAACGTGGAAACATAAAACGTTCCGTTGTGGTAGCGGATGCTGCTGGCCCAGGAGCCTCTTCCATAGGTCGATTTTCCTTTGTTCAAGTTTATTTCATCATTACTAACTAAAGTATCGTAAGCATAGCTTACCAGCTTCCAGTTTACCAGGTCGGTCGATTTCATAATAGGAACCCCGGGACTCATGTGCATAGTTGTGCTGCTCATATAGTATGTATCGCCGACACGAATGATTGCAATATCAGGAACGTCGGCAAAGATGACCGGGTTCCTGGCCGTCTGCGCCGACGCGGAAAATATTATTAAAAAGTATGCAAATACCAAAAAGCCCGGGTGGAGAAGTGATCGTTTCATTATAATTAGCTTTTTTAATAGAGAATTTACTATTCCATTGGCCCTATCAGTTCGATAAAATTTCCATCAGGATCCTGCACGAAGGCAAAATGTGATTTTGCATTTAACGGTATAGGTGTATCTCCCAGGAAAGGAACGTTTTTTTGCTTAAGACGTTCAATCACTGGTTTTAAAGATTTTAAGTTGATGGTGATGTACTGCATCCCTACATCCTCATGTATGAACTTTTGTTTACGATGAGCGGCTTTTTTGCCAAAGCTCATGAGCTTCCATTCATTAGCTTCCACACTGTTCTCCAGC
The DNA here is from genome assembly GCA_028288485.1 of Segetibacter sp. Taxonomy (GTDB): domain Bacteria; phylum Bacteroidota; class Bacteroidia; order Chitinophagales; family Chitinophagaceae; genus Segetibacter. Next base: position 16,518 of record JAQBNO010000079.1, read on the forward strand.
TTTAACACGGTTACAGAAGTAGGAACACCGTTTGCAAGTCCCGAACGTTTTGAAAAATCTTCGTTAATGTTAAAGCTATACGCTTTAACCATACCGATTCCATTTACATAAAAGTCCAACGAGCGTTCCAAATCAGATACAACAACTCCTACCCCAATCAACTTACTGCTAAAGTTGGACTGCGAATAAGACACAGAGGCAATGAATATTGCAAAAACAAACAAAGAAAATTTTACCATGGATTTAGTCATATGTTTTGAGTTTAAAAAAGGTGCAATTACTTTAATTTATGTATTCACTTGTTATAATACCTGCTTTTCCCTGCTTGAAATCGGCCTCCTTTGTATTTCGCATTAACTAACAAAAATGGTTTTTGGTAGCCAACAAAAGATTATCTATTTAACATCGTTGTGTCACTCCCTTGTACCTTTTGTATTCTCTTCGACAAATGTTACATCAATGTCAACAGGAATTTGATGAACATTGAATCAAATGTACAAGAGTGCGACGCAACAACGCGGCATAGTAGTAACACTGCCTGTTACTAAAAAAATTTACCACATATTTTCCAATGTCACTAAAATAAGATATGCTTAAAAAATGATATTACCGCCGTCATTGCGAGGAACGAAGCAATCTGCTTTTGCACTACAACTGGTTTCTTATTATAGAGCAGATTGCCTTGTCATGCCTCCTGCCGATGAGAGTTTCGTTTTTGTCATTCCCACGCAGGAGGAATCCTATCCGCGTTAAGAGATTCCTCGTCCCTCGGAATGACAGTGACGTTTTTGTCATTCCGACGCAGGAGGAATCCCACTCGCATTAAGAGATTCCTCGTACCTCGGAATGACAATGCCGTTTTTGTCATTCCGACGCAGGAGGAATCCTATACGCGTTAAGAGATTCCTCGTCCCTCGGAATGACAGTTGCGGTTTTGTCATTCCGACGCAGGAGGAATCCCACTCGCATTAAGAAGATTCCTCGTACCTCGGAATGACAGTTGCGTTTTTGTCATTCCGACGCAGGAGGAATCCCACTCGCATTAAGAGAAGATTCCTCGTACCTCGGAATGACAGTGCGTTTTTGTCATTCCGACGCAGGAGGAATCCCACTCGCATTAAAAGATTCCTCGTACCTCGGAATGACAGTGCCGTTTTTGTCATTCCGACGCAGGAGGAATCCTATCCGCGTTAAGAGATTCCTCCTGCGTCGGAATGACAATGCCGTTTTTGTCATTCCGACGCAGGAGGAATACCACTCGCATTAAGAGATTCCTCGTACCTCGGAATGACAGTGCGTTTTTGTCATTCCGACGCAGGAGGAATCCCACTCGCATTAAGAGAAGATTCCTCGTACCTCGGAATGACAGTGCGTTTTTGTCATTCCGACGCAGGAGGAATCCCACTCGCA
>JAQBNO010000080.1 GCA_028288485.1 Segetibacter sp.
CTCCCGATTGCATCGGCACTTTGTTTCTGAAACGCTTCACTGGTTTCAGAATGCTTTCGCCTTCGCGTGGCACCCAAGCCGCTGATGTCCCTTATGCAATAACTGTTGTCAGAAGCGAATATTATAACACCAATCCATAAAAACAGGCACCAGCTTTACTATTTTGTTGCCACCAGCAATTCAGACGAAAGCATTGCGACCCTTCGGCTTCGCTCAGGGTAAAAAAAACTGCTACGCTAAGTTCTATTGAAGAATTAAAAGTTGAACTGAGCGTAGCAACGATGATTCTTATAGTACAAAAAGCCGGTACCTAAAAAAATAAAAATCAAGACAGCAAAAACGGGTTCATTATTAGTAAGGTAGGGAAAAGTTAGACGGACGACCACCAAAAAAAAACGTGGCGTTAAAACCTTTTGCTAATCTTTTTAGTATATTTGTGCTAAGAATATTGGAATGAGTGAAAGGGTTATGGAAAAGCTTTCGATTCTTGCAGATGCCGCAAAATATGATGTTTCATGTTCGTCGAGCGGAAGCAACCGAAAGAACGAAAACAAAGGATTGGGAAATGCAAGTAATGGAATTTGCCACGCGTACACTGAAGATGGAAGATGCGTTTCGCTGTTAAAAATACTGCTGACAAATCACTGCATCTTTGATTGTGCGTATTGCGTGAGCCGTAAAAGCAACGACATAAAACGGGCAGCTTTCACGGTACAGGAGGTGGTCGACCTTACTATAAATTTCTATCGCCGGAATTATATTGAGGGATTGTTTCTCAGTTCAGGCATTTTTAAGAATGCTGATTATACGATGGAGCGCCTCGTGAGGGTTGCAAAAAAGTTACGGCAGGAACATAATTTTCATGGATATATCCATCTAAAAGCAATACCGGGAGCAAGCGATGAATTATTAAAGGAAGCCGGGTTGTATGCCGACCGGCTAAGTGTAAATGTAGAAATGCCGACAGAAAAAAGCCTGAAGCTGCTTGCTCCGGATAAGAACCGTAAAGACATGATTGGGCCTATGAAATATTTGAAAGGTGCAATTGAAGAAAACCGCGAAGAAAAGAAGCTTTTTAAAAAAAGTCCATTGTTTGCACCTGCGGGCCAAAGTACTCAAATGGTTATTGGTGCCACGCCCGAAAATGACCTGCAGATCTTGTGGATGGCAAACGAGTTTTATGAAAAGATGAAACTGAAGCGGGTATATTATTCGGGGTATGTTCCTATAAGCAATGATAGCAGGCTGCCGGCATTAGGCACGCCAGTTCCGATGATCAGGGAAAACCGGCTATACCAGGCGGATTGGTTGCTTCGGTTCTACGGATTTAAAGTTGAAGAGTTAGTCGACCGGGAAAATCCTCTCCTTGAAATAGATATAGACCCTAAATTAAGCTGGGCATTACGCAACCTCCAATTGTTTCCACTTGATATTAATAAAGCTGATCTTTCACTCATCATGCGTATTCCGGGTATTGGTGTTAGCTCTGCCAAAAAGATTGTTGCTGCACGGAAGTTCAACAATCTTACATGGGAACATTTAAAAAAGTTTGGTATTGCTGTTAATCGTGCAAGACATTTTGTTACCTGCAAAAGTGATCATTTTAGCATTAAGGACTGGTTACCTTCACAGATCAAAGAAAGAATTCTTAAGGCGGGAACGAGTAAATATTCGTCTGATTTTTCATCACAACTTAAGTTGTTTTAGCATGGTTACGGTAGTGTTCGATGGTACATTTGAAGGATGGCTGACAGCAGTTTTCGAAGTGTACGAATACAAGTGGCCCTCTGTAACCATTACAACAAAAGAACATTTGCAGCCAAACGTTTTTACAGCACCGCATCAATGTTTTTATGATGTGCAAAAAGCAACTCGGGTATGGAAAGGACTTTCGGCAAAAATTTCTGCAGCAGCGTTAAGCCAATTGTACAAGTCATTTTTGTGTGAAGAAAAGGGAATTGAAGATGTGATGCTTCAATATGCCCAATATGCTTTTAAAAGCAAACAAAGCATTGAATGCGATTATTCACACCCTGCAGTTTTAGCGGTCATCCAGGCTTCCAAAAAAGTGCACCGTGAAAAACACCGAATAGAAGCTTTTATCCGTTTTCAACTTACAACTGATTCATTGTATTATGCCGTTTGTCAACCTGATTCTAATGTATTGCCTATAATAGAAAAGCATTTTAAGAACCGGTATGCTGACCAAAAATGGCTCATATACGACAGTAAAAGAAAGTACGGCATTTATTACGATCTTAATACTGTTGAAACCGTTAACCTCACGTTTAATGAAGCTACTAACGAGGGGAAAAACCTGCAGGTGATACTGGATGAAACGGAATTGCTTTACCAGCAATTGTGGCAACAATATTTTTCCAGCATAAATATAGCGGCGCGAAAAAATACAAAACTGCATATACAGCATATGCCAAGAAGATATTGGAAGTATTTACCCGAAAAGCAGCCAAAATAGTAAAATACTTTTGTTAATCTAAAAAGTGTTTCAGATAAACTATCCCCATTTTATTATTGATAGTGCCAACAATAGTAATTTTGTGATAAGAAATCTTAATTATGGGAATTTTGCGCCAGGTTGCGGAGTATCTATACATCAAGAAAAGAGATCCAAATGTTCCGCGCGACAAGTACTTGAAATACATGCATGGTATGAACCGGCTTTCTATACTTATTTTTCTCATCGCCATTATTATAATGATAATAAAGCTGGTGATTATTCCACTTTTCCGCTAATTTTATTTGGTTAAAAGTACTGGCTGCTAATTTTCTCAAACCACTTTCTTATTTATGTCCTTATTTATCACCTCGTTAAACTCCGGCAGTAATGGCAATTGCTATTACATTGGAAATGGGCGTGAAGCAATATTGGTGGATGCAGGCATATCGTGCAGGGAAATAGAGAAACGAATGAAACGGCTGGGACTGAGTATGCAAAAGCTAAAAGCAGTTTTTGTGTCGCACGAGCATACCGACCACATTAAGGGAATATGCGGATTAAGCAAGAAATTTCAACTTCCGGTATATATTACCCAATCTACCCTGGTCAGTTGCCCTTTTACAATAGAGGAAAACAGGGTGAAACACTTCACAGGCTATAAGCCAATAATGATAGGAAATCTATCTGTAACAGCTTTTCCAAAACTTCATGATGCATGTGACCCCTACAGCTTTGTAATTGCTGATAAAGATGTGAAGGTGGGAGTATTTACTGATATTGGTTCTGCCTGCTCTCATTTGATCAGTCATTTTAAACAATGCCATGCTGCGTTCCTCGAGGCGAACTATGACGATGAGATGCTCGAGCAGGGGAGTTACCCCTATCATCTTAAAAGAAGGATAAGAGGAGGCAAGGGGCACCTCTCGAATAAACAGGCATTAGAGATCTTTTCAACTCACAAGCCTTCCTTTATGAGCCACCTGGTTTTGTCACATCTTTCTAAAAATAACAACTGTCCTACGCTTGTTAAGGAACTATTTAATAAAGATGCAGGTACGGTGAAAATTGTTGTAGCATCAAGGTTTGAAGAAACGCAGGTTATCCAGGTAAATGGCTTACGGGATAACGATGGAAGCCTGAAGCACAAAAATGTAGCCCTGTCACAACTTCAGTTTTCTTTTGTTTAAACAAAGAATGCTGTTCTCGTTTAGGAAAGGATAAGGCCTAAAATAAACAAGATCAAAATCTTAAAAAAGTCCATCATCCAGGTTTTTGCATCAGAATTTCTTCTGTAGTAAATTGATTGTGGGTGTGTGTAGTGTAGGTATGTGTTTTTTTTCATAATAGTAAATTTAGTTACGCCGATAACTATATATCAGTTAATAAAGCTACTTTTTTGCCCCTTAAAGACTTATTGTGCGGTTTGCCGATTGATACAAACATTGACGCACAAACCAGATTAAAGGTTGGAATGAGATATTGTCGAGCTTTTCACCATGCCATTTACCAGCATCTTTTTGTCTTATTTCCCGGAACTTCCTAACAAATAATGAACATATCTGCCTTCGGGTCATTCAAGATATGCGTCTGCTTTTCTCAAAACCTTAAGTTTGCCCTTTAAAACTTAGGAAAGAGAATGGCGGCAGTGAAAGTTGAAACCAAAGTTGCGGTGTTATTATCACCACACGAGTTAGGTACAAAATACCGGTTACTCGAGTCGTTGCATATTCAGAAATCAAGCAAAGGGATTGATTACGAGCTTTATGACCTGCACACGAAAGAGCTGAATAAACAATACGCCCACCTGCCATCAGTTGCCCGGGATTTGCTGTTTTACTTTTGTCCTGAGGCTTATGTGTCCTTTCAAAATAAACTTAGGCAGCCCCTTCTTAGTACTAAAGCCAGTAGAGAGCAGGGGATTTTAATCCAAACCGCAACACTTCGCCACTTTCACCAGCTATTCGATAAGCTGAAGCCTTTCGCCCACCTCGTGAAATGGTATCATAAAACGCGGCTGGAAAGTGGCAAAGGTTTTAAAACGGCGCCGTCAGCATTGAGTACCTATAAGCCGTTATTGAACTTCCACGTTTCGGGTGAAAATGGCAAACTTATTCTAAAGACCGAGGTTTTACTAAACGGGGCGTCCTATAATCTCACTGAATTTAAACGGTACCATTTCCTCCTCGAAAGCAGTAACGAATATTTTTTACTCTCTTATAAGGACTACCAGACACTCGAATGGCTGGAAGAAAATAACCGCGGGCAATACGGTGATGACCCTACGGCCTTTTCGCAGAACATATTGACAAGGCTGGAACTTGACTATAAAGTAAACCGGAACAATTTATTTCCTAAAAAACAAATCAATTCTTTACCTGTTAACCGGGTGCTGTTGAGTGAATTGAACGGCGCTTTCCTAATGCTTACACCTCAATGGGTATATGACGGATTTGTTTTGGAGAATCCATGGAAGGAAACTTATGAAACCGTGATCGACGGCGAGACTGTTGAAATTATTCGAAATAAGGAAGCGGAAGATGAATTTGTAAAATTATTGGTAGGGTTACATCCCAATTTTGCTAACCAGCGCAACGGTTATTATTACCTCTCTTTTGCAGATGCCCAGAAAAAGCAGTGGTTCTTAAAGGCTTACCACAATATGTTGGAGCAGGGTATTCAGCTGGTAGGCATGGACATGTTGAACCATTTCAGGTATTCACCCTTTAAGGTCCAAACAACGGTAGATGTAAAGAGTGAGGCAAAAGGCAAAGTATTAATGCGGATGACTGTCTCTTTCGGCAAAGAAGAATTACGGTTGAATGAATTGCAGAAAATGTTATTGGCAGGCCAAAAGGCGGTTTTGCTGAAAGATGGAAGCCTGGGCATTCTGCATGAAGAATGGATACAGCAATACTCAGCTATTATTAAACACGGAAAAATAAATAAGGATGAAATAGAAGTTGCAAAAGCAATGGCTATAAGCGAGCAACAGGCAAACTCTGAAAAGCAGGTTTTAAAGCCGCTGATAAAAGAAAACTGGTGGCAGAAATGGCAGCAGTGGCAAAATGGAAGTGGGAACATTTACGAATTGCCGGAGTCAGTGAACGCTACTCTAAGGCCTTACCAGCAAAAGGGATTCGAATGGCTTACGCTTTTGGCGGAAGCAGGTGCGGGTGGTTGTCTTGCTGATGATATGGGACTGGGTAAAACCCTGCAAACCATTTGTTATCTCGCCTACTACATTCATCATAATCCAGCTTCTGTAAATATTATCGTTTGTCCCTCGTCACTCATATTTAACTGGCAGCAGGAACTACAAAAGTTTACCCCGGGTATATCTTCCGTTGTTTATCATGGGGCAAGCCGGAATGCCGAAGATGTTACAAATGCAAACAGCCAGGTTATCATTACCAGTTACGGAACCATAAGGGCCGATGCCGGTACTTTGTTGGCTAACAATTATGGAGTTGCAGTAATAGATGAAAGTCACAATATTAAAAATCCTTCGGCGCAAATCACTACTGTTGTTAATATGATACCAGCCGAGGTAAGGATTGCCCTTAGCGGCACTCCCGTCGTAAACAATACTTTCGACCTATATGCGCAGTTAAACTTTGCCTTGCCGGGCATGTTTGGAAGCCGTGAATTTTTTAAGAGGGAGTATGCAGACGCCATCGACCGCAATCATGACGAAGAAAAGATTAAGGCTCTTCAAAAACTCACTGCCCCTTTTATTCTCCGCCGCACAAAAGAGCAGGTGGCAAAAGATCTTCCCGATAAAACAGAGATGATTTTATGGTGCAAGATGAATGGCCGGCAACAGGATTTATACAACAATGTTAAGGACCAAATCCGCGGTAATATCTTTCTGGATATCAAAAACAATGGCTTAGGTAAAAGCAAACTTGCGGTATTACAAGGCATGCTTAAACTAAGGCAGATCTGCAATTCGCCTTTGCTGTTACCCCCCGAAGAGCAGGAAGCGTGTACCGATTCAGTGAAAACGGAAGTATTGATAGGTGAACTAAAGAATATTTTAAAGGAACACAAGGCACTCGTATTTTCCCAATTCAGCAGCATGTTGAATTTGCTTGCAGCCGAATGCGACAACCAGGGCATTGGGTATTATCATTTCGACGGTCAAACTCCACCTGTAAAGCGGATAGAAATGGTAAATGCATTCCAGGAAAAAGATAATACAACCAACCTGTTTTTAATTAGTTTGAAAGCCGGTAATACAGGTCTTACGCTTACCGCTGCCGACTATGTCTTCCTGTTCGACCCGTGGTGGAATACGGCAGTAGAGCAACAGGCAATTGACCGTACACATCGTATTGGTCAAACAAAAAATGTATTCGCTTACAAGATCATCTGTAAAGACACCATAGAGGAAAAGATCATCCAGTTACAGCAGCGAAAGAAGAAATTAGCCGAAGAACTGGTTGGCGAAGATGACGGGTTTATTAAAACACTTAACGAAGAAGATATAGCGTATTTGTTTAGTTAGAGGGGTTTTTGGGGTTCTGGCTTTTAGATCTCCACCAATCATGGTTGTGTCACTCACTTGTACTTGTAGATTCTTTATTGGCCTTCTTTGAATAGTCTCCTTAACCAACTTGTCTTCAAATATCATTCATAAATATCTTTACAACGCCCTAGACCTATTACCAATACTTTCAGCTTTTTGTCTTCGATTTCGTAGATAACTCTATAGTCTCCTATTCTTATTCTCAGGAATTACTGAAGCCTTTTAATTTTTTGCATCCTGCTGGTCGTG
>JAQBNO010000050.1 GCA_028288485.1 Segetibacter sp.
TTTTTTTCGGGGCCAGATTTAAATGTGCGCTACTATTTATAATGTAAGTGCTTTGAATTTTCGGGTCAGGTCCGTTAATGATTTTTCCACACCCATCCGCTCCAGCGACGATGCACCCACAAACCCATGAACCTTTGTATTGTCAAGAATTATGCGTACATCCTCCGGTGTATTAATGGGGCCGCCATGCGCAAGGAAAAATATATCAGGGTTTACTTCCTTTCCCGCTTCCATAATTTCTATAGTCCGTGAAATTGCATATTCCATGGTACAGCTCGCATCAACTACTCCTACTGAACCGCCCACTGTAGTTCCAACATGGGAAATGATTGCATCTGCCCCGGCTTCCGCCATCATCCTGGCTTCCTCAGGTTTAGCAACATAAACTATAGAGAACAAATCCATTTTAGTTGCAAGGCGAATCATTTCAACTTCTTTATGAAAACCCATACCTGTTTCTTCCAGCACAGTTCTGAAATGCCCATCCACTATACAATGGGTAGGAAAATTATTTACACCGGAAAAGCCCATTTCTTTCACCTTTAGTAAATGATGCCACATTCTCCGGCGCGGGTCAGAGCCGTGTACGCCGCAGATCACCGGAATTTCTTCAACAACCGGCAAGACTTCAAACTCCCCGATATTCATAGCCTCAGCATTTGCATCACCATAAGCCATTAAGCCGGCAGTAGAGCCATGCCCGGCCATGCGGAACCGACCCGAATTATATATAATAATTAAATCTGCACCACCTTTCTCAATAAATTTAGCACTGATACCTGTTCCCGCACCTGCAGCAATAATTGCCTTGTTCTGCGACAGCGTTAGCTGTAACCTGTCTCTCACTTCCTGCTTGGTATAAGGGTTCCCTTTTCCTGTCCATTTGTTTGCCATAATTATCTGATTTATTTAAACTTACTTTCCAGCATTTTAATTTTCGTGCCTGCAATAATATGCATCTCTCCGGATTATTGATGTAGCTTATTATTTATGATTTCACTGAGTTATTCTCTTTTTATTTATCGCGTCAAGTAACACGCTAACCAACATCGTGGCAAATTTTTCATCATTAATATGTGCATCCACTTCAATAACATTTATTGATTTTTTTGTTTTCTCCTTTATCGTATCGAATAACACCCGGTTAATTTCGGGGCGATAAAATATGCCGCCTTCTGCATCTATCTGCGATATTCCTTTTGTCGGCAATAAAATTACCACAGGCGCACTTGATTGATTTATTTTTTTTGCAAGCCGTTCACCGAGAATTCTATTCTCTTCTTTATTTGTCCTCATGAGAGTTACGTTCGGAGACCAACTATAAAACTGCCGCGATTTGTAGTGCTCGGGCACTGTATCTATCTCCGCAAAATTCACCATATCTAAACAGCCGGGCACCACCACCTGAGGCACTCCTAACTCAGCCGCCGCAGCCAGGCGGTCAGGACCTGCACTGCAAACACCACCGCATAAGTCATCCGCCAACTCAGTAGTGGTAATGTCTAAAACGGCATCAAAACAACCTTCCCGGATTAGTGACTCCATAGCCCTGCCTCCTACGCCATTCGCATGAAAAGGCAATACTTCATACCCTTCTGCTCTCAGAATTTCGGTGCATTTGTACACGCAAGCAGATGTATTTCCAAACATGCTTATCGCAATTCGTCCGGCAGCAGCATTATCGCTTGTGCCAGTTACTTTTGACATGGCACAAATACCGGCTGCCGCTTGTTTTATTAATAACCTGCTGATGCTATTAAGGCCAGCTATATCTACAATTGAAGGCATTAAGGTTATGTCCTTACTGTTTATTTGCCTCGATAGATCTTTTCCGGCCAATGTTGACAAACAAAGCTTTGGCACTCCAAATGGAATTTCCTGCATAGCAAAAAGAACAATATAAGTTCCTGCACCGCCGCCCATTCCAATTACAGCCTTTATTCTTTTTTCAGCAATTAATTTCGCCACAACTTTTGCAGCTCCATTACTCATTATGCCTACTGCATGTCCCCGGTCTTTATCATTCATCAAATCCATTATTGAATGGCCTGCTTCCAGTGCTACAGAGTCGGAGTCGAAATCTATTGGAAAATCGACATCTGTTTCCATGATGCCGGTGTTAATTGTTATGACACTTTCACCATGCGCTTTAATACATTTGTACAAAAAGGAATATTCTTCGCCTTTAGTATCAAAACAGCCAAGCATTAAAATATTGTTATTAGTTACCAACCTTCTTATATTTTTATTACAAAAATTTACCTGGTAAAAAAACTCTACCGGTAATTGGTATCGAATACAATACCGCAGGGACCCTATTCTATGTCTAAATGTCTAACGATAACACTGGGAAAATATATCCGTTTTAAACATTGTATCAGCACTACTACTATTGAAGATCTATTGATAAAACCAATTCAACTAAGTTCAACCTTCCATCAATCAGGGGAACAAAGTATTCAATACGTTCAATTGTAGTACGTATGATAAATTACCAGGCAAGCAAAATTAAGTTTGAAATCTTGATTCGTAACTTCTTTGTTTATTCTTCCTTAGTAGTGTCTTTCGTAAAAGATTGAAGCACAGCAGGCAGGATTGACACGGCTTACATCCCCATTACTCGACTTTCAACACGTAAGTTTATCTAAGTCAGCACCCAAAACATTCCCCTCCTTTTCAAGGAGGGGACGAATATTTAAAAAGCAAAGCTTTTTAAATATTCAGGGGGGGTAAGCCACTACTTTAAATTATTTGTAAAATAAGAAACGTTTACTCATGGTTTTTTGATAAATGCAGCACTAACCACCCCTGATTGTAATGCAGCGCATTCAATCTGTCCCCTCCTTGAAAAGGAGGGGAGCTTTTGGAACCGCCTGCATCAAGGGCAAAATGTCGGGCTACAAGGACGACAAACAATACAAGAAATTTGAGGATTTTTTAAAATCCTCAAATTTACTTAAGCTCAATTTCAGCAAAAACGGGAACGTGATCTGAAATTAATCTGGCTTCTGAGAAATTGGCGACCTGGTTATAAAACGGTACTATACCGCTTCTTACAACCTTAAATTTCTTTCTGTTGAAATACATGTTATCAAACTCAGAGGCAAGGCAGTCGTTGTCGATGCATTTTTGCCGCAAGCTGGTTTTTTGGTTCAATAACAACGGTTCATAACCCATCTTTTTGAGGGGGGTGAATACCGTGTGTGACTGCGGGAGGTTGAAGTCTCCAAGAAAAATCAGCGATTGGCCGGGAAGCTGGCCAGCTAAGAACCTGAAATATTTAACTTCCGTTGCCGGCTGCCTGCTTTTAGTGATCGCGTGAAAATTAACCAGGGTAATATTTTTACCTTCTACAACCAGAGTCATATAAAAGGGCTCACGGTCTATTCGCAGGCTGTACTTTTTCTCGAGCCAGCAAGGTCCTTTCTTAATGACTCTGCCAGTCTTCCAAATGTATGCATACCTCTCAGCTTTATAGGCGCTGCTGCTCGTAGGATCACTAATTGTATAATCCCATTTACTACCTTTTCGATTCAGGCACTCTACAAGCCTTGCTACAGCTTGTGGTCCTCCGTACCCGGCAACCACTTCCTGGATTGCTACCACATCGTATTGTTTTAGCGTGTTAGCAATAAACTCAATTTCTTTATTCGACTTGCTTTTGCCAAAGTCTTTCAAGTTCCAGGTGCATATCGTAATGTTACAGTAACACAGGTCGCCAAATTGAAGAAACGCGAGCAGGAATAATAGTTTTAATTTATACATGGTGATTTAGAATGAACCGGAAGGTAAGTGACTGCAAAGTTGCAACAAAACTTTGCGGATGAATTAAAACCGGCGGGCTTTGCTGCTCCATCCATATACATCTCACCTACTGCCTTTCAAGGAGACACGGGCAAGACGCAGCAATACAATAGGTCACCAGCGAACTATAAATTTTATGATTTTCAACAACAGCGTCTTCAGCACAAAAACCTATTTTGCCTTCCATAATATAATAAAAATATATAGTTATGAGAGGCATCTGTTTCGCTTGTTTCCTGATTGTTAGTAGTGTAGTCATTGCCCAGGATAAAGCGTGTACCCTATGGCTGGGCGAGGTATCTGAATCGACCAACAACATCAAACAGTTTGTTGAAAAACACCTGGAGTTACAAACCAAACTCTTACCTGCCGAAGTCAGCAACATCCAGGAGATGAGAGACGATAATGAGTTGGTCCAGATCAAAATATGGCTAAAGCCCAAAAAGACGCTGGTGAATGGTGCTATGTCCACCGTTTATACCATCAGTTCTTTCAAAATCGTTACGCTCTCCGATAAAATAGATGAGCTCTACACTGCACTGGGTAGTAAGGTCGGGGCATGTACCACCGAAACCACAACAATGAATACCTCGTTTGGAAATAATAAAATGTTTATAGAAAGACACAGTAGTGGCTTTGGCAAAAAGGGCCTGCCGATGTCTACGCTTACGGTTACTGCCAAATGATGGTGAGAGGTTGCGGTTTGCATTCTGTTAGGCGGTTCCTGTTTGTTGTTGAAAGCCATTGCCCAGAACTGAATGAACCTTCATTGCTGCACCTATTATCTTATGTGTTATCTCCTCGTATTTCATTTGTCGGCATTAGGATTAATTGATTAATGGATTAAAGGATTTGGGATTTGTCAAATGTAAACATCCTAACA
>JAQBNO010000186.1 GCA_028288485.1 Segetibacter sp.
TATTTTTTCACATTGATGAAAAAAACAATTCTGTTGACCTTACCGATATGGGTATTCAAATGATTACGAAAGGTGGTGAAGATCCCAACTTCTTTATTCTTCCCGATATTAGCGTTCAGCTTAATGCAATTGATACCGATCCGGCTTTAACTCCCGATGAAAAATTGCACCAGAAAGAGGCTATTTTAAACGAATATTCTTTAAAGGCCGATCGCATTCATACTGTTCAACAACTGCTGAAAGCTTATACGTTATTTGAAAAAGACGTAGAGTACGTAGTAATTGAAGGAGCAGTTAAAATAGTGGATGAGCAAACAGGCCGTATTATGGAAGGTCGTAGGTACAGTGATGGCTTACACCAGGCAATTGAAGCTAAGGAAAGTGTAAAGATTGAGGCTGCAACACAAACGTATGCAACCGTTACTTTACAAAACTACTTCCGTATGTATCACAAGCTGGCAGGTATGACCGGTACGGCCGAAACAGAAGCATCGGAGTTTTGGGATATCTATAAGCTGGATGTGGTGAATGTTCCTACCAACCTTCCGCTTACGCGTAAAGATGAGCAGGATCTGGTGTTTAAAACAAAAAGAGAAAAATACAAGGCTGTAATTGAGGAAATAGAAAAAAATCGCGACGCCGGTCGTCCTTGCCTGGTTGGTACTACTAGTGTAGAGGTGAGTGAATTGCTAAGCCGTATGCTGAAGCAAAAACAAATTGCGCACAATGTATTAAATGCGAAGCAGCACGCAAGGGAAGCCCAGGTGGTTGCCGAGGCAGGTTTGGCAGGAAACATAACCATAGCAACAAACATGGCCGGTCGTGGTACCGATATCAAACTGGGGCCCGGGGTTAAAGAAGCTGGTGGTCTTGCAATTTTGGGTACCGAACGCCACGAAAGCCGTCGTGTAGACAGGCAGTTACGCGGTCGTGCAGGTAGGCAGGGAGATCCGGGATCATCTATATTCTTTGTTTCTCTGGAAGATGATTTGATGCGTATGTTCGGTAGCGAACGCATTGCCAAGGTGATGGACTTTGCCGGTTATAAAGAAGGTGAGGTTATCCAGCACAGTATGATCACTAAGAGTATAGAAAGAGCCCAGCGTAAAGTGGAGGAAAACAACTTTGGAATTCGTAAACGCTTGCTCGAGTATGACGATGTGATGAACAAGCAGCGTACAGTTATCTATTCTAAACGTAGTCACGCGCTATTTGGAGAAAGGCTTGCTTTAGACCTTGATAATGGTTTTTATTCAGTTGCCGAAGGATTAATCAGCGGCTTCAGGGAGCAATCCGACTTTGAGGGCTTCCGTATGGCAGTGATTGTAAACTTTGGAATTGATACCACAATTACTGAAGAAGAACTTACAAAAACAAATGAGAAGCAACTGGCTGAAAGGTTGTACCAGGAAGCGATTACCCATTACCAGCATAAGAAAGCGGAAATAGCGCAAAATGCACTTCCTGTCTTTACTAATATCCGTAAAGAGCAAGGCGGTCATATAGAAAATGTAGTAGTTCCATTTACCGATGGTCGTCGTGGCATGCAGGTACTTGCCAACCTTGATAAAACAGTTCAAAGCCAGGGTTACGAGTTAACACAGGCGCTTGAGCGCAACGTTGCATTGAGCCTGATCGACGATGCCTGGAAAGAACACCTGAGAGCAATGGACGATTTGAAACAAAGTGTTCAGACCGCCTCTTACGAACAAAAAGATCCGTTGGTAATTTATAAAATGGAAGCGTTTGGCCTGTTTAAAAAATTAGACGAGCAGGTAAACCGCGATATTGTATCATTCCTCTGTCATGCGGGTATTCCTATTGAGCAGGAGCAACCTGAAAGGATAATTCACGAAGGAAGGCAGCAGAAGACCGACATGAGCAAAATGAGCATTAATAAAGAGGATGTGGATGCAAGAGGTGATGACTATGCTGCAAATGAAAATGATTATTTCGACCCTACTCCTACTGCGGTAAAACAACAACCAATTGTTGTAGGACCAAAAATCGGAAGAAATGATCCTTGTCCTTGCGGCAGTGGTAAGAAGTTTAAAAATTGTCATGGAAAGGATTTGTAAGAAATAAATTAGAAACCGTAGCATATGCTGCGGTTTTTTTTGTTACCAGGCTATATTTCTTTGTTGTATCGGTCGTTGCGTCGCACCCTTGTACTCTAACGTTAAAATCGACTTGCATTACCTAGACTTCGTCAGTAGTCTTTATAGAGTTGATATAAATTTATGATATAAAAAAACTAATTTTGATAGTGATGTCTTCAATACCATAGAATTATATAACCTCCTCCAGAACAAAGTCGGAGAAAAAGAAGCGCAGGACATTACAGAATATATTTCCGGGCAGGTGGGAGAAAAACTTGCAGAAAAAAAAGACGTTCTTGCAACTAAAGAAGATATATACAGGTTACAAGTAGAAATGAAGGAACAGAAAGCAGACATTCTTAAATGGATGATTGTTCTGTTTGCGCCGTTTTATATAGGTATGATAGTTTTTTTAATAAAGCAATTTCTATAGACTCAATTGCTTCTTCCGCCTGGAACATTAATCAATCATTTTCCTAATAAGTAATAAATAACATTGCGGGAGGCCATATTATGCCGCATGAGAATCCTCTCATTTCCTAATTCCTAATTCAATATGCAGCTTAACCATTATATAGATCACACAATCCTTAAACCAACGACACTTCTTTCAGACATAGAAAAAGTATGCGCCGAGGCTAAAGAGTATGGGTTTGCAGCAGTTTGCATTCCGCCCCCGTTTATTAAGATATGTAAAGAGATTTTACAAGGAACTTCTGTTAAAGTAGCAACGGTAATTGGCTTTCCTTTTGGGTATTCTGCTGTTGAGGCAAAGCTGGCCGAAATATTGTTAGCGATGGTCGACGGCGTTGACGAATTGGATGTTGTAGTAAATATCATGGCTATAAAAAACAATGACTGGTTGTACGTTTCCAATGAGATTAATCACATAATACCCGTGGTTAAAAGCAAAGGAAAAACAATTAAGGTCATCATCGAAAGCGGCGTTTTAACGCAAGATGAATTATTAAGATGTTGCGAACTGTATGGAGCAGCAGGCATTGATTACTTAAAAACGTCAACAGGGTATGCAGAAAAAGGGGCAACTGTTGAAGCAGTAAGAACGATGCGTAAAAACTTGCCGCCAGGTGTCCAAATAAAAGCTTCGGGGGGAATTAGAACATACGAATTTGCGAAAGAACTGGTTGATGCAGGAGCAACAAGATTAGGATGCAGTGCAAGTGTAGCCATTGTAAACCAGCAACCATTAACAGGAACAGGTTATTAAATTATTATCAGCCAACATGAGACTTTTATTTGCAGTTATTACCTTGTTTTCAGTTCCTGGCGCTTTTGCCCAGGGGCAAAATCCTCGTCCCGACACTTTTGAAACGGTTATCGTACGTAAAGACCCGAGGTTCGATGAACTGGCGGCAAAACAGGCAGAGATCAACAAACGATCGCTTAACACTGGTCCACGGCGGGTACAAGGTTTCAGAATCCAGGCCGCTAATACACAAAACAGGGATGATGCGAATGCTGTTAAAGCCGAACTGCTTCGTCGTTTCCCTGAGGAAAAATCTTACCTGTTATACCAGGCGCCGAACTTCAGGGTCAGGATCGGTAATTTTCTGACACAGAAAGACGCTTTTCGACTTCGTAAAATGATCACCGCTTTATATCCCGACCGTGGAGTGTACATTGTGCCCGATATTGTTGAATATACGCCTCCGGCAGAAGAAGAGATCGTACCGGAGAAATAGGTCTTTCCCTTATAAGTTGCAAGATGGCAGTTACAAGTTGCCGGTTCGAGGTTATAGTTGCCGGTTTTTAAGCTACATAAGGTAGGCTAAGTTTTCAGCTTTCGCTCACACCATTACCTTTGTTGAATGCTACGAGAGAAAATAAGATCGCTTTCAGAACAATATCAGCAGGAGTTTATACAGGCAAGGAGGCATATTCATACTCATCCCGAATTAAGTTACCAGGAGTTTGAAACTTCGCAATTCATCCAGCAAAAGCTCAACGATTGGAATATCCCTTTTGAAGTAAAGGCAACCACTGGTGTTGTTGGCTTAATTGAAGGCAAAAATCCTGCGAGCCGTATAATTGCATTACGGGCCGACATCGATGCGTTACCCATCCACGAAGAAAACGAAGTGGATTATAAATCTGTAAACGAAGGAGTAATGCATGCATGCGGACATGATGTACATACTACCTGCCTCCTCGGCGCTGCCAAAATTTTACAGGAGTTAAAAGATGAGTGGGAAGGAACAGTAAAACTTATTTTTCAACCTGGTGAAGAAAAAAATCCCGGCGGTGCAAGCCTGATGATCAAAGATGGCGCTTTAGAAAACCCAAAACCGCAGGGAATTTTCGGGTTACACGTTCATCCCGGCCTACCCCTTGGAAAACTGAGCTTTCGTAAAGGTCGGGTAATGGCAAGTGCCGATGAAATTTACATCACCATAAAAAGCAAAGGCGGCCACGCTGCTGCTCCACATCTTACCGCCGATACCATCCTGATCGCGTCACAGTTAATTGTTAGCCTGCAACAAATTATCAGCCGTAACAACGATCCATTTTCACCCTCTGTTTTGTCGATTTGTTCTATCCAGGGCGGTCATACAACCAATGTTATCCCCAGTGAAGTGAAGCTGAAAGGTACTTTCAGGGCGATGGACGAACAATGGCGACGCAAGGCGCATGGATTAATTAAAAAGCAATCGGAAGAACTTGTACATGCCATGGGTGCAGAAGCAGATGTGCTTATAGATGTGGGCTACCCTTTTGTTGACAACGATTCGAAATTAACCGAAGTGGCGTGGCAACTGGCCAACGAATACTGGGGTAAAGAAAATGTAGAGGAAACCGAGATCAGGATGGGTGCAGAGGACTTTGGATACTATACGCATCTTGTTCCCGGCTGCTTCTATCGTTTAGGCGTTCGCAACGAAGAAAAAGGGATTATTCATAACGTACATACGCCAAAGTTTAATGTTGATGAAGGCGCTATTACCAACGGAATACAAATGATGGCGTGGCTTGGAGCTAAGGCTGCTGTTTAATTTTTTTGGTTACCGGCATTTATATTTTATGGCGTCATCGTTGTGTCACTCACTTCAACTTTTTTATCATTGCTTTTCCTGGCAAAGAAAAAGGCTCAAAGACAAGAAAGGGAAAATTTCTTTGTGTCTTTGAGCCTTCGATGAAATATTGCTGAAAAAAGTTCTATCAGTACAAGAGTGCGACGCAACGGAAGCTTAATAGGTATACAACTTTCTGGTCCAAAAAACCTTCTAACTAAATGATTCCTGCAAGTTCAAGGCTTCTTTTTTTCAATTTAATTACATCAAAATCTTCAATAATAGGATCTGAGGCAAGGATTAGAGAAGTCTTATTGTCTTTCCACCAGTTGTTTTGCATTAGCTCCGAAACGTGTAAAACACCCACGAGGTATTTTCTTTGCGCTTCTGCGTGCCACTCTTCGATCCATTCGAATTTTTCCTTTGGAATATAGGCCCACTCTTCGAAACTGACGTAAACCTTTATATAAAAATCGTTCGTTAACTCATTCGGCTTGTGGTGATATAACTTTTTGTATTCGTATTTATAATCGTATCGCAGAGCCGAAAGATCGCTTAAGACTGCCGAAGCTGTAGGAAAACTTCCGGCACCTTTTCCATAGAAAAACTGTTTGTCAGCAAAGCCGCTTTCTATTACAACCCCATTATACTGGTATTTTACAAAGGCAAGGGGATCGTCGTGTTTAATGAATTGAGGTAATACAAAAGCCGCAACCTTGCCATTTTTTAATTTTTTAGCCTGTGCAACCAATTTAATATCCACTTGCTTTTCTCTGGCAACCATTGCGTCGCTCAACTGTATATTCTGGATACCACTAAATAAAATATTATCAGGATGTTCAACAATACCGTACGCATGATTTAATAAAATGCTCCACTTGTTAACAGCATCGCAGCCCTCAACATCCAGGGCAGGATTACTTTCAGCAAAGCCGAGTTGCTGCGCCAGCATTAATGCCTGGTTGAAGTCGAGACGGTCTTCAAACATCTTTGAAAGAATGAAGTTCGTAGAACCGTTTATGATCCCTTTTATGGAATGAAGTAGGTCGTTGTCGTAATATTCCTCCAGGTTACGAATAACAGGGATACTTGCACATGCGGCAGCTTCATAAAGAAAGGATAAGCCGGTTTCCTGTTGTAACTGGAGTATTTCGGTTAAATGATCGGCTATCATTTTTTTACTTGCGCTTACAACGGCCTTTCCGTTACGTAATGCAGTTGATACAATTTGGAAGGCGGCATCAGGGTCGTCAATTACTTCAACAATTACATTTATTTCTTCATCGAAGAGTAACTCTTCCTTGTTTGTTGTAAAAAGTTCTGCAGGTGCATTCCTTTTTTTGCCGGGATGTTTAATACAAACTTTTTTTATCCGGGCCTTCAACGAGGGTGTTTGATTTAGAACTTTATATAATCCTTCTCCAACTACTCCAAAACCGAAGATCCCGATCGTAAGACTCTTATGTGCTTCCATTATTAGTTTTAAGTTTAAATAATTTCTTATAACTACTGTTACACAGGATTAACAAGTAAAGCACTGACAATAAAAAAGCCCACCTTACAGTCAGGTGAGCTTATATATTTTCGTGTTTATCGGGCTAAATAAATAAAACTTACTCTGACTTATCTCTCCCGATATCATCGGGATGGAGTTGGCACCTTCTTACAATTGAGTAATTTGTAAGGGTTGCCAAGGCTTCAAAGGGCCAGCACCCTCTGCCTTTCTTGATAAGAGTTTTTATAAGAACTGGTGCAAATGTACTATCAGCAGGCTTTAATTCCAAAGTATTTAAGAAGCAGGAGTGTTAACGAAAATTAAAGAGACAGACGATTCAATAGTTTAAGATGCATTTTTTCTTTTATAAGTACTTTTATTTCAATTACATAAGAAGTGTTTAACAAACCGTTAACATAGCGAGGAAAATTTTCTACTGTTTTCTTTTACTATAGCCCTTTTTGCTTCTTTTCCATTGAGAATCAAAATGGTATCAAAATTGAATTTTAATACGGAATATTAAACTAAAAATGGGAATTAATTTGCAAAGAGAACCTAAACTAACGTTAACTTTTAATCATCTACACAACTTTTGTTTTACCTGGTACTCCGCTGCTAATTCCTACAGAAAAAATGAACAGGTTTTTGGTCTCTGTAAATTTAATAATTCTGCAACCAATGATTTACGCCTGCCGTCATTCTCGTTAAAAGAGAAACTTTTTTTGTCCTGTAATTATCTTGCCCTGGCTCGGCAAGTTAAGCGCAAGTTGACATCTGTTATTTGCGGTAAAAAAAGCCCGAAAACTCCTGCGTTCCAGGTCCAAACCGGGACCTTCCAATATTCCAAATTAAGCTTAGGTGGGTTTGTAATTGCTTTATACTCAAACTATAAACATTTCTTTCCCCATAGGTGTAAAAATATATTTGTTCACTTCTCGGAAAAAACTAATTTGTTGTGAAGATTGGAAAATAATACAGGATTTTACGCATAAATAAATCCTGCAAACAACTACCTATATGAAAAGAAAGATAGCCTTCATAAGCGAACATGCATCTCCCCTTGCTTCACTTGGGGGAGTTGATAGTGGTGGACAGAATGTGTATGTAGCAGAACTAGCAAAACACCTTGCTTCGGCAGGGCACCAGGTAGATATTTTTACACGATGGGACGATCCCAAACTGCCGAAAGTTATCGATTGGGAAAATAATATAAGGGTCATTCATGTGAAGGCAGGTCCGGTTGCATTATTTCCAAAGGAAGAACTTCTTCCTTTTATGCCTGCTTTTAAAGATGACATGGTTGAATTTATTATGTCGGAAAAGATCAATTATAGTCTTATTCATGCCAATTTCTTCATGTCGGGTCTCGTAGCTATGTGGCTGAAAGAAGCTTTAAATATTCCATTTGTCATTACTTTTCATGCATTAGGATATGTGAGACAGATCCACCAGGGTAAGAGTGATAAGTTTCCACCAGAAAGAATAGAAATTGAAAGGCTGATCGTTCAAAATGCAGATGCAGTAATAGCTGAATGTCCACAGGACAAAAGCGATTTAATTGAATATTATGATGCTCCTGTTGAAAAGATAACCATTATTCCTTGTGGTTTCAGCGCAAAAGAATTCTACCAGATGAACAAGGAGATAGCGTGTACGGTGGTAGGATTGAAAACAGATGAAAAGATCCTTTTACAATTGGGTAGAATGGTTCCAAGAAAAGGAGTAGATAATGTTGTTCGTTCTTTAGGCCGACTAAAAGATACCGGAGTTGCTTACAGGCTTGTGGTAGTTGGCGGTGAAACCGACGATCCGAACCCCATGGCCTGCCCTGAAATAGCCAGATTACAAAAAATTGCAAGGGAAGAAGGTGTAGAAGATAAAGTGACATTTGTTGGAAGAAAGAACAGGGAAATGCTTAAATATTATTATTGTGCAGCTGACGTCTTTATTTCAACTCCATGGTATGAACCATTCGGCATAACTCCGCTTGAGTCAATGGCCTGCGGAACACCCGTTATTGGTGCAAACGTGGGTGGAATTAAATATAGCGTTCTTGATGGGAAAACCGGTTTCCTTGTTCCACCAAATGATCCTGATGCATTGGCTTTAAAAGTCCACCTGCTTATTTCAAATCCTGCATTACACCAGCAAATGAAACGTGCTTCTGTACAAAGGGTTAAGGAAAATTTTACATGGCAAAAAGTAGCAACTCTGGTATCAGAACTTTACAAACAAATTCAAGTACCCGCACTGGTTTCCAAATCAAGATCACAGGAAACAATTAATAAAAAGAGCCAGGCAGCATAGGTATGACGGAGAAAAGAAAAGCCGTTTTCCTTGACAAAGATGGAACCCTTATTCCTGATGTTCCTTACAATGTTAATCCTGACCTGATTACCCTTGAAGACGGTGTAATTGAAGGACTTCGGTTGTTGAAGAAGGACGGATTTTGTTTTGTCATAATTTCAAACCAGGCTGGGGTAGCTAAGGGCTATTTCAACTATCATCAATTGAATCAAGTTGAACAAAAGATTAATTTATTATTACAGCCAGCAGGGATTAAAATAGAAAAATATCTTTTTTGTCCGCATCATCCCGAGGGGAAAGTTAAAGAATACTCGACCGATTGCAGTTGCCGTAAACCAAAACCCGGAATGATATTGCAAGCCGCGAAAGACCTGGAAATCAATCTTGAACAGTCGTGGATGATTGGAGATATCTTAAACGATGCAGAAGCAGGAAACCGGGCAGGCTGCAAAACAATTTTGATAAATAATGGAAACGAAACAGAATGGGTTAACGGACTCTACCGCGAACCAACTTTCGTAGCTGCTAACTTTTTAGAAGCTGTTAATTTCATAAGAAGTAACCCTTATACCTTTCAAGTGAATGATAACAAATTGGCAGCAGTGTAAAAATATTTTAATAATAAGGGCCGACAATATGGGTGACCTGATTATGTCGGCTCCTGCAGTCAACGCTCTAAAAGAAACTTTTTCTTCTAAAATTACCGTTCTCACTTCTTCGATGGCTGCCGGAATTACCCCTTACCTTCCCGGCATAGATGAGGTAATCGTTTTCGACCTGCCATGGATAAAGGCAAAGGAAGTAATTTCAAGCAATGAGATATTTAGCCTGGTAGAACAACTGAAACAAAAAAGGTTTGATGCTGCAGTAATCTTCACTGTATTTAGCCAAAATCCCCTTCCTGCTGCCATGATCGCTTACATGGCTGGCATTCCCTTACGTTTAGCTTATTGCCGCGAAAATCCATATGAATTATTAACAGATTGGGTTCCTGATAAAGAGCCTTATTCCTTTATTCAGCACCAGGTTAAACGCGACCTTGAACTGGTGCGTTCTATTGGCGCAGTTACCGGTGATGAGCAATTAAATCTGAATATAACAAAGGAGGCATTTACAGTCGTTCAAAGTAAATTAGTAGATGCCGGAGTAGATGTTTCGAAGCCGTGGCTCATTTGCCATGCGGGTGTAAGTGAAAAAAAAAGAGAATACCCGCCAGAACTATGGGTAGAAACAGCAAAAAAACTAATAAGCCAAAAAGATTTTCAAATATTATTTACCGGTTCAGGTTCTGAAAAAAGTCTTTGTGAACAATTAGCAGAGCAAACAGGTGAAAAATCTTTTTCTGTCGCAGGCTTGTTTAAACTGGATGAATTTATTGCATTGGTTAAAGAAGCCCCGGTAATTGTTTCAGTAAATACGGGAACAGTTCATATTGCGGCAGCGGTAGGTACTCCGGTTGTTGTTTTATATGCCCAAACCAATCCTCAACATGCCCCGTGGATGGTGCTGAATAAAGTGTTAGAATTTGAAGTGCCGGAAACGAACCGCAGCAAAAATGAAGTAATTCAGTTTTTGTATAAAGAAAGCTATTCTACGCCTGCCCCTATGCCCCAGGCTAATGATATTTACGACGCAGTAATTTCTTTATTAGTTGACGCCTCCTTCAAAAAGGAAAAGCCTTTACACCTTAATACTACTCAGTAATAAAGAATCAACTTCTTCACGTACAAGATCAAGGCGAGGAGTTGTTGTCCAGTCAATTGTGCGATGAAGTTTATGATTTAATGGTCCCCATCTATGTGGTTCTCCATCGAGGCTTAGTACTATACTTTTTGTTTTAAGCGCAGCTGCAATATGAGAAACGCCGGTGCAATTAGAAACCAATGCAGCAGCATTTTTTATTAAAACAGCTACAGCGCCAAGAGTAGTTTTCCCTGCAGCAACTATGGGCTCGTGTTTCATGTGCTGTCTTACATTTTCAACTATATCCATTTCATCAGGTGTTCCGGTAATAACCACCTGCAGCCCTTTCTTATAACACTGGTCTCCTATTGCAGCAAAGTTGGCCGGATGCCATTGTCTGCTAACTCCCCTTGAACCTGGATGAATAATGACATATCTGCCAGTGTGAACCGGTATTGCAGCCTGTTCAAAATCTTCCTTATCTTTTTTTAAAATCGGGAATTCAAGGTCTGAAGATAATGTTGGTATTTCCAACATTTCAATAAGCTTCAAATGCCTCTTTATTTCATGGAGGTTACCAGGATAGTTTATAAAAAGTTCTTTATTTGGACAATAGTTGTTCTCTGTATAAAAACCAGCTATGTTCCTTGCAGCAAATAAATCTACCAAAGGGTTTGAAATAATACCGCTGCCGTGCATTTGCAAAGCCAAATCAAAATTTTGGTCCTGCACCGTTTTTAAAAATGCGGGGAAAGCTAACTTGTCAATAGCTTGTTCGGGAAATCCAGGGTAACCGGGAAACGTAATTAATGATTGAAAATAATGAGGAAACCGTTCTATCAGCATTTTTGCCCATGGCAATCCTACCAAAGTAATTTCTGCATCAGGGTATGCATGCTTCAAAGCCCGTATTGCCGGTATTGAACAAAGCATATCCCCAATTTGCAAGGCGCGAAAAACAACAATCTTCTTTATATTCTGCAACTTCATCAATTCTTTATTTGGCTATTCTTTATTTTATTTTGGTTCAAACATTTCTTCCTGATGAAACTTTTGTTGCGACGCTCCGTTCAGCTTTTACAACATTATTGATCGTTTTTAATTAAATGGTTTACCTGTTTTACTAAACGCTTAGTCGGGCACAAGCGAATTGGGGTCTTCAAAAAAACAATACCCGATATTTCACCGCTCCATAAATCGTCCAGTAAACAGATAAAAATGGAATTACAAAAGACGTAAAAATCATTTCAAGTATATGACTGCGGGTTTTTCTTGTTGCTGACAATCTTTTCATAATAAAATCTACGGTGGATGCAATCCAACATACTACCGAAAGAAGAACCATGTCCTCCAGTTTAAATATTGCTGAAAAGATAATTGACAAAAAAGATAAGACGATAAAATAGTATCTCAGGGACGGGCGTTTTTTTATCCGCTGCCTGTACAAGCCGGGATATTTTTTAAAAAGCAAAGCATTGAACATTGTTTTCTTTTGTTCTTTTATACTTACTCCCCATGGCGCTATCCTTACCGGGTGAACCACTACAGCATCCTCCAATTTAAATATGGGAACGTTGCGGTTCAATAGTTTAAATTCCAGGTCGCTGTCCTCTCTCCAGGCTGTCGAAAATTCTTCATCAAAACCTCCGATTGCTTCTAACGTTATTTTCGTGCAAACACAGTTGGCAGTCACAAAATCCCCTGTTTCCAAACCCTTTGTATTCAACTCAAAATCTGTCGGCTCTTCCGAAACCGGTACCACTACTTTTCCTGTATAAGCAATTTCTACTTCCTGTTCATAATGCTTCCAGATGTTTTCAAGCCAAGTCGCATCAGGCAAACAATCATCATCCGTAAAAGCTATTAAAATACCATGGGCATTTTTCCATCCCATGTTTCTTGCGGCTGCAGGACCTTTTTTAGCAGGTAACGAAAGAAAGCGAATATTTGTATTTCCAGCTTGCTCATATTCATTAACTACTTCCCTGCTTTCATCATCGGGTCCATCGCTTACAATAATCACTTCATAATTTTCTTTGTTGAGCGTTTGGTGACAAAGGTTCCAAAGGCAATTTCTTAACAATCCTGATCGCTTGTAGGTAGGGACTACTACCGATATCTTTATTTCCATGTTTACTTTTCCAATAAAAATGAACCAATAACCAACGCATCGAAAGGTGAACTCCAAAAGCATTCAAGGGCATCGCGAGGAGTACAAACAATCGGTTTGCCTAAAGTATTAAAAGATGTATTCACCAAAACAGGAACACCGGTTTTATTTTTAAATGCTTTAATAAGCCTATGGTATAAGGGATGCTGCCCCTCGTTTATTGTTTGAATTCTTGCGGTTCCGTCCACATGCCTTACGGCTGGTATTTTATCTGCTTTTGCCGCGTTTACATTATAAACAAAAAGCATAAAAGGAGAATATTTTGCATTAACAAACCACTCCTCCGCATCTTCCTCCAAGACTACCGGCGCTACCGGCCTGAAGTCTTCCCGGTCTTTTACTTCATTTAACCGGCTTTGCATAGTCGGATTTATCGGGCTTGCAAGTATCGACCGGCTTCCCAATGCCCTTGGTCCAAATTCCATTCGCCCCTGGAACCAGCCGATTATTTTATCCTGTGCAAGAACTTCTGCTGTTTCTTCCGCAACGTTTTCCAGCTTTCGATATTTGGCTTTTGTCCATTTTAAAAACTTCTCTATTTCATCATCTGAATACGCAGGTCCCCAATAAGCATGATCCATGATGAAATCTTTGGAGCTGCTTTTTCTTTCCTGCTGGTCCACCCAAATGGCAGCGCCTAAAGCTGTACCAGAATCACCCGCTGCTGGCTGAACCCATACATTTTTAAAATGACCTTTGTCTTTTATTACTGCATTCATCACACAGTTCAATGCAACTCCGCCGGCCATGCAAAGGTTTTCTTCTTTGGTTTCTTTATATAGCCAGTCGCATATTTCCACAGCAGTTTCTTGTAACACTAACTGCAACGAATGTGCAATGTTGAAATGATGAGCCGTAAATTCTTCATCACGTAATCGTGCCGGCCCAAACCGTTCTTCAAACCTTTCATCTTTTATCGTATACTGTCCGTTTGCTCCTATTTGAATCATTTCCCTGAAATCTTTCATAAACACCGGTTTTCCATAAGATGCCAGTGCCATCACCTTATACTCATCAGAGCTATGTAAAAACCCAAGATAGGAAGTAACTTTCTCATATAGCAGCCCTAACGAAGAAGGCATATTAACCTGGCCGATCCTGGTCAGTTCATTGCCGTTGCCGACGTTATAGGTGGTAGTAGCAATTTCGCCTCTGCCATCGAGAGTAAGAACTGCCGCAGAAGAATAAGGCGAAGGATGATATGCACTTACAGCATGTGAAATATGATGTTCTACAAAATGCCATTGCTCGTCCCTGATTTTTGAACCTTTAAATCTCTTTTGTAAATGATGAGGATATCCTGAACCTAGTTGCAAGGGAGCATTTACTATATAAGACAAAAACAACGGATCCCAGGGAGACAGCCACTCTTCATTTTTAGGTGCTTTACTTGGTTGTAATGGAATATTTAAAGAAGCGTCGTTTGCGCGTTTTTCCAACAACATATAAGGGTCAAAAGAATAGGCAAAATGGTCAATATCATTTATATGTAAACCAGCAACTTCAAGACAATAATTAATAGCATGAAAAGGAAGTTCCCAGGTGCTGAAAGGAACAGGTCTTTTACCATGTTTTATATGTGTAAATCTTTCATCTTCGGCGGCAGCTAATAACTTTCCATCTTTTAAAATACAGGCAGCAGAATCGTGAAAAACAGCGTTAATTCCTAATGTGTACATCCTGGTTTTTTAGTATTCTTTTTACTAAAAAAAGTGTTCCACTTTTTTGTAACTGTCGCATTTGTAAATTTTCTCACGAGATTTTTATTTCCACGTCTATTTAAACTCGCCAGGTATACAACCGAAACATGCAAAGAAATTGCTGCCTGAACGTTTAAATGAACAGAATTATTTTTTAATTAAATACTATTACTCAGTAGTTTTAATTGTATCAAGAGAGAATGCGAATAGTGATATTAGAAGTGCGTTACACAAGCTTATAGATGAGATTGATGACCAAGAAGCACTTAATTTGCTTAGAGAAGATGCTGCTGCATATGCGGTAAAAAAGAAAGTTCAGGTGACTTTACTGTGGGCCAGCTTAATGAATTGCAGGAGGCATTGAGGGAGGCCGATAAAGGTGACCTCATCTCGTATGACGAATTTAAAAAGCATACGACGGAATGGATAAAAAAGTTATCCTAACAAAACGTTTCCAACAACATCTTTATAAGAAAATAGAATATTTAAGTAAAGAGTGGTGAACTGCGTCTCCTTTTAAGTTTATCGAAAAGGTTCACGTTAAAATAGCTGACATAAGGAAAAATCCTTCTATAGGAAAACCTTCGCAGCAGGTAAAGATGTCGGAAGCGTTCGGGTTAAAACCCATAATAGGTTGTATTAACCCGGAAGTAGCCATATCAATACCTTGCATTAATAGGTCATAGAACAAGCAGGAACAGATACAAATAGAGTTAAATAGATTAGATTAGAAAGACAGCAGTTTTACAAAAATTGAGCAAGCCTCAATAGAATTACGGCAGATGAACTTACTGCCACCCTTCGGCTTTGCTCAGGGTAAAAACTGCTACGCTCATTTCAATTATTAACAAAAAGTTGAACTGAGCGTAGCAACGATGTTTCATAGCAGCAATACAGCCTGGAACAAAAAAGATCTTATTTTTTCCTTATAAATAATGAAACAGCAGGCTTTCAACCTAATCGATTTCCATCTTCAATCCATTTTTGTAGATGATAACCTGCATTTCGTCGCAAGATTCGGTTAAACTAAGCATTTGATTTTATTCATAGTACTTTGGTATGATGAAAATTTTTTGGGTCCAGAAGAAGTGGTTTACGGTACTGCTTCACATACTGTTTTGGGTAGTGTTGTTTTCGTTGCCTTCGTTATTGCGACCCACCGATGAGAGCCATTCGAGGCCAAGTGTACCTGCCGGTTTCTTTTACCAGTATATAATTAATTGCAGTACGTGGATAGCACTTTTTTATATTAACGCATATATCTTATTTCCACGTTTAATTTACCAGAAGAAATACGCGTTGTACGCGCTAACCGTTATCGTCGTCTTTATATTCTTATTCCTGGTTAACTGGCTAAGCTTTGAATTACTTATACCTGAACGAACATTCCAGTTTGCAGGGTTTGTATTCTTTTATATTTTCCCGAGCCTTTTTATTCTTGCCTCCAGTATCGCATTTACAATGTTCAGAGACAGGTTGATCTCTGAACGGCTGGCTAAAGAGAAAGAAAACGAAAATCTGAAAACAGAACTTGCATTTCTCCGGTCGCAGGTGAGCCCGCATTTTATGTTTAATGTGATGAATAATATGGTGGCGCTTGCCCGTAAAAAATCTGATGCACTGGAACCTTCGCTTATCAAACTTTCATCGTTGCTGCGGTATATGCTATATGAAACCGATGAGGACAAGGTTTTGCTGGAAAAAGAAGTTGAATACCTGCAGAGCTACATCGACTTGCAGGTTCAACGATTTGGAAAAAAGGTGAAAGTAAATGTACAGATGGAAGAAATTGATGCATCTTATTTTATTGAACCGATGCTGTTAATTCCGTTTGTTGAGAATGCTTTTAAACATGGGACGGGCCTTATTGAAAATGCTGAAATAAATATAGAATTAAAGGCAAAACATAATGTGTTGCAGTTTACTGTTGGCAATAAATACAATAACCAGGAGGGGGAAATAAAAGATAAAACTTCGGGAATAGGGTTGCAGAATGTTAGAAGACGATTAAATTTACTGTACCGGAAAGCACATACGTTGTTAATAACCAACAAGGAAAACAGGTATATCGTTTCGCTTCAATTAAACCTTCATTAATGCTGAAATGTCTTGCAATAGATGACGAAGAACTTGCTCTTGAGCTGTTGGAGGATAATATTTCCAAAGTTCCATTTTTAGAGTTGGTTGCTACATCTGGAAACCCTATCGATGCGATAAACATTCTTCAGCAACAACAAATTGACCTGGTATTTCTCGACATCCAGATGCCGGGCCTTACCGGGTTACAACTTATTCAAAGCCTTTCGAATAAACCAATGTTTATTCTCGTAACTGCATACGAGAAGTACGCATTGGAAGGTTTCAATCTTAATGTAGTGGACTATCTTGTAAAACCGGTCTCACTTGACCGGTTTATTAAGGCATGCAATAAAGCGTGGGAATTGCACCAGCTAAAGGGCAAGGCTGCAGTACCGGTAAAGGAAGACGAACCGGGTTACTTTTTTATTAATGTTGATTACAGTCACTTAAAAGTTGTCTTCACCGATATTTTGTGGGTTGAAGGATTAAAAGATTACATCAAAATTCATTTAAAAAGCAGTACTAAACCGATTGTAGCCAGGATAAGCATGAAAAGTATTGAAGACCTGCTCCCCTCTTCTAAATTCATCAGGATCCAAAAATCGTATATCGTATCAAAAGATCACATCGTAGCCCTTAGAAAAAACAGTGTTTTTATTGGTGCGACCGAACTTCCGGTTGGTGAAAATTATAAAGACGCGGTAGTAGCCCTCATTGGCAAACAGCCTGACTAATTATAATTTATTTCTTAAGCTGCTTAAAATTCCCGTTTCGTCGCATTCTTTTACCTTTTTGTCTCTTAACCCGGCTATTAAAAATTTCATTAGATACATTTGTTTCAAATAATTATACATCTCTATTAAACCCTTGATCTTTTATGAAACGTATTCTTCTATCGTCTGTTGCTGTTGCAGCAGTTGCTATTGCCTCTTCGGCTTTCATCCCTTCAAACAAGTCTGTTGCAGCCGAGGAAAAAACCATATGCTCCCTTGCAGATGAAGCCACTAAATGGTCGATCGACAAAGCGCATTCAAACGTAAAATTTAACGTAACTCACCTGGTAGTTTCAGAAGTTGAAGGAAGCTTTAAACTTTTTGATGGTTCAATGGAGAATACAAAAGGCGATTTTTCCGATGCAACGATCAACTTCACTGTCGATGTAAATTCTATCAACACTGATAATGATATGCGCGACAAACACCTGAAGGGTGACGATTTTTTTAATGCAGAAAAATTTCCTGCTATGAAATTTCAAAGCACCTCTTTTAAGCCTGCTGGCGGCAAAAATTATAAACTTGCCGGTAATCTAACTATCCGTGATGTAACCAAACCGGTTGTTTTCGACGTTACTTTCGGAGGCACAGCAGTGGCGAATGGTAAAACAAAAGCCGGGTTCAAAGCAAAAACTTCGATTAACCGTTTCGATTACAATTTAAAGTGGGATAAAGCGACTGAAGCAGGTGGTCTTGTAGTTAGCAAAGACGTAGAGTTGATTGTAAATGTTGAAATGAATAAAGGATAGTCTTCAATAGATAAATCGGAAAAGCCGGAACTTTAATGTCCCGGCTTTTTTATGCCTATAATTTCTAACCTTGGTGTTCGAATGGCCTTTTTTGGTACCGGCTTTTCCACCCTGCTTTATCATCGTTGCGTCGCATTCCGTTCATCTGTCGTACTTCGATTCTACTTTTTATGTGTTTTGCTGTGCGCTTATTTTATTCTAAATCTCATACCAGCATAAAACATTCTTCCCGTTATTGGCCCCCAGATCATCGACGCATCAAAGTATTCGCTGAACGGTTGGGTTGCTGCAATGATAGCATTCTTTTGATAATAGTTGGAGAGGTTTTCACCACCTAAGTAAATGTCAAATAGATTCTTTTTACCCAGGGTCTTACTTACCTGTGCATTCATTGTAGCAAATGAAGGGGAATAAGACGGCTGTTGATATTGTACAGGATTTACTGCAGTAGAAGGCAATCTTTTCCTGCTACTATAACTTACTGTATAATCAAACTTCCATCCATTGGTTTCGTAAGCAAGGTTTGCGAAAGCCCTATCCTGGGCTGTTAACGGCTTTTGTAAAAGCTGCTCGTTATAAGTTGTCTTTACATCAAATAAACGGTAAGCCAACTTAACATCGAACTGTTGTACAGGTATAAAAGTTAACTCTGCCTGGAAGCTGTTTGAATATGATTTGCCCTGGAGATTATAGAACTTTATGGCTCTCGCATCTTCCAAATCGACAACTACCTGGTTGGTGAAGTCGTTCCTGAAAAAGTCTACACCTAATGAAGCTGCCCTGCTGAATAATTTAAACTTCTGGTCTATCGAGATTCCTTTGTTCCAGGCTACTTCAGGTTTCAGACCGTAGGCACCACTTGCTGATGAAGCAATAATATTTACCTGTCTTGAGCTTGCAAATACTCCGTTGTTCTCAGCAAAGATGTTTGCTGTTCGCTGACCTCTGCCTGCACTTGCCCTGATGATTGTTCCTTTAATTGGTTCATATCGTACGTTTAAACGAGGTGTTGTAAAAAAGCCATACAAACTATTATGGTCTTCACGAATACCAGCTACCAGGTCGAATTTTTCAGAAGGTGTATAGGTATATTCGAAAAATGCTCCCGGCACTACTTCTTTCCTTTGATAATTGTTTGCCTTAAAGTCTTCGTTGTACTTATCGTAAACAAAACTTAACCCGGTTCTGAACTTATGAATAGTTGAATTGATGATCGATTGATAAATCAGGTTCGAATAAAAATTCTGCTGTTGAGCATTGTAATTCGTCATTCCGAAGTAGGAGTTCTGCTGATGGTTGAATGCCGACAATTGTAAACCGATGCTTTGATATTTCTTCTGCGGGAAAACATAACCGATCTTACCAAAGCCTTCTACCCTTCTTGTATTGATCTGTAAACCATAGTGGTGATTTGGAACCATATCTTTTGAAGGTTCAAAATGAACTTGTCCTCCCGTCTTTTTATCATCCAGGAACTTGATTCCAAACTGCGACATCACGCCTTTGCTGTTGTCGTAACTCCACCTGTTAACTGCACTGAACAAATTACCTGTCGGCAAATCTCTAAACCCGTCTTTGTTGAAGTCTAACATCTTGTTCCTGAAATAATCATTATGCAGCAAAAGGGTCGTTGCCCATTTATTATTTAATTGATGCGTCAGGTTTAAGTTTACATCTGTTCTGCCAAAATCGTTTACATACATGTTTGCATACAAACGCTCACTCGTTGCCGGCTTTTTTAATTCTACGTTTATCTGTCCCGCTATGCTTTCAAAACCATTGGCTACTGAACCTGTACCCTTGTTGAGTTGCATGCTTTCTATCCACGTGCCTGGTATTGAGTTTAACCCTAACGAAGTGGCCAATCCTCTCGGACCCGGTAAGTTTTCTACTGTTAATTGAGTATAAATACCCGCCAGTCCTAACAATTGTATTTGTTTTGAACCTGTTACTGCATCACTGTAAGAAACGTCGACTGAAGGGTTGGTTTCAAAACTTTCACTCAGGTTACAGCAGGCGGCTTTAAACAACTCCTTTTGTGTAATGTTACTTGTTCTAAACGGATCATTGGCATTGATGTAAGTAGCTGCTCTTGAAGAGGTAACTTTCACTTCATTCAACTGCTTGCCTGTAGCCAAAATTATCTTCAATTCTTTCTGCGGAAAAACAGAAATAGTATCGGGACGGTAACCGGCATAACTTACCACCAATCTCTCGCCATTGCTTTTAATATTGAAAACGCCGTTTTCATCGGTAGTTGTGCCTGAAGTTGTATTTAACCACATAATACTGGCACCAGCCAGTGGCTTAAATGCGCCTTTGCTATCTTCCGCTAATACAACTCCATTTACGGTAACCTCTTCTGTGCGGGAGCCGCTCGCCGTTGTAGTATCTTTTGCCGGTTCGTCGGAAGAAGTTGTGTGATCTACCATATCAGCCATGCTTTTAATTTCCCGGAATCGGCAGCATTTAGGTAAGGTGTTATAAGCAACATCATTTCCTTTTTTCATATACGTATCATGACCAACTGATGTGATCTTATTATGAATTTTATCGAGGGAAATGCGGGCAGGATCGTACGCAACAGAAAGCATTTTTGTATCTACATTCCAATCGGCCGATGTGATGCCTTTAACCTTTAGTGCGCCTTCGATTCTGTTCTTGCACATTTCACAAACACCAAATACTTCAAATGATGCCGAAGTATCTTTTAATAATGCTTTATTATTTTGTGGATAAGCTGTTATGCCTGAAATGAGCAAGCACAACAACGTGATATATTGTTTCATTTTATTGCTATATTTTACATGTGCTATGTTAGCGTTAAGTATAATTTGACTAGAAGGATTATTATTTGACGATCTGAAATTGGTTGCGCAACTTCTGGTGTCCGAATGGATCCCATTGGTGATGTCACTCACTTGTCCCGTAGCTTTTCCTGGCACCTTTTTCCAGGAGAATACTGAATCAACAAGTACAAGAGTGCGACGCAAGCAAAGTCCAATAGTAGCATTCCGCCGGCCTGAAAAAAATTTTTCTTCCTCAAACCTTAACCTCCAAAGCTTTTAAGAATCACCCTATTTTGTTTTTGATTTTTGGTTTTACCTCTGTAAGTCCATTTCACGCTTAGCGCACTTACCCGGTTTATTGCTCATTACATCCGATTGCAGTGGGCTGGTAAACGTACTTACACTGGTTACATCCGTATGCATTCCGAACACCTGGCTGGTTTACTTCTAACAACATCCGGTTGCATTGCAGAAGTATTTTTTGCCTTGTACGAGCTATACGCCTTTGTGTGGTTGTTTTGCTTTTGCTTTCGGTGCGAAAAGCTGCGAGCGTGAAAATGTTGCAACTAAGCGTATGAAGACCGCTTTCATTTAATTAAGTCTCTTCTGCCGGGAAAATTAGTTTGAAAGCAGAATACTGCTTTAGAATCATTGAAACAGCGAACTGAGGCTAATAAAATAAGCGGCAGACGGTGAGATACGAATCAAACTCTGAAAACGCAGTTGGAAATATAAACAGGAACCCCCGAATATCGCGGCGGAGCATTGCTACCATTCGTAACAATTATTACCCCGGGGACAAATGAAATTGGCTTGCGGGAAGTAAAGAAAAGATTTAACGCAACAAAGTGTTTTACCGGTGTTGTTACATCAGCCGATACCAGATGCTTATCTTTTACTTTAAAGAGTTGATATTTGGTTTTACAACAATCATCATTGTTATCGCCAATACCACATTTATCTTTCCCATTGCGGGTTAGGGTAAGGGACACCGATTTCAATTTGCCACAACAATAAAACTCTTTAAGGCTTACACCGAATGTAGATGCGGAGTAAATGCAGATAAGTAATATGAGGGCAATTCTTTTCATGATGATGCTACAAAAGTAAGGCTGTTTTAGAAGGGTTTGTTATATAATTTTTGTTATGATTTACAAAACCATTCGATTATCGATTGTTTTATAAGAGGCCTACTGTACGCATTTTATATTTTTTGGGAACAAGAACATAACGTTTTAGACATCCCAAACTTTGCCGGCAGACAGGGAAACATAAACAGTATCGCCATTCGAAATATTGCCGTCAACGGTCTTAACGGTAATAATAGTAGCTGAAATCAGGACCTGGAGTTCGAAGTAACTACCGAAAAAATTTACGTCAACTACAATTCCACTAACTGTATTGGCTCCTTCAGTAACTATTTTAAAATTTTCTGGTCGCACGAATAATTTTTTTCCATTTGCTTTTATTTCGGATGATGCAGTAAAGGCTTTAGTTGTCGCCGGGTCTATTAGATTATATCTTCCAAATAAACCTGCTGAATATTCATTTACGGGTTCATTATAAATTTGTTTTGGGGTTCCTTCCTGTATGATCTGCCCATTTTTCATTACAAAAATCTTGTTGGCCCATGAAAGGGTATCGAGGGGATCGTGAGAGACCAGGATGCAGGTAACATTGAGGTCAGCTGTGATGTCATGAATAACAGATTTTAAAATGCTTTTATGAAACATGTCGAGGTTCGAGTATGGTTCATCAAGCAACAAAAGGCGCGGTGAAGAGATCAGCAACCGGGCGGTAGCGATGCGTTGTTTTTCTCCCCCTGATAACTGGTCGGTTCTGCGGTTTAGTAAATGAGTTATCCTGCATACTTCATAAATAGCAGAAGAGTCTGTTTCCGGGAGCTTGTTTGCCATCTCTAAAACTTCTATCACTCTATAATTGTTCCGAAGCTCAAAATGTTGTGATAAATAAGCGATACGGGGATGACCAGGAATCAGTTTTTCGAGCGGCCCGAGAAGTCTTTCATTCTCAAAATATACCTGGCCTGAAGCTGGTTGAATGAGCCCTGCAATAATTTTAAGCAAGGTACTTTTACCTGAGCCAGTTTCTCCCGCAATAGCAATTTTCTGAAATCTTTCCTGCCTGAAGCTGATACCTGTCAATACATGATTTCCTTCTACCTGTTTACTAATTCCTGATACAGTTAAAAAACTCATTTAGTAAGAAGACGACCAGGAGGTCGAATGATGATGTTTAAAGTGCAATGTTAGATAAATGTTGTGTAGTAATAGTTTTCCAGGCTCACTGATTTTGTATATAAAGGTACGGCGTCATAGATACTCATTGCCTACGATCGGAAGTTTTCCTGCCAGTAGTGAGGTGCAACCTCCAAGTGAAACGTGAGAAAGTTTGCGGCACTTCACGTTTGACATTTCACGTTTCACCACCAACCAAACAGCTATTGAACAAGTTGTGCATACAGCCTGGCAAGTGTTTCCCCTGCGTTAATACACATACCGGGGTGAACGGGGGATGTTTGCACAATAGTACTGCGGGCAGCAGTGAGCCAACGAAAACGTGATGCTATAGGCAGTTTACCGATTGTTCCTCCCTCTTCGGAACCGATACAGATTAGTTTGAAAGCATTCAGTCGTTTTTCCAGTTCTTCGGTATCTGTATCTCCTGACAGAGCAGATAACCTGCGGTTGTCGAGTTGAAATAGGGTTTGTAAAAAACGTTGACTGGAACAATAGAGAATCACCCCCACATTCAGAAATTCTTCGCGTTCTACGCGAGGAACCACGCGAATAACTGCGTACTCAAATAAGTGCTTCTCTTGCATACTTCGCTTCTTTGACAAAAATTTCTGATATAGAAAGGCGCGCCTCCAAAAACTGAACGTAAACCTGTCTTTTTTCTTCCGCTGATTCACTTTCAGAATCATTCATAAGCCAATTGCCGGGAATTAAGGAAGCAATTGAACGGATACGTTCCGGGATAAGTACCTGCCGAAATTCAGCATCAACTGAATCAAGTTCAGACGCCAGTGGAAGCAGTACGTGGTCTTTTATCTGGGTAAACGGCCGCCTGGCTTGTTCCTCCACGTTTTGAATAGAATGATGAAAGTAAAGTGCGGCACCGTGGTCGATCAGCCACAATTGTCTGTTCCACATCAGCATATTTGTATTTCGGGCCGTTCGATCCACATTTGTAATGAGGCTATCGAGCCAAACTATTTGGGAAGCAAGCCTTGCATCGATCTTGGTAACCACCGGATCGAATGTGATTGAGCCGGTAAGATAATGAAGGCCAAGATTAAGACCGACACTTGCTTTCAGCAGATCCTGGATCTCCTCATCGGGTTCTGTGCGGCCGAAATCGGGTTCGAGATTAGAGAAGACTATCTCGGGCAATCGCAGGCCAAGCGCACGGGCAATTTCACCGCCTATAAGTTCGGCAATCAGCGCCTTTTCGCCTTGTCCCGCGCCTTTAAACTTAAGAACATATAAAAACCCGTCGTCTGCCTCCGCAATGGCTGGCAACGAGCCTCCTTCACGAAGTGGAGTAACATACCGCGTTACATTCACTGTTCTTATCTCGGGCGGACTATAAATCATAACTACATCCAATTGTGTTTCTACACATTTAAAATTCCGGCCGAAAGTAGAACGTTTTTTTACTATAATCAAATTACACAGAAGTTGTTTACGCCCTTCCCGGTCGGAACTTTATTGCACGTCTGTTAAACCTTGATAAATTTCTTTTGTCTAATATTTAACACTGGCACAATTAGTGGAACAAAAGATGGTTGAAATAAATCTATTGGCACCGGCACTACTTCTTTTAATAAGGACATAGGCCGGTGCTATCTATTTGTAGCTATACCTCTTTGGGAATTCCTGTTGCTTTTCGGGAACAATTGAGATTAAAGGCCGGTTATTGTTTCTTAAAAAAAGCAGCGAATTGGTGTAGAGCACAAGAGTGCGACGCAACTAAAGTTCAATTAAAGTATCTTCTGTTGGGTGCATAAAATAAATACTATACAAACTTTTGCTGCATCAATTCACTAAAACCTCATCAATAAATATCCACGCTTTTTCACCTTTTCCGGGATGCCATTTCGGCAACTTAGCTAAGGGTTTTGCTACTATTTTTATAAACTTAACCTCGGTTGGAGCAAATTTACAGGTAACCGGGAGGTTATCATTTGGATCGCCTTTCTTAGCTTGAATTGGAGAAACGTGACTCAGCAATTTCATCTTGTTCTTATCGATACCGCCCCAAACTTCAACATCGGTTGGAGGAAGAATAAAACCGCCTATATCGCGAAGCATACTCAATGTTACGGAAGTTACCTGCACGGGTTGCTGGTACAAAAGCAGCCCTTCAAAATTATTGTTCCTGAAACCAAGCCATTTACCGCTTCCCCTGCCGGCATCACTCTTTTCAAGATCTGCGATAGTTCGCCCACCTTTTGCTTTGTATTTCTCGTCTGCAGGCTTTAACAATACCGCGCTGTCTGGCTTATAATTGCTGGTAAAAAAATACCGGGACGTGACGTCGCTGCTATACCAACCCGGCTTTACTGCGCGGGCCTTCAACTGGAAAATCTTCTGAACCTGCAGGTTGTTCGCGTAAACGGGCGACGAAGTGCTGTCAGGATCAGTACCATCGGTTGTATAACGAATTGTGGTGCCTTTAATGTAATGTTTTAGCTCAACCGGAACAGGCTTGTCAATGATCTTTTCTTCGTTCAACACTACTGGCGGTGTAAGTTTCATGATGATGGTATCGCCATTGTACCCGGTTTCGAAACGTATTTTACTTTGTTTACTGATACCAGCAATAGAAGCGGCCGTAACTCCCGTATTCCAGGCAAATACTGACCGGAGTTTTGGAAATTCCTGCAGTACCGCTACCTGCTTCGGATTTACAGATGTGCCTGTAACTGATAAGCTCTTCAACAGGGGCAGCTTCTTTAACTCGCCTAAAGTGCTGCCTGTTATGGCCGAGTAATTGAGATTAAGTATTCTTACATTTTGGAAGCCTGCAATGATTTTTAAATCCTCATCCTTTACGGGCATTTTACTTAGGTTCAATTCAACAATTTGCTGTTTAACCTGGTCCAGTTCCTGTAATTGCTTGCTGTTGAAATAGGGACTATTATAAAAGTTAACTACAAGAGCGGGTGAGTTTAGAGCAACGGGGTAGATAACACGATTTGTGTTGTTCAGCTTTTGTATTTTGCTTTCGTCTGCTGCTGCAAAATCATACTTTTCCTCTGCAGATGCTTTTAATCTTTTGTACGCCAAAACACGAAGTGTATCTGTTGGAGGAAGGTCAGTTACTTTTTTATTGATGTCCGATCCCGATTTAATCCATGCGTGGAGGATGGCGACTTCTTCATCTGAAAGTTGCGGCTTACCCGAAGGTGGCATATGTTCTTTTTCATCTTCCGGTAAATGAATACGCTTCATGAGTAAGCCGAGATCAGCTTGTGCGGTGTCCCAAAGTTTACCATTTTTCCCCCCTTTCAATAACAGGTCGGGGGTTTCCATGATCAGCTGGCCTTTGGCCTTTTTACTGTTGTGGCACGAGATACATTTGTCCTCCAATACTGGCTGAACAAGATCGGCATAAACAACAGCGTCTTCAAATAACACGGCCCGCTTTTGTTTTCCAGGTGTTACCGGCGCCATTATAAAGTTTTCTCCATGGGTAATATCGGCACCCAAATCACCGGCAACGGTTACTATTAATAACAGGATAAATGAGGCGGAAATATTATACCACCTGCCTGTATTTTTCTCAGAACTGATCCAATACCAGAACAGCAATAAAAACGCAGTTACAGAACCGGACCATTTGTGGGTTTGTAAAGAATCCTGGTCATATCCCGGCTCTTTAGATAAGAGTAAACCACACAATGCTGTTACGACCGCGGTAGCCGATGACAACAGCAATAACTTTTCGGCAATTTCTGTATAATGACTGTTGCTGCGTGCAAACAACAACCACATAACATACAGCACAATAATTACAATAGGAAAGTGAAGCAGTAATGGGTGCATGCGCCCACCTACCTGCAACCAGGCCGGAACAACCAGCTTATCGCTCAGCAATAACAAAAAAGCAAGTAAACAATTAAGTGCGAAGCTAATATTAAAAGTAAGGTTCTTCCAACGGATCATTTATTTCGGGGGCTTTTAAAATAATCAAACTAGCGGTTCTAATTTATAGGGATATACATGACCTGAATTCCATTGAGCAACATAGATATTTTGCTCATCGTCGATGCATACATCGTGCGGGTATTGAAATACGTTGCTGGCCTGGTGCATTTCCTGCGGCTGCCCGTTTTCATAAACTGCAGGCGTACCTCCTAAATTGGAAACGATTTTGAAATTTTTATCCAATACTGTTACCCAGCCGGAAGGTCTGTTAGGATCAGCATTGCTTTTTAGAACAGCAGCATATAGGTAGTTTCCCTGAATTACCGGCCGGCAAACCCAGGCCCCTGGTAAAGGGATTGTGTTGATATATTTACCTTCTAATGTATATCGCTTAAATGCATGCTGTTGCCTCGATGTTACAATGAGCGTTGGCCGTCCCTTATCTCTTTTGTCTATACAAATTCCGTGGGCATTCAAGAGGTTTTCTTCTTTATCTCCTCTTCCTCCAAAGTGTCTTATATACTTTCCTGAATGATCATATTGAATAATAAAATCCTTTCCATAACCATCTGCTACATACACATCGCCGTTGTCTGCTATTGCTGTTTCTGTTGGAATGTATTCTTCTACTTTTGTGTATTGCCCGGTTTCTTTGGGGTAATCTAAGGTCATCAGAACAGTTCCCTTCAGATCTGTTTTAATTACCTGGTGCCTGTTGTTATCGCAAATGAACAGCACATCCTTACCGTTCTCATTAAATAAAGTGAGGCCATGCCCCCCGGGATAATCGTGTCCCCACGTTTCAACCAGGTTACCTTTTTTATCGTAAATGATGATGTTATTTTTTACCTCATTGGTAAGAAGTATGATGCGGCCTTTTTTATCCTGCACCATTTCGTGGCAATCTTTCACCGGGTATTTGCCAAAATTCAATTGTCCCCACATTGCATTCAGCCGGTAACGCTTATTTCCCTGGCCCAGGATAGATTCATCATATTTCCCGGCTTTTAAAATAGCCGGGGCACAAAACATACCGGCGGCAGCCAGACTTGTATTTTGTAAAAATGTTCTTCTTTTCATTAAAAGTATTTAAGCTATTAAGTCCTTTATTACTTTACCCGCTACGTCGGTGAGCCTGTACCTTCGGCCTAAATGTTTGAAGACCAACTTCTCATGATCGAGCCCCATTTGGTGCAGGATGGTTGCATGAAAATCATTTACATGAACAGGATTTTTTACAATGTTGTAGCCGAACTCATCTGTTTCACCATATACCATTCCGGGCTTTACGCCGCCGCCTGCCATCCAGATTGTAAAACAGCGTGGATGGTGATCCCGACCGTAATTGTCTTTGGTTAGCGTTCCCTGGCAATAGTTTGTTCTTCCAAATTCTCCACCCCAAATTACCAGTGTCTCGTCTAATAATCCACGTTGTTTCAGGTCGGTGATCAGTGCGGCAGAAGATTGGTCAACATCTTTACACTGACCCTTAATTTGCCCCGGTAAATTATCATGGGCGTCCCATCCCTGGTGGTATAGCTGCACAAAGCGAACGCCATTCTCACTTAGTTTTCTTGCTAGCAAACAGTTGGCGGCAAAGGTGCCGGGAACCAAACAGTCGGCTCCATACATCTTTATGATTGATTCAGGTTCCTTGCTCATGTCGGTAATATCCGGAACTGCGGTCTGCATCCGGTAAGCCATTTCGTACTGCTGAATTTTTGCACTGATCTCGGGGTCGCCAAAGGCAGCATAATTTTCTTCATTCAATTCGGCCAGTTTATCGAGCATTCTTCTCCTGTCGGCCTTATCCATTCCTTCAGGATTGTTCAGGTACAATACAGGGTTTTCGCCGCTGCTGAATTGTACGCCCTGGTGTAAAGAATCCAAAAAGCCGTTCGACCACAACTTCGAATAAACGCCTTGCCCGTTGCCCTTGCCTTTACTTAATAGAACACAAAAGGCTGGGAGGTTTTTGTTCTCGCTGCCCAAACCATAACTCAGCCACGAGCCCATACTTGGCCTGTTACCCACCTGTGCACCCGTTTGAAAAAAAGTTAAAGCCGGATCATGATTGATGGCTTCGGTAAACATACTTTTTACGATACACAGGTCATCCACAACGCTTGCGGTGTAGGGCAACAATTCGCTAATTGTTGCTCTCGCTTCGCCGTACTCATTAAATTTAAAGGCGGTGCCTGCCAAAGGGAACTTCTTCTGATCAGCAGTCATGCCTGTTAATCTTTGTCCCATACGGATAGATGCCGGCAAGTCCTTACCGTGCATATTCTGCAGCAAAGGCTTATAGTCGAACAAGTCGAGTTGTGATGGGGCGCCGTTCTGAAATAAATAAATGATGCGTTTTGCTTTGGGGGCAAAATCAGGCAAACCGGTAATGATGGCTTCTTCCTCTTTGCCACTAAACAAATCAGGAATAAGCAACGAACCGAGGGCAACACTTCCTACACCAAGACTTAGTCTTGATAAAAATCGTCGCCGGTTCATGTTCAACCTGTGCTCTAAAAATTCTTTGCTCATGTAATTAATTTATGAGAACTCATTCTATCATCAATGCGAAATACCTGTAACTATTGAAGAGTGCGACGTGCGCCCGGCTACTACCATTCCTACAGGCAACGAAAGCTTTATAGTTTCTTAGACCCGTCAAAAAAAACATCCCAAACTCCCTTTGCCACAAATAAGTGTAAAGACGTTAGCTGTTTTTTTTGTGACCACCTTTAGCCTTTCATGGCATCACCGTTGTGTCACTCACTTGTACCGAAAATCAATTTTCATCGTTTCAATTCAAATAATGCAACGCTTGCTAGGTCTTTGTAATTGTTTCTTCCAGGTTGTATATGGTCTGAATTGTCTTCATCAAAGCAGCAGTTTTTTGGGTATCAACCTTTTCGTTAGCCGGTAATTCTCCAATGGTTATCGTTGCTTTCGCATCGAGTTTCTTTTGCTGGTATAGTTGCAGTTCTTCGTTATAAAACCCTTCCAGGATTTTCATTTCCTTATCCGACGGCTTGCGGCAAACAATAAGGCGAAATGCCTGGTAAATATTATTCTTCGCGTTGTCTGACTTCATTAATAAATTTTGCGACAATACTCTCGATGCCTCTAAAACAGTCGGGTCGTTCATCATTACAAGAGCCTGCAAAGGAGTATTTGTCTTCGACCTTTTTACCTCGCACTGGTCCCGGTTGCTTGCATCAAAGATGCCCATAACGGGCGGCGGAACGGTAAGCTTTATGAAAGTGTACATGCCTCTCCGGTACAGATCTTCACCATGATCCTGTTCATATTTCGCCAGTACTCCCCGGCCAGAGGTAGCACTTTCCCATAAGCCTTTTGGCTGGTAGGGTTTCACACTAGGACCGCCGATGGCATTATTGAGCAAACCACTGCTAGAAAGAACAATATCGCGAACAAATTCTGCCGGCACCCGGTACCGCGGACCTCTTGCCAGTAGTACATTTTCAGGGTCTTCCTTCAATTTGTCAGGAGAAACTTTTGTCGATTGCCGGTAAGTGGCAGACATCATGATCGTCTTCATCAATCGTTTAATATCCCATCCGTGCTGCATAAAGTCCACTGCTAGCCAATCCAGCAATTCAGGATGAGAAGGAAGTTCGCCCTGCATGCCAAAATCACCGCTTGTTCTTACGATCCCTCGTCCAAATAATTCCTGCCACATTTGATTAACAAATACACGGGCAGTTAACGGGTTATTTTTATTAGTGGTCCATAAAGCAAGGCCGAGGCGGTTGCGTTGCAATTTGGTTGTATCAAAAGGCATAACAGCAGGGATGGCTTGTGGCATTACCTCATCTGTCGGCTTATCATATGCTCCTCTTCCCAGAACAAACGTTTTACGCAACGTATCTCGTTCGCCCATCACTGATACCATTAGTTTGCCCGTATCTTTTTTATTGATGTAAGTAAGAATATTATGAACATCGCTGTCAGAGATACTTAGCAGCGGATTTTTCGCGGGCTTTGAAACAGACACATCTCCTTCATATCCAATCTCCTTCGTATTGTTGAAAAAAGCAAATAACCTGAAATAATCTTTCTGGCTGAAAGGGTCATACTTATGATCGTGACATTGGGCAC
Organism: Segetibacter sp.; assembly: GCA_028288485.1. Taxonomy (GTDB): domain Bacteria; phylum Bacteroidota; class Bacteroidia; order Chitinophagales; family Chitinophagaceae; genus Segetibacter. The sequence continues at coordinate 31,169 of JAQBNO010000186.1, forward strand.
ATTCAATGGTTACGCCCATGATGCCTTTACCATAAGTTTTCGTTTTATCGAGTATGTATTCAATCCGGTATTCTTCGGGTACCACTCCACCCTCTTCAGTGTACTTATGATTGCGGAAAAATGCAGTTGCGAGTATTTGTTCTTTACTTGCATTTGGCAACATGTCGCCCGCAATTTGCCAGGTGAGGAACTGGTCGTAAGAAAGGTTTTTATTGAAGGCGTGAATCAGCCAATCGCGCCACGGCCACTGCGTCCTGATATTATCATCCTGGTAACCATAAGAATCAGAATAACGGGCGACATCCAGCCAATGCACCGCCATCTTCTCACCGTACCGGGGCGACTGTAAAAGCTCATCCACTATTTTTTCATAAGCATTTGCACTATTATCTGCAAGAAACCTATCCATCATTTCAACAGCAGGTGGGAGGCCGGTAAGGTCAAAGGAGGCTCTTTTAAGTAAGCGTTCTTTATCTGCTTCTTCATTCGGTTTAAGATCCAGTTTTTCTAATTTGTTCAACACAAAAAAGTCGATCTCGTTTTTGCACCAGTCTTTATTTTCAACGGCAGGTACTGCAGCTTTTTGAGGAGGTGTAAAGGCCCAGTGTTTTTCATATTTCGCACCTTGTTCGATCCATTTTTTTACCAGTGCAATCTCATGTTCACTTAAAGTGCCCAGGTGCGATTCTGGCGAAGGCATCAGGTAAGATGGATCAGTAGACGTGATGCGTTTAAACAATTCAGACTCTGCCGGCTTGCCTCTTACAATTGCCCACGCACCTTTGGTTTCTTTAAGAGGCGCAAATGCAGAATCTTCTATATCGAGCCTGAAATTCGCTTTACGCTTATTCGCATCAGGACCATGACAGGCAAAACATTTATCAGAGAGAATTGGGCGGATGTGAAAATTATAACTGATGACTTCGGGCAGCGATTCTTTACTGCTTCCTTCCTTATCACTACAGGATAAAACGAAGACTGTAACAATAGTTACCAGCGTAGATATAACCAGGATAATCCTTTTGTTCATTATGGGGGCAAATCGTGTTTTGAAGTAGGGGCGTTCCAAATACACTGAAAAAGTACGACAAAAAAGGAAAACAATTTTGACAGACAAAGAATTTGACATACAATTTGACTTTTCACAAACAAAAATCGTTGCTAGTCTTTGTCCTGCGAGCCCCAACTTTCAAATTTGATCTTACCCGGCAAGATTAACATTGGTATCAAGCCGGATTTATGAGATTACCGGCCGTCTTGCGGGTGTCCTCATTAACCCTCAGTTTGATACGTCGTAGCTCTACAACACCTGCCCAAACAAAAATAAAGCAGCTTAGTTTCCGGAGGAAAGCCACTCATCAGGAATTGTTATTCGTGTTGCTTTTTTAAATGATGGAATTGGTAATGCCGGCTTTAATTGCACTTGTTGCACCTCCGGATTACCGGCAACTTTTACCCATACCTTCCAACCTGATCCTGCTGCATACTCCCTGTAGTTATTATAGTTGGAAAATGATGGTTGCCACTCGTTATCACTGCCACCAATGCGAACATATAGTTCACCTCTTTTACCCTCAATCATAGCTGCATACACTTGTTTTGCTTTGGCGTTGTCCTGCATGTTTATTTTACTTCCCGAGTGCACCCCCGCTATTTTCCTTGCGTTGATCATTGCTTTTATTTTAGCTTGCAGGTTGCCACCCCAATCAAAATAATGTTTCCAATAAACGGTAGGCACACCGGGGTGCGTTAATATATAAGCATAAGCTTGCTCCACCTCCCAATCATTTTTAAAGCTATCAAAATCATGGTGCTCCTCCGGTTTGCCGTCTTCGCCGGTACGAAAGCCTGTGTCGTGGTTTTCTAAAAAAGTTACTGCCCGTTGCTTCCATTGCACCGCGTCGGTATTGTCGCCAATCATACCTATGCCATTGCCTACTCCGTATAAGGGCAGGTAATTTCCCTTGTTCGCTTTTAAGGTAAACATGGTAGTGAAATCAAACACATCACTGGATTTTTCGGGCTGACCGGCAGTGGTTGAGGTAGCCAGGATCCAGCCCCTTTGCTCATTGTGTTTATCCCAATCGTATTCGCCAACAGAAAAGGTTGGTTGTGTTCTTTTGTTATACAAACTGATCCAGCGTGCATGGTAACCATGAACCATATCGTATCGCCAGCCCCTGTAACCGGCCGATTTTAGCTCTAAAAGGTATTTAAAAATATCGCGCTCCACCTGCTTATTTGTGTGATCTACGTCCCTGAATGACTCGTACGCAAAAGTACCGGTTCGTGTTGGTGCATAAGGCAGCGGCTTTTCTTCAAACGCGCCTCTCTGGTCAATGGGTGTATTTGCAACTCCCGATTCCTGCTTGCTGAAAGCCTCGTCATCAGCACACACTGTTTTCAGATCCCACACCGGGTTAGTAAAGCCAACCCAGCCCGTAGTGCCGTCCCTGTGGTTGATCACGATGTCGGCGACAGGCTCAATACCTTTTTTTAAAAGTTCCTTCAACATTTTATGGTGCTGATTGAAACTGCCATAACTGTTGCTTAAGTTCCAATATTCTTTTGGATTATAACCGGCACTGAATGTACCGGCAAAAGATGGAGGGGGAAGCCAGATAAGATCAAAATGCGCCTCTCTTATTGCAGCGGCGTTATCCTTTACAATCGTGTACCATTTTTTTGTGCCGAATGCAGGAAACTTTTCCGGGTGGCCGTGGCGATACGACTCCCAGTAAAAACCTTGTAACATTACCCGCTCGTCGTTGAAGGGAGCCTGGGCATAAGTAGAAAACGAGCTTATCCATTGCAGTACAATAACAATTACAAAGACCAGGTTGAACTTTGGTTTCATAGCAGTAGAATTTATAAAAACCCTCGTGCTACTATAAGTTAGCGGAAGATTTTTAGATTATACAAGAAAGTGAAGGAGGTTTAAAAAAGGCAGGCAATTGGATAGTTGCAATGAACTATAACTTAAAGATAACCGGAAGGTATTGCTTTGTCAAGTGGAGGTAAGCTATTCTTTTATTTTGACTACACCATTGTTATACAAATTTATCGCTTGTTGCAGAAGTGTTTCGATTGTAGTTATTGGCAGGTCGTTGTTTGGATCAAAGCGTAATATCTTAATTCTTGACCGGTTCTCAATAACCAGGTCGGGGTGGTCAAGCCATTTGCCTTCTATAAATCCAACATAAGGGAATTTAAGTTTTTTATCGACCCATAGGTAACACAAGATTTTTCCTTTATAGCAGAAAAAAGGCATCCTATATTTCCATCAGCAGAAACATTTTTGTCCTGTGACAGTATAATTTCCCTTAATGCAAGTAAACATCCTTTTATGGGTTCGTCTTGTTGCAGGTAAAAATCATCTAATTCTCGCATGGTTATTTCACTGCCGCAAATATATTAATTTGTTGATCCCGGGTTTTTACTCATTATACTTTGAAGGGTGTTCTTATGTTTTTCGAAATTCGCTTGACCAACATTAGGGCGTCATTCAACATCGTTGTGTCGCTCCCTTGTACTTCCACACAGTTATGCAGCTATTGGTGAAAGTTGGGCTTTGAGCGATTTTGGGAATGAGTGTCAGCGGTTGTTGTCTGTTTTGACTAATAACTGAAGCGTTTATCATTCAACCGAAATTTAGAATCCATAAAACATCATTAAGCCCTCGAGATTTATATCGACCGAAAAATTTATTGGCTATATTAAAATCAATTTATACATTGTTGTTTAAAGCTAAATAACTTGTCATGGACTTTAAAGATCAAATAAAGCAACTTGGAGATAGAGTTGCAAAAATGAAGGATAAGATACAAACAGAAGAAGCGACGAAAAACGCATTTATAATGCCTTTTATTCAATGCTTAGGTTATGATGTTTTCAATCCTATGGAGGTTGTACCCGAATTTATAGCCGATATTGGTATTAAAAAGGGAGAAAAGGTTGATTATGCCATTTTAAAAGAAGATGAACCGATAATACTAATTGAGTGCAAACATTGGTCTGCTGATCTTAACCCACACAATAGTCAACTTTTTAGATATTTTCATACAACAACAGCTAAATTTGGCATCCTCACAAATGGTATAATATTCCGTTTTTATACTGACATGGTTGAAGCAAATAAGATGGACGAAAAACCGTTCTTTGAATTTAGAATTGATGATATAAAAGATGCACACGTAGAAAAACTGAAAGAATTTCATAAGAGTTACTTTAATCTTGAAAGCATTATCAATACTGCAAGCGAATTGAAGTACATGTCGGATTTAAGAACTTTTCTTATCAAAGAAATGAGTGAACCTTCTGATGAATTTACGAGGTTTTTTGCAAAAGCCGTTTATCAATCTACCGTTACATCAAAAGTTTTGGAACAGTTCCGAGGGCTTGTTAAAAGATCTTTTCAGCAATATATCAATGATGCAATAAGTGAAAGACTAAAATCAGCATTAGCGACTGACGAGCAAAAAGCCGAAGAAATTGCAAAAGAAGAATTAGTTACAACTGGACCTGAAGAGAACAAGGTACAAACAACTGCAGAAGAGATGGAAGGTTTCTATATCATAAGAGCAATTCTTTGTGCTAAAGTGAATGTTTCAAGAATTATACATCGCGATCAGCAAAGTTATTTCGGTATCCTTTTAGATAACAATAACCGGAAACCAATTTCCCGATTGAACTACAATGGTAGAAAAAAGTACGTTTCTTTCTTTGACAATGGCAAAGAAGAAAAAGTGGAAATTGAAAATAATAGCCAGTTGTATGAATATTCGTCGCGTTTTGTAAAAGTAGTAGACCAGTATGAGAAGAAAGGTGCAATTGTAGAAAGCTAATTATAGGATGATCTTTCTATTTTCCGGTATGAGCTATCCACCTCTTAGCTTTATTTTAGCGGTACCGGCATTACAGACTCCCAAAGAATCCACAGGCCGACGTGAGTGACACAACGATGGCGAACAGCATTACCACCGCCGGCTCCCAAAAAAAGGCAGCATAAAAAAAACCACTCCAAAGAGTGGTTTTTAAATAATGGGAAAGAACCAAAAACTGCATTGCCACATGAAAGACTATGGTTCCTCATCAACCATTATTGTACTACTATTTTCTT
>JAQBNO010000006.1 GCA_028288485.1 Segetibacter sp.
GTGCAGGGATTGTAATCACTCAACGTGATGGTAAGTTTATCTACTACGCCATCAATTACGATAGAGTAGCTGAAGTTAATCAGTTCGTTGAAGATCTTGTAGCGTAAGGTTTATAATTTAGTATTTAGAAAAGGATGTTCTGAAAAGAGCATCCTTTTTTATTTTCGGAAACCTTAACCCGGATTGTAGGTATTATAATATAGTGTGTGCGTACTTTTGTGAATTATTATAACTATCTAAATAGGGAAGGATATAAAGTATGGATACAAATATGGAAAACGGCTTAGCCGCATTATCGGCTGAAGCGTTTAAATTAAAGATGCAGGAGGATGTAATTGTACTTGATACCCGCGAAAGTTCAATATTTACCCAGGGATTTATACCGGGTTCGATATTCCTCGGCTTAGAAGGAAAGTTTACAGAATGGGCGGCGAACCTGCTTCCGCAGGGTAAACCTCTGCTTTTAGTAACAGGAAAGGGGCAGGAAAAACAAACCGTAAACCTTTTAGCGGAAGCAGGGTTTTCAAAGATCGAAGGGTTTTTGCAAGGCGGTTTTGAAGCATGGCAAAAGGCAGGCTATCAAACAGACCTGATTATTGATGTTGAAACAGACGAGTTTGCAATGGATATACCTTTTGATGCTAACCTTATAGTAGTAGATGTGCGCAAAGAAGTTGAATTTGCCGACGGTCACGTAAAAGAGGCGATAAACATTCCTTTAGGTGAAATGGTGGACCCAGCAAGCATGGCTAACATAGAAGATACACATAATCTCTATTTGCATTGCGGAACCGGTTATCGCAGCACTATTGCAGCGTCATTGTTAAAAAGGCAGGGAATACATAATCTCCGTAACATTCTGGGTGGGTGGGATAAAATAAAACTGGAGCCCGGAATTGATACCGAAAAAGATGCTGCGGTTTTAAATTAGGCGTCTAGAAAGAGGAAGATTTTGGTAGCCGGCTGAATAACTTTTCTCAACATCGTTGTGTCACTCACTTGTGCCTTGCCGAAAAATTGTTTGCCTTTTTGATTTTTGTTGCTATAGGTTGTAAGTCGACTGTTTACGTTTATTCATGCATAAATGACAAGCCCAAAAACAGTAAATAGCTTATATTTTTTCGTTCTGTTTGTCATTGAATATTATCGCATGCTGGAACAAAAAAGTACAGTAATCAAAACGTTGGCTGGAAGCTTTTCCAGACGAAAATCCCTAAAATTGAAAGACTACGCTATACTTATGATGGGGTTTATTAAACATGGGACTTTTTCTCTTTTTTATAGTAACCTGCCTTGATCGATAAAGCTCATGAGAGAAAAATTTGGACTGTTCGCTTCCATCGTTTTTGTACTTTTATCTTTTGTAGGACATTCGAACAATGACAACGATAACAAAGAGCCAAATTCAAATCAAATTAGGAGATAGATGTTTGCTTCAGAGACAGTTTAAATAGAAATGCGACTTCTCTCATTGACGTAGATCTGCAAAAAACATTAGTTTCGAAATCTCAGTTTGGTATTAAGTACGGCAAAAACAAACAAGGACAAACCAACGTTCCAATCAGTGCTAACTAATGGACGACACGTTTCATCAGTGGGACAAATTGGAAGCCATCATCAATTATCATAAACAGGACAGACGACAATAACCAGCTTGAGTAGCAGGTTGATGGTATTGTAGAATGGAAATCACCTGGCGCAACTGTTTACTCTCAATCAAAAGAATATAAAGGCATGGCATTGACAAAATAAGCCGGCAGCCAACAGTGTGTTTATAAAATTGTGGCGCTACATTAAGCCTTGAACTTTAAATCGCTATTTTGTTTTTTCGGTTAATTGAAACTGACGTTTTTCAATTGCGACAACTTCATAAACACTTTAGCTTTGTGTGTCATACGATTGGTACAGCCTACCAAATTAATCGTCCGTGGAAGTAAGAACTAAAATAACAGTCGAACTTACCAAAGTCTTTATTCAGGCATGACATTAATTACCAAATACCCTCACGTGAATAATTATCCCGCAACAGTTACCATGTAAAATGTCAGCCGTTTATATACATTCGCAACAAGACTTATAAGAACACTTAAATTAGCAGTAGTTGTTATTTTTAGCGGTATTGTTTTACTGACTTACAAATCTGTCTTTAATAAAGGTGACGGACTTGGAATTTCGTTTCTTCCTGCTGTATTGGCACTGATGTTTTTACCAACTATAATTTATTACATTAATACGTCGAGCCTGAAAAAATCATATGATTGAGTAGCACGAAGGCACAACCAAACAAATCCCTTCTCAGCGCCGAAAGTTCCAATTGCGTTCAACAATCCTCACTCATGTTCCCTGCCTTTCAAAACACTGTTTTTCCAGGCGTCGTTCAGCGTTTCAAACTCTTTCAAATCTTCTTCGGTAAAGGCTACATTTTGCAGGGTTTTTAAATCTGGCTGGCCCGCATTCACCCACGCTGTGTACCAAAAGCTGGCAACAGAGGAAATGGAGAGGCGCATGCGGCGTTCAATCATTCCGTTAAGCATCTTATTGTAGGCGATGGTGAATTGAGAAGAGTATTGCCTCAGCATTTTTCCGTTTCTTTCTTCGAACGCATATTTTTTATCAACAGGGAATTGCTTTGTCAATACTGCTTCATCTTTTAGTACGGTGTCGGATGCGGCGCTGCTTTCAAGCACGCGCTGCCATACATAATTGGGAATGTTGTCGATATATGTTGCCTTTCCTATCATAAAGTCAAATTCCTTTTCGGCAAGTAGCTCCGGTATCCTGCTTTCCCAAAAACCATGAATACCTTTTTGATTGCTTAACTGTCCATCGTGGTTGGAGCTGGCGTGAAGTGGAACATGAGAGTCGGCGATATAATGCCCTATTTCAGCTGACAGCTTCAATATCTTAGCCCTGTTTTTTTCTTTAAACGCACTGGTAAGTCTTTGCTCCATTATCTGTATCCACCATGGAACTATGCCGCGGGCAATTACAGTGTCTTCAGTATACTTTTCTACTGCTTCGTCGTATTTTCTTGGCAATTGCCGGTAAGGATAACTGCCATAAAAATCTATATCAATAAAATGCTTTGGTGCTTCTGCGGCAACTGCATATCGTCTTTTATCAGGGTCCACAGCGTGGTCGGTAATAAACTGGATGTTTGGTTTGTAAAGCACCATCATTTCGGGTGGCAGTAAAAACACGGCGTAGTAGTTAATGCGTTGATGACCATAGAAGCCCCAGCAAAAACAGCAAATGCTAATTGCACAACAAATACAGCATAATACTATCTTTTTCATGGGCACGAATTTATTCTGCTATTTCAGCAACACCACCACTTAATGCAAATTTCATTGCATCTGTTGAGGATAGGTTGGTGAGAAATTTTACTTTCTCAATCGGAACGATGTATACAACGCCACTCACTGCGTAAGAATGTGGTACATAAACAACTACATGATCCTTGAGTCCTATCCCGATTCCGCTTTCCTGTGTCATAAACCCCATACGCCATACATCGTTTGCGTCTACATTCACAAGCACTGGTTTATCGAACTTGCGCTTCTCGCCGGCAAAGGCTTCTAAAAAATCTTTTACAGATGTATAAATGAACCTGATTCCGGGAGTTCGCTCCAACACATGCCCAAAAAAATCGACCACTTTTCCAACAACATAAGATGTAGAGAACCATCCTACTACCACGATTAAAATAACAATTACGCCAAAGCCAATTCCCGGGATTTTTATCGGTTTACCCGCCTCGTCTAATTTATAAAAAGTTGGAAACAGCGAATAGATAATGTCGGGCAGAAAATTATCTACATAAACAAATAAAGAAAAGATTGCCCAACAGGTAACAATGATAGGCGCTAAAATAATAAGTCCCTGCACAAAGTAATTGAGCAGCTTGCGCCAGCGCCATTTTAAGGGTTCGTTCACTTTGAAATCCATAGCGACAAAGTAAGAGAAAAAATTAAGAAAAGCGAGTGAGGAAAGTGAGGCAGTTGTAGAAATAATACATAATCACCCGGTTCGATTTGCGGAGGAAACAGGCGACCTTTTTTAGTAATCAAAGGCGTGGATGAGCGCCGCGAGTCAATAACACGCAAAGACGCAAAGGAATACAACGCAAAGGCGCTACAAAGAAGCAATAGAAACATCGGGAGTGGTTTACTGAAGATCGAAAAGTACAAGTCTATCACCTTTCGGCAAGCTTAGGCTACCTACAGCAGGCTTAGGGCAAGAACTGCCGCGTTGAATAACGCGTTACAGTACAAGCGAGCGTGGCAACAGAAGCTTAATAGTAGTATCGGCGCCGGCTCAAAAAAAATACGCATCTGTATGGAACAGGGATAAAATAAAAATGCACAACTAAGTTTACTAATTGTGCATTTTTATTTTATAAGTTGACAAGTTATAAGTTGATAACTTAACATCCTCCTTCAACTTTCCAACCTTTTAACTTCCTTACGTGATGAAGCAGCAGAAGACCTAATTGTACTGGAACTTCTGGTTCTTTATAATTTCTTCGTCTTGTTTAATTTTTAATTCCCATGCCCATGCGGTTCGCATCATCTCTTTAAGATCATATTTGATTTCCCAGCCGAGGGCATTTCTTGCATAATCATTATTTGCATAAATAGCAACAACGTCTCCGGGGCGACGCGGGCCTTTTACATAATTCAGTTTTTGACCACTAACCTCTTCAAAAGCTTTGATCGCTTCCAATACAGTTACGCCGTTACCGGTGCCAAGGTTAAAAATATCGCAGTTCGTTTTATTCTTATTGTTAAGAAGGTATTGCAAGGCCAGGGTATGTGCGTGTGCAATGTCTGATACATGTATGTAGTCACGAATGTTGCTTCCGTCTCTTGTATCGTAATCCGTGCCGTGAACGGTCATTTGCGGAATTTTGCCGATAGCAGTTTGCGTAATTGCCGGAACAAGGTTAGCCGGTTTACCGATAGGAAGTTCGCCAATTAAAATGGAAGGATGAGCGCCAACGGGGTTGAAATAGCGAAGCAATATTGATTTGGTGCCTGTTGCCTTAACTACGTTTGTTATTATTTCTTCTCCCATTTGCTTGGTAGATCCATAAGGCGATTCTGCTTTTTTTATGGGAGACTCTTCAGTAACCGGTATCTTATCGGGGCTTCCGTAAACGGTGCAGGAAGAGGAGAAAACAAAATGAGGAACTTCGAATTCCTCGACGCATTTTAGAAGATTGATCAGCGAAAACAAATTGTTTTCATAATACATCAGCGGCTCCTCAACTGATTCTCCTACGGCTTTGTAAGCTGCAAAATGTATAATACCCTTGATATCTTCATTTTCCTGGAATACCGCCCGTGTATCATTGTAATCCTTAAGGTCTACTTTATAATTTTTTACTTTTTTCCCGGTAATTTTTTCTATTCCATCCGTCAGAAAGCGAGTGCTACGTGAATTGTCATCGATAGAAATAACATCAAAACCGTTTTCTATAAGGTCAACTATAGTATGAGAACCTATATACCCGCATCCTCCGGTCACAAGGATTTTATTCATAAAATAAGTTTTAATAACGTTTACACTTGCAAAATAAGTGAAATAGATGGTTTTTAGCGAGATAAACCAGGCGGCTATGCAAATAAATTTATAATATAGAAAATTATCGCGGCCATTAAACCACTTATAGGAATGGTAATGATCCAGGCCCAAATAAGGCTTACAGTTACCCCCCACCTTACTGCCGACAAGCGTTTGGTGGCGCCTACACCTATGATTGCACCGGTAATGGTATGTGTTGTACTCACCGGTATCTTAAAATGTTCGGTCATAAATAAAGTTAAGGCACCCGCTGTTTCCGCAGCAACTCCTTCAAGTGGTGTTACTTTCGTTATACGGGTTCCCATTGTTTTTACGATTTTCCAGCCACCGCTCATTGTACCCAGGGCTATAGCCACAAAACACGAAAGAGGCACCCAGTCAGGTATTGATTTCAGGTCGGGAATATAATTACTGGCAACCATGGCAGCACCAATAATACCCATTACTTTTTGGGCATCGTTGCCTCCATGTCCTATACTGAAAGCGGCAGAAGAAATTAACTGAAGTCGCTTGAACCATCTTTCTGCCTTATAGGGATTTGCCCTTTTGCAAATCTGCACAATGATAACGGTTATAATAAAAGCCATTATCATACCTATGAGCGGTGCAATAATAATAAAGCTGATAGTTGGAAGTACTTTTGAAGCATTGATAACTGAGAAAGTTTTGTAGTGCGCCACCGCCGCTCCAATGAGTCCACCAATTAATGCATGCGAAGAACTCGATGGAATACCAAACCACCAAGTAATAAGGTTCCAGATTATTGCAGATAGTAAACCAGACAGGATTAGGTATAAAGCCGATGGATCACCAGTTTGAATAGACACACTTTTAGCAATAGTGTCTGCGATGCCGAAACCGCCAATCACGTACTTTGAAATAAAGAATGCGGAAAAATTAAAAAAAGCAGCCCACATAACTGCCTGGAATGGAGTGAGGACTTTAGTAGAAACAATAGTAGCTATGCTATTTGCTGAATCATGAAAACCATTGATGTAGTCGAATATGAAAGCGAAGATGATTATAATAATCAATAACGGGACCATAGATAAATTTTAACAGTGAATAGTTGTAATTAAGCGTACTTAACAATTATAGACTCAATTACATTCGCTGCATCTTCACACTTATCTGTTGCCAGTTCCAATACCTGGTATATTTCCCTTCTTTTAATTACTTCTTTGAAGTCGTTCTCCTGGTTGAAGAGTTTTTCAATACTGAGGTCAAAAATGTCGTCGGCCTGGTTCTCGATGTCGTTTACACGTACCAGCGCTTCGGTTATTTTACGGAGGTTTTTCATGTTGCGTAATTCTACAACTGCGCTTTGCACATGTATAGTACCTTGTTCTATCAATTCAACCATTTTTTGAATACCCGGATCATTTGGATTAACCCGGTAAAAAATTATTTTTTTCGCGGAGGAATAAATGTAGTCCGCAATGTCGTCAAGGGCCGATGCCAGGGTGTGGATATCTTCACGGTCGAATGGAGTGATGAAGTTTCTGCCAAGCTCTGTGAAAAGTTTGTGCGTATGGTCATCGTTGAGATGTTCCAGGTCCTCAAGCCTGGAAGTTAATGAAGCTCTTTTATCGAAATCGGGTTCATTAACCAATTGTTTCAATACAGCCCCCATCGTTCTAACAGTTTCTGCCACCTCTTCGAAAAGGTTATAAAAGACGGTATTCTTCGGCATAAACAATTTTCCAATAGCATTCAATCCCATGAGATAAAAATTTACGCAAAAATAGAATTATGATCTTTAGTTCGATCACGTAACAATTACTTAATAATTAGATAACATAGAAAAATAGATTAAAAATACTTATATCCTTATTGTACAACATATCTGGCGGTTCCTGGAATACTATCAGTTACTGTCTTCTTTGGGGACGAACAATAGATTCTTTGCGAAACTTCCGTTGTGTCACTCACTTGTACTATCTGTACTTCATTCAGCATTTGCAGTTGCTTCTAATTTACCTAATTTATCGTAATAGTTAAATTGCTGGTTTTAGAAAGGTCTTTACGTCACCCTATACTTTGCAAGAAGACTTTAGCGATTGTCTGCCGCAGGATTATAAGCATACACAATATCATAAGGAACTTTACGCAGGCTTGGTAAAGTTTGACCTATTTGAAGATCTTTTCTTTGAGGCGTAGGTTCGCAAACCCAATAATTTTTACCATTATACTTAATAGGCTCTCCTGGTAGTTTGTCAAATTCTATAGCTAAAGTGATGTGCTCCGGGTATGATAAAACAATCATCGGAAGGTTATAAAGTTCCTTCACCAGGTAAAAAAACAATGCAGCCCGATCTTCACAATCGCTATCATCAGAAAGTAGGGTTTGCTCAGGTGACAGGCGTTTTTCTTCACCATAATTTTTAGTGTCAGTTTGGTAACTAAAAGCGTACCTGGTAAAGCGCATCAAATAATCCACCCCATCTTTCTGCCTCATCTTTCCTATATTTTGCTTGAGCAATGGAATAAGCGAACTGTAGGTGAGTTTGCTTAAAGGAATATTGAAGTATGTTTTATAATCTACTACCGGGTAATTTTTAAACACCTTCTTAATCTGGTTGTTCATCATCACCTTAAAGTGGTAGGCCGTCTGGTAGTATTCAAACTTCAGTTCTTTAGCTGAATAATTTTCCAGCTTAAAATCAGGTAGCGTATTTACATGATAAGAAAAGGCATTCTGTGCTCCTGGAATAGCAATATTTAAAGAAATGAATTTTTCTTTCTCAAAATCAATTACCCCGTAATCGTGATAATTTAGACAGATATACTGTTTTCCGTCCTGGATACGGTAAGGGATATTAAAAACCTCATCATTAGTTTGTATGTATAACAAGAGTTTGTCGTTTCTAATGCTAATAGTAGTGGCATACCCCGACTTAACAAGGAGGAACCATTTTAATAAAGTGTAACGTTGATAATTGACCGACTTGGGACTTATCTTTTCGGCAGTGCTTCGGATAACCTGGTAATACAGCCAATCGTCTAGTCTATACTTTTCCCGGTAATTAAGAAGAGCAGTAACTACCGGTTGAGTATTATCAGTATTCAAGCGGTTGTAAAAAGATTGTATGATAGAATCGGAGAGGAGAGTAATGGCAGGTCCAATAGTAGAAACATCCATCATCATCTCAATACTGTCGCCATAGAAGTCAACAGCAATACTGTTCTCTTTATTTTGGCAAAACGAAGAGGAAGGGTAATTCGACAAAGCATAAAAAAATACTATGAGAATTGCTCGTTTCAAATTTAATTTATTCTAATGAAGTTAATACTTAACAATAAGACAATGCACCTTTTTTTCTTTAAAAGTCCGAAAGTTTGTTCCTACCCCTTATTTTATCAGGATAATTAATACAGTTCCCTTTCCTGGCGTGTATCTACAATACCATCTCTTCAATTATATAATATCCCGGTAACATTAGCTTCACAATTCCTTAACGCTGGAAAGATACTTTTGCCGCATCTCAAATCAAATATGGTGAAGCAACTAAGTAAATTATTTTTTGTTCTTTGGTTTATTATTCCTTTGTCAACTATTGCTCAAACATCTGTAGTTGTAAGCGGAAAAATCCTTAATAATAAAAACCAGCCTTTACCAGGTGTTTCTGTAAACGTGAAAGGTATTACCGCTGGTACTTCAACTAATGTAGACGGAAATTTTGCCATAAAACTTCCCGCCGGGAAATATGCATTTCAATTTACTGCAATTGGTTTTCAAAAAAAGGAAATGGCGGATATAACGGTAAGTTCAGAAAGAAATGAGGAACTATATGTTATCCTGGAAGATAGCGCTTCAAGACTACAGGGAGTAACAGTTACGGCAACAACACAGCGAAGAGAATCAGTTAATGCCCTAATTCAATACCAGAAAAATACAAATACAGTGGCGGCAGTAGTATCTGCCGAAGCCATCAGAAGATCTCCCGACAGAACTACAGGCGAAGTTTTAAAACGTACGCCCGGCACAAGTTTGCAGGAAGGCAGGTTTATTATTGTAAGAGGTTTGGCCGACCGGTATAACCAGGCAATGTTGAACGGTATTTTGCTATCTACAACTGAGCCCGATCGTAAATCTTTCTCCTTCGATCTTATTCCTTCAAATATGATTGATAACATCGTTATCAATAAAGCATTTGTTCCCGAATTGCCGGGTGAGTGGGCGGGTGGCTTAATCCAGGTTAATACACGTGATATACCTGCTAAAGGTTTTTTTAATGTGCAGGTTGGTACCGGTTTCAATACCCAAACGCATGGAAAAGATTTTTATTCTTACCAGGGTGGCAAACTCGACTGGTTAGGTTTTGATGATGGCACCAGGAAACTCCCTGAAGGTTATACTACTAAAAACAAATTCGATCTTCTAACCGGGCAACAAAAAGTTGACGTAGGAAAACAATTTAAGAATAACTGGTCTACGCAACAAAGGTCTGCTCCGTTAAACACGTCGTTGCAAATGAGCGGCGGATTTAACTCCCGGGTTCTTGGTAAGAAAGTAGCCGGAATATTTGGCGTTAACTACACGCGAACTAACCGTTTTACAGCTCTTGCTAACAACGGCTACGCTTTTCCTGAGCGTAATACCGGCGGAAACGTTACCACCGAATTCGAGTATAACGACGACCGGTACTCGCAGGATGTTGTTTTAGGAGGCTTAGCTAATATCACAACACAGTTTAATGCCAATAACAAGGTTTCGTGGAAAGCGTTATTCAATGTAAATACTACTGACTATACAACTTTGCGTAGGGGTGTTGAGAACTTCGGAGGTTTACAAGCCGCAATGGGTTCGGAATTATCTTTCAGGCAAAATACTTTCTTTAATACCCAGCTTTCAGGAGATCATAACCTACCTAAAAAGGCGCTTCGTTTTAAATGGTACGGATCTTTCAATATTCTTGACGGATATATTCCTGATCAAAGAAGAACATTATATGTAAAAGAAGGTGATCAGTCGTTAGCAACTCCTTTTAGATCAAGGATTGCAAGCACCCTTTCTCAGCGTAACGGTAACCGGTATTACCAGTTTTTAAACGATTATGTTTATACTGCCGGCGGTGATCTAACACAGAATTTTAAATTGTTTGATCTCAAGCAGTCAGTTAAAGGGGGCTACATGCTCCAGGTAAAAGATCGGATATTCGACGCCAAACCATTCTCTATAACACTGCCCCGAGATAATGAAGCACTTCGACTTTTGGGGCCTGATGTTATTTTCAGTCCGGAAAATTTTGGTGATGGCTCAGAAAACAGTAACCTTTTTGCCTTTGATGCTATTAAAGGAAGCCGATTCCGGTATATTGCAAACACTATTTTAAATGCAGGCTTTCTTCAGTTTGATAACCAGTTAGCCGATGATCTACGTGTCGTTTGGGGTTTAAGGGTTGAAAATTATGACCAGTTGGTCGGCAGCGTAAATAAGTCAGATCCTCGTCATACTTACTCTAATGTAACAGATTACTTACCCGGTGTTAATGTCAGCTACCAGCTCAATAATAAAACCAATTTACGCTTGTCGGGCTCGCAAACAGTAGTTCGTCCAGAGTTTCGTGAGTTATCTACTTTTCAATACTACGACTTCGATCTAAATGCTGGCATTACTGGTAATCCAAACCTTAAAAGAACAAAGATTACAAACCTCGATCTTAGGTATGAACTATATCCCGCAGCAGGTGAACTATTTACAGCAGGTGTTTTCTTCAAGCATTTCGACAAACCAATAGAACAACTTTTCTCCCTCGGTGGCGGCGGTTCAAGTTCATTTCGCTTCGAAAACCCTGATAAGGCTACTGCCTATGGTGCAGAAGTTGAACTGAGGAAAAAACTCGGCTTTATTAACGATGTATTCAAAAACTTTACTTTCCAGTCTAACCTGGCCTATGTATACAGTCGCGTATACGATACTGCTTTGCTGGTAGATCGTCCTATGCAGGGCCAGTCGCCTTACGTTATAAACTTCGGCCTTATGTACGACCTGGAAAAGCATGGGTTAAGTGCTACAGTATTGTATAACCAAATAGGTAAAAGAATTGCTTATGTTGGTGAAAACCTTTCTCCCGATGTTTGGGAAGCTACACGACCGGTACTCGACCTGCAGTTGTCAAAGAAATTATTGCAAAATAAAGGTGAAGTAAGACTTAACGTATCCGACATTCTTAACCGCACCCTTTATTTCTACCAGAATGCGGATGGGAATACAACATTAAATAAAGGTGTAGACCCCTACCGTTTTACCCGCAAATTCGGCAGCACGGTAAGCCTGACTTTCGGCTACAACTTCTAAATAAAATAAAAAATTAAAAATAAGGTATGAAAAAATTTCTTTTTTACTCTGCACTGTTTATAACACTTGCATCGGGTTGCAGAAAAATTGAAGAAGATGGTCAGATTGTATACGTACCGGCGGGTGGAGGCACTACCCCGGTTACTGGTCAAACGGTTACTTTAAGCGGACGTATCGACAAGGATACCGTTTTAAGAAAGGGTAACGAGTACATATTAAAGGGCCTGGTATACATGGTTAACAACGCTACAATGACCATTGAGCCCGGCGTTACAGTTAAAGGTTCCTACATAGGCAACGATGTAGGTGCTTTGATCATCACAAGGGGCGCTAAAATTAATGCCAGCGGTACACCTGATGCTCCAATAGTTTTTACTTCAAATTCTCCTAATCCCCGTTCAGGCGACTGGGGAGGACTGGTACTATTGGGAAAAGCCTCTGTTAATGCTTCTTTTTCAGGGGCAAATACTATTGAAGTTGAAGGTGGAATTAATAACTCCTTTAATGATGGTATAGGCGGCGGTGCTGCTGCTGTTAACGAAGACGACAGCTCGGGAGTTTTAAGGTATGTACGTATAGAGTTTGCAGGATACGCTTACCAGCCCGATAAAGAAATTAATAGTTTAACCATGGCCGCTGTTGGACGCAAGACCGTAATAGACCACGTGCAGGTGTATTATGCAAAAGACGATGCTTTTGAATGGTTTGGTGGAACTGTAAATGCATCTCATCTTATTGCATATAAAACACAGGATGACGATTTCGATACTGATAATGGATATTCAGGAAAAGTTCAGTTTGGGATTATTATCCGCGACTCGCTGATTGCTGATATTTCTAATTCTGAGGCTTTTGAAAGCGATAATAATTCTTCAGGATCTACTGCTTCTCCTAAAACAACTGCAGTTTTCAGTAACATTACCGCCGTTGGACCGAAAGCAACTTTAAATAATAACGGGAGCAGTTTATTTTTAGCAGGCGCACACATCAGGAGAAACACGGGTATTTCTATTTATAATTCCATTTTCCTGGGTTGGCCCACGGGTATTTTTATTGATGCAAGTACAGGTACTGCAGTTGATAAGAATATTGACGATAGCACAATTCGAATTAGAAATAGTGTTATTGCCGGATGTCCTGTTCCTATCAGGTATAGAGCTAATGCAACAGCTACCCCAACTACTGATGCAACACTTCTGCAGTGGTTTACAAATCCATATCATGGAAACACCATTTTTACAACAGTAGAAGAAGCAAGGTTAATTCAGCCGTTTAATTATGGGGCAGTTGATATTACGCCCTTCGGTAATTCCCCTCTTGTATCGGGGGCTAAATTTACCGATACAAAACTGGAAGGGTTCACTAATGTAACTTTCCGTGGTGCTCTTGCACCTGCCGGTAAAGATGCAACATGGTGGAAAGGTTGGACGAGATTCTAATAAGTGAAATGAATATTTTTAAATAATCAAAGCCTGCTCTCGTCTTGTGAGCAGGTTTTTTTTCTTAATCTTACTTGAGTGTTTCTGGTTTTTTTGGGGGACAAGCTTCACATCTACTGTTAACATCGTTGTGTCACTCCCTTGTACAGCAAATCATCGGGCTGCTTTTTCTTAATTTCCTGTAAATGGGTATTATTGGTGTAGATAAATTTTGGCGGCAGAAGATGCTGATCGATTTTAAGCTGGAAGTTACCCGGAGAGAACTACAATTAAAACGATTAATTTGTTAATTACTTTGCGATTAAAGTTGCTCGTTAAAGCGTTGCCGTTAAAACGGAGCGTCGCAACAACTGCCCCTCAATATTCAGTAGCCCGCAGTCAAAAAAAAATAACAAGAATCAACAACCGGTACTGGTAACCGGAAACCTGCAACTTGTTACCTGAAACTCTTGCCGTTCAAAATATATTGCTTTCAACTTTTATCTCCTTTCGTTTACTTTTGCACTTCAATTTTTTAAAATGGTACATAATTTTAATGCAGGCCCGAGCATACTTCCATATGAAGTTCTGCAACAGGCAAGCGAAGCATTACTGAACTTTAATAATACCGGCCTTTCCATCCTCGAGATTGGTCACCGTACGCCTGTGTTTGAGGGAGTTTTGAATGAAGCTGTTTCGCTGGTTAAAGAATTGATGCAACTCGATAGCGAGCATGAAGTGTTGTTTTTGCATGGCGGCGCCAGTACACAGTTTATGCAGGTGCCAATGAATTTATTGGAGGAAGGCAAAACGGCTGCATATATTGACAATGGAATATGGGGCAGTAAGGCAATAAAAGAAGCGCGTCTTTTTGGCAATGTAGAGGTGGTTGCTTCTTCAAAAGATAAAAACCATACTTATATTCAAAAAGAATTTACTGTTCCTGCAGACGCACTTTATCTACATTATACTACAAACAATACGGTAGAAGGTACGCAGTGGCATTCCATCCCTGAAACAAATGTGCCGTTGATAGCCGATATGAGCAGCGACATTTTGAGCAGGCAACTCGATTTTAACCGCTTTTCGCTTATATATGCCGGGGCT
Organism: Segetibacter sp.; assembly: GCA_028288485.1. Taxonomy (GTDB): domain Bacteria; phylum Bacteroidota; class Bacteroidia; order Chitinophagales; family Chitinophagaceae; genus Segetibacter. Next base: position 14,413 of record JAQBNO010000006.1, read on the forward strand.
CAAAAAAATGTTGGAATTGCAGGTGTAAACTTATTGGTTGTAAATAAAAATGCGCTTGGTAAAGTCAGTAGGAAGTTGCCAACTATTATGGATTACCGTAGCCATATCGATAACGGGTCGATGTTGAATACACCGCCTGTTTTTGCTATTTACGTTAGCATGCTTACACTCAGATGGATTAAAAAAATGGGCGGCGTTACCGGCATTGAAAAGCTAAATAACGAGAAAGCGGAACTTTTTTACTCAACTCTTGACAGCCTGCCCCTTTTTAAAGGGCTGGTAGCAAAAGAAGACCGCAGTAAAATGAATGCTGTCTTCATAATGGAAAACCCTGATCTGGAAAAGCAGTTTCTCGACGTATGCAAAAGGGAAAACCTGTATGGGATAAAGGGACACCGTTCTGTTGGAGGTTTCCGGGCCTCTTTTTATAATGCATTGCCTGTCAGCAGTGTTCAGGTACTTGTACAGGTAATGAAAGATTTTGGCACCCAGTTTGGATAGCAGAAGGAGGTTGCCAGTTACCGGTTGCAGGAAATTGCAACGGGGAACCGGGAACTCGAAACCCGGCTCTCTTTTCAAACGTTTTCAGGTTACAAAAAACCATTTACTATCTTGCAGGCATAATTTGTTTGATTAATGGCAAAAATTTCACCCTTTAAAGCACTTAGACCGGCGGCAGAACATGCCCCTAAAGTAGCTTCAAGACCCTATGATGTGTTGAACAGCAAAGAAGCTAAAATAGAAGCGCAGGGTAATTCTTATTCTTTTCTCCATGTTACAAAAAGCGAAATAGATCTTCCTGAAAGTGCAGATATTTATAGCCGAGAGGTGTATGATAAAGCGAAGCAAAACCTGCAGGCATTTATGCAACGCAATATACTTTTCAGGGAAAGCAAGCCTTGCTATTATATTTACGAACTCGTAATGAACGGCAGGAGCCAGACCGGCCTCGTTTGTGGCAGTTCAGTAGATGATTATGAAAATGATATTATTAAAAAGCACGAGTTTACAAGGCCCGAAAAAGAGCAAGACCGCATCAATCATATTTCAATAACAGGTGCACAAACAGGTAATGTATTTCTTGCATACCGGAATGTGGAGGCGATCGATAACCTGCTGAGCCAATGGAAACGTGACAGGAACCCTATATATAATTTTACTGCTACCGATAATATACAACATACTATCTGGGTAATAAATGATTCATCTTCTATCAGTCATCTAACCTCCCTTTTTGAAGAGGAGGTGCCAAATACATACATAGCCGACGGACATCACAGGGCAGCATCAGCCGCTAAAGTTCGTACAGCGTTAGGTGCAAAGGCAGGTGAAAATGCGAATTATTTTCTAACTACTTTGTTCCCGGCTAACGAATTATATATCATGGAGTATAACCGTGCTGTGAAAGACCTGAACGGCTTATCAGTAAATGAATTCCTGGGAAAGGTTAGCGAGGATTTTACCGTACAGAAGTCGGAAGAAGCCGAAGTAAAGCCGGCCGCTCTTCACGAATTTGGCATGTATATCGATGGAAGCTGGTATTTATTAAAAGCTAAAGAAGGAACTTTTACCAGCGACCCCATTGGAGTTTTGGATGTTACCGTTTTACAAAACAATATCTTACATAAATTGTTAGGCGTCGAGGATCCGCGAACTGATAATAGAATAGACTTCATTGGTGGTATAAGAGGACTGGGCGAACTGTCTAAAAAAGTAGATAATGGCGAAATGGCTGTTGCTTTCAGCTTGTACCCGGTAAGTATTCAGCAGTTATTTGATATTGCAGATAGCGGAAATGTGATGCCACCAAAAAGTACCTGGTTCGAACCTAAACTACGGGATGGATTGTTAACACATCTTATAGATTGAATATAAGAAAGAGAGACGACCTTTGATCGTCTCTCTTTGTGTATAAAGTGTTTGATTATGAAGAAATACCTGGTTATTGTTTTACTGTTTGCTACAACTTTTTGTTTTGCCCAGGCTTCGCAGGATGCTGCTACACTGCATGAAACTGCCAAAACTTTCATGCGGCAGGGCGATTACGAAAATGCCGTATTGGTATTAACAAGGGCCCTTCAAATACGTCCAACCGATATGCAGATCAGCAAAGACCTTCTTTTTACCTATTACCTGAAAAGAGACTTTGCAAAAGCCATGGAATTAGGAAAGCCATTAATTGAACGGCCCGATGCAGATGTGCAAAGTTTTCAAATGCTTGGGCTTGTGTTTAAAGCGTTGGCAGAAGATAAGGAAGCCGAAAAGTTATATAAAAGGGGAATAATTAAATTTCCGAATGAGGGCGTACTATACAGCGAATACGGAGGTCTTATTGCAGCCAGGGAACCTGCAAATGCATTAAGTCTATGGCAAAAGGGTATTGAAGTAGACCCAAATCATAGCGGTAACTATTACTTTGCTGCAAAGCAATATGCAGAATCAGCTAATATCGTATGGAGCATTCTGTACGCCGAGATGTTCCTGAACATGGAAAGTTTTACCGAGCGCAGTACAGATATGAAGAATTTGCTTCTGGAGCAGTACAAAAAATTCTTTATTTCCGGAAATGCAATTCCGCTTACCACAGCAACTGTTGATACCAAAAAGAAGCGCGGTAAATCTAAGGTGCCGCCGGTGCAATTTACTTCCGCAGTTGCTGAGACATTAAATAAACAGCAAAGCCAGATATCGTTAGGTATAACCCCGGAGTCGCTTACCGTCATCCGCACCCGGTTTATATTGGATTGGTACGACAAGTATGGCGACAAATTTCCTTTCAGGCTGTTCGATCATCAAAAACAATTGTTACAGGAAGGTATGTTCGAGGCCTACAATTACTGGATGTTCGGTCCTGCTGCAAATCTTAAAACTTATCAAACCTGGCAACAGTATCACCAACAGGATCTGAATACCTTTCTCGGCTTTATCAGGGGCCGTGTATTTAAAGTACCTGAAGGGCAACAATACAGGGCCATGTAATTGTATTCATTTTCCGTTGCTGTAACCGTTTCTAACGGCCGCTTCAACTATAGATTTTGTTTCCTCCCATCCGCAGGTTCTCTATCTAACATCGTTGCTTCCGATAGCGTCGGAACGCTTGTACTGTAACGCATTTTAGACAGTGGCAGTTTTTAGCCGTAGCCTGCTGAAGGATACCCTCTGCCTGTCGAAGAGTGGCATACTTCAACTGCTGCTAATTCTATTGAGCTCGTTAAATTTTTTATGACGTTACAATGCTTCGCCGATTGTGCATCCTCTTGATATTATTGCGACAGATGGAACAATATATGCTCAAGATGTGATAAACGTTACGCTTTCTTATTCGGTTTCCTGAGCCGGTATCTATGGCTTTGCCGATATTCCTGGTTGTCCACTTTTTTATTTGTTTCAAATTACCTACTTTAAGGTCTTATAAATATAATATCATGAATGATATTAAAGATGAAAGGCTTTGGGTTATTGCCCGTAAAAGGGCTCTTTTCAGAAAAAACCTGTATTCTTATATTGTCGTCAACATTTTCCTATGGCTGGTGTGGTGGTTTACTACAGGCAATAAAACCGGCTTCACCGGTTATCCATGGCCTGTATGGTTAATGTTAGGGTGGGGCTTTGGAATTGTTACACAATATTATAAGACGTATCATGGTAGTACAAGCAACGTCACAAATAAGGAATATGAGAGGCTAAAGAGAGAACAGGAAGGAAGGTAATGTGAAATTTAGCTACCCGATAGAAATATTACGAACTCTTTTGAATAAAGAATTGGCCACAATCCATGGCAAGAAGATTACGTTATAGGGAAAGGGAAGTAGACTAAGCTGTAAATACAAGTCACCATAGTTTATGTCTTTGTGTTACTTCGGGTTCTTTGTACGCCTGAGCTATGAGCGGGCAAAGCGCGTTAAACAGGCGATAAAACGGCAGGTTAAAAAATAAAATTCAGAAGTGTAATATGGAATTAAAACGATTGTTTGACTGTATTGATTACCAGTTATCGAATTACCCTAAAGAAGATACGCTGGGGGCCAAAATAAATGGAACATGGGTTAAGTACAGTACGCAGCACGTACAGGATACTGTTAACGCCCTTTCCGCAGGACTGTTAGGTGAAGGCTTCAGTGGCAACGATATGACTATTGAAGGCGCTGATAAAATTGCGATCATCAGCAACAACAGGCCTGAATGGGTTTTTGCAGACCTCGCCGTACAACAAACGGGTGCTATACTTGTTCCGATCTATCCTACAACGGGTGCGATAGAGCTTGAGTTCATACTGAAAGACTCTGCAGCAAAAGCAATCTTTGTAAGCAATAAAGATTTGTATGAAAAAGTATTAACCGTATTGGACAGACTGCCTTTATTAAAAAAAGTATACACTTTTGATGAAGTTGAAGGCGCATTACATTGGAACAGCCTCCTGGCTAAAGAGCCGGCTTTATTACAGCAGGTGTCGGCCATAAAAGCAACTGTTTCTCCAAAGCACGTGGCTACTATTATTTATACTTCAGGCACAACGGGTACTCCAAAAGGTGTTATGCTTAGTCATGAAAACATTTATTGCAACGTACAGTTTAGTAAAGTAAGTTTTCCATTTCCTGATGCGCCGCATATGAAGGTCTTAAGCTTTCTACCCCTTAACCATATTTTCGAAAAAATGGTAACCTACATTTTCCTGTATAGCGGTATCGGCATTTATTATGCAGAAAGCCTTGAAACTATACCGGAAAATATGAGGGAAGTAAAACCTGATGGATTTTGCACAGTTCCTCGTTTGCTGGAAAAGGTATATGAAAAGATCATGGCGAAGGGGAGCGATCTGACGGGGATTAAAAGAAAGTTGTTTTTCTGGGCAGTAAATCTTGCTGAAAAATACGATAACCAGCGAAGCCGGGGTTTGTGGTATAATAGCCAGCTTGCTCTTGCCAATAAACTTATTTTCAGTAAATGGAGAGAGGCGCTAGGCGGTAACATATCATTTGTTATATCAGGTGGTGCCGCGTGCCAGGCAAGGCTGTTAAGGATCTTTACAGCAGCAAAAATACCGGTGTATGAAGGTTACGGTCCAACCGAAAACAGCCCGGTGATAAGCGTTAACCGAAAAATTCCAAACACTGATACAAAGTTCGGAACAGTTGGTCCTCCTCTCGAGGGCCTTGAAGTAAAACTGGCAGAAGACGGTGAAATATTGGTAAAAGGTCCAACAGTAATGCTTGGTTATTATAAGCGACCTGATCTTACCGCGGAAGTAATAGTTGACGGCTGGCTACATACCGGCGACATCGGCGTTTGGGACTGTGGCAGGTTTTTAAAGATAACTGACCGTAAAAAGGAATTGTTCAAAACCAGCGGGGGAAAATACGTAGCACCGCAGCCCATAGAAAATAAATTAAAGGAGAGCCCTTATATAGAACAGGTAATTATAGTAGGTGCCAATAAAAAATTTGTGGGTGCTCTAATCGTTCCTGCTTTTCCTACTTTAAGAGCATGGATGAAGGAAAATAAAATCTCCTTTTCCAGCAATGAAGACGCTATTAAGAACGCAGAGGTGCAGAATTTATTTAAGGACCTTGTTGACAGCTTTAATAAATATTTCAATCACATCGAGCAGGTAAAAAAGTTTGAATTACTGCATGCAGAGTGGAGTATTGAGACCGGTGAAATGACGCCGAAAATGAGTTTAAAAAGAAAGGTGATCCTTGAAAAATACAAAGACGTTGTAGATAAAATTTATTCGTAAAGAAATGCAACGGGTGAAGAAAGTAGTATGTCAACCAGGAAAAAAATGATATGAAACGGCTTATTATCAGTGGCTTTTGGTTAATGACAGTAATCATTTCCGGTTGCAGAAAATCATGTGTTTCTACGGTGATTTCCGATTGCATTAAAAATACAATTGAAACAAATAAAAATAAGGAAGACTGGGGTGTTAAGGCTGTAGAGGAATATGAGTACCAGGGAAAGCTTGTATACATATTTGTGCCCGAACAAATTCATGCGGATATGCAAACTGAAGTTACAAGCAGCAATTGTACTCCACTATGTTTCCTTGACGGAATAACAGGAAATCAAATGTGTAATGGAGATGAGTTCTATAAAAAGGCTGTTTTGATAAGGAAAGCTTGGCAGAAATAGCCAATTTACAAATTGTAATAAAGAGTCACTGCGTGGTTGGTTCAACTTCGTAAGCAACTCCTTCTTCAGTCCGATGTGTTGGTAAACCGAGTGCCTTTTTTTATAATCCACCAATACATACGTATTTCACCTCCACATACTCTTCAATTCCGTATTTGCTCCCTTCACGTCCGATACCGCTTTCTTTCATGCCGCCAAACGGCGCTTCTGTGTGTGATACCACTCCTTCATTTACACCAACGATTCCGTAATCCAGGGCTTCTGCTACTCTTATGGCTCTGCCAATATTCTGTGTGAAGAAGTAAGCAGCCAAACCATACTCCGTGTTATTTGCCATTTGTATAGCTTCTTCGTCTGTCCTGAATTTGTAAATGGCAGAAACGGGGCCAAAGATCTCCTCACGGCTAACCGCCATTTCACTATTGCAGCCTTCAATTATACTCGGTTGATAAAAAAGCTTTCCAGCTTCATGCTTATTACCGCCGGCGGTAATAGTAGCGCCTCTTTCTAAGGCATCGTTCATCAGCCTGTTTATTTTTTCAATAGCATTTTCATCTATCAACGGGCCAATTTCAACGTTGGGTTTAGTGCCTTCCCCGACGTTTAATGCTGTCACTGCTTTTTTATACCGTTCCATAAAAGAATCGTAGATGTTCTCCTGTACATAAATACGATTTGCGCAAACACACGTCTGGCCTGCATTTCTATATTTACTTGCCAGCGTACCTTTTATAGCCAGGTCAATATTTGCATCATCAAAAACAATTAATGGTGCGTTTCCTCCCAACTCAAGCGATACTTTTTTTACGGTTGATGCACATTGCTGCATCAGCATCTTTCCAACTTTCGTAGAGCCAGTAAAAGAAAACTTTTGCACGAGCGGATGTTCAGTCATAACCTTGCCAACCTCAGCAGCGCGGCTTGAGGTAATAATGTTTATGACACCGTCAGGAAAGCCAGCTTCTTTTGACAGGTAAGCCAGTGCCAGTGCACTTAAAGGAGTTTGTGCTGCAGGCTTAATAACGACTGTACAACCTGCAGCAATAGCCGGCGAAATTTTTCGGGTGATCATCGAAACCGGGAAATTCCAGGGCGTAATTGCAGCCACAACTCCTATTGGTTGCTTTGTTGCAATTATTCTCCTGTCGTTTAAAGGAGTTGGAATCACATCACCATAAATTCGCCGGGCTTCTTCTGCAAACCATTCTATAAATGAGGCTCCGTATATTATTTCTCCCTTTGCCTCTGCAAGGGGCTTTCCTTGTTCCGTGGTCATGATCATAGCGAGGTCATCCATATTATCGGAGACCAGGTTAAACCATTTCTTCATAACAGCCGATCTTTCTTTTGCAGTCTTCTTACTCCAGCTTTTAAAAGCTGCAGATGCTGCTTTTACGGCTTGTTCTGTTTCCACAGCTCCGCAATCTGCAATTGAAGTAATCACTCGCTGATCAGCCGGGTTTATAACGTCGAAAGTAGCCCTGTTAGCCGGGCCGACCCACTGGTTATTTATAAAGGACTGCGTTTGTAAAAGTTGTTGATTTAATAGTTGCATATAGTAAGAGTTTTGTAAAGACGGGCCCGGACTTTAAAACATAGTGCGTGTCAAAATACAATCAATTGGCCACGGTTGCTGCAAAAATAATTCAAACAAAAGAGTGGCAATTATTTTACTGGTGGTTGCTTAAGCTGTTTGCGAATTGAAGTAACGGAGATCGAAATATGCTTTCATTTTATAAAAAAGCTCACTAGTCCTTCGTAGAGAAGCTTCCTCAATAACGTTAAACAAAGCATGGCTTACCGGGTACTTTCTCAAAAAACAACGTCTTCTTTTGGGTACGGTTTTCGACTAGTATATTGAAAGGAGATTAATTTATGCAGTTGGAAGCGCCTGTTGATCCCATAGCTAGTATTCCTAAAAGAAGATTGAGATCGCTTTTAAAGAATCCGGTAAAAACTGCAGAAGCAGTTAACCTTGTTTACATGAACGATACCAAACCTGGTATTGAAAGAGTAAAGGTAGAAGATGGCTACGAGTATTATTATGAGGGGCACCACGTTACAGATGACGAAACTTTATTAAGAATAAAACGGCTGGTTATTCCACCTGCCTGGCAAAACGTTTGGATTTGCCCGTTAGAAAATGGTCATTTGCAGTGTACGGGAATTGATACAAAAAGCAGGAAGCAATATAAGTACCATGCGTCGTGGAACGCATTAAGGAACCATACAAAATTCTACCGGCTTTACCAGTTTGGAACCGTAATACCTTCATTAAGGTTGAAAATCGAAAAGGACCTCTCTTATCCCGGGCTACCTCTTGATAAAGTTCTAGCCACGGTAGTAAGCCTGATGGAAAGAACGAACATTAGAGTTGGCAACTGTTCATATGAGAAGGCCAACGGTTCTTACGGTATTACTACACTTAAAGACAAGCACGTAAAAGTAAAAGGCACCAGCATTAAGTTTTCATTTAAAGGAAAGAAGGGTGTTTATCACGATATCGACATCCAAAGTAAAAGGCTTGCGGGTATTGTAAAGCGTTGCCAGGATATACCGGGTAAGGAGCTTTTCCAATATATAGCCGACGATGGAAGCAGGAGAACAATTGATTCAGGAATGGTGAATGATTACATAAAAGGAATAACGGGAGGCGATTTTACCGCAAAAGATTTAAGAACCTGGTCGGGAACCGTACAAGCTCTGTTAGCATTTAAAGAACTTGGAATTAGTGAAACAGCCACACAGACAAAAAAGAATATTGTTGCAGCATTAGATATGGTATCACAAGCTCTTGGAAACACCAGGACTGTATGCAAAAAATACTATGTCCACCCGCTTATTGTTTCTCTGTATGAAACACAATCACTGGAAAAATATTTAAAAAACCTGGATAGATTGGAAGTAGATGATGAAAAGTCAGGCCTTACAAAAGAAGAAATGGTGCTAATGAATATTTTAAAATCGAATTAAAAAGCGGTTGAGGCAGTTCTAGTTTGAATAGTGAGTTTCTGGTTCTTTGCACTGGTTTTTGTTCTCATTTTTGGTACGCAAAGTACCTTAAGTACAAGAGTGCGACACAAGAAGCGTCGGCTCCGATACCGTGAAAAATAAACTTTTACTGCGATCATTTATAACTCAAGCTGTGCGGCTTTGTTACTGCAACGGGACTCCACCCCTTGTTTCTGAAACCGCTTCGCTGGTTTCAGAAGGCCTTCGCCTGGCACCCAACGGGCCCAGGTTGCTTATGTAATAACTGGTGTCAGAAGCGAATATTATAATACCAACCCATAAAGACAGGCACCAACTTTATTCTTTTGTTGCCAGGCAATGCAGCCAAACGGTACCCTTCGGCTTCGCTCAGGGTACCGTTTGGCAGGCTCAGGGTAAAAACAGCTACGCTAAGTTCTATCAAAGAATTAAAAGTTGAACTGAGCGTAGCAACGATGATTCTTATAGTACAAAAAGTCGGTATCCAAAAAACTTTAAAAATAAAGACAGCAAAAACGAGTTCATTAGTAGAAAAGCTTAATAGTAGTATGAGCCCCGTAAGACTGTTTTGCGAGACTAAGAGATGTTGTTTTTAAATAGTTTTAGCAATAGAAAAAACTAGCATATTCATCTAGCATATTCATGAAAAAAGCCGTTTAACAACGGCTTTTTCATGAATATACTTTTACTAAACCTATTTATACTTAACGAATGGATAAATAGGAGAATGTGGCGGAGTATGTTTCCGGAACAGCGTAATTCCTTTTGATAGCAAGCTCTCTGGATGTTTCTGTTCAAATTGCGATACCTGGTAATTAACAAGATTTTCTACTGTGCTGTTTAAAGAGTCTTCCGACAGAAGTTCAACAGCCTTTTTCGATGCGTATCCTAATATAAACCCTATAACAGTATTTACAAGAGTTCGTTGAATTTCAGGCGTCTCTGCCACGTAACTAAAGGTATTTTTTACAACTCTTTTCGGCTGTAAGTTTTCTTTCACCTGGTTGTAATTAACCTTCAGGTCCAGTTCCTGAACCTGGACTCTTTTCTCAAGGTCCTTCATTGCCTGTTGCAACTCCTGCGAATTGGTAATCTTTCTTGTTAGAGCCATGGTTATAAGAATTTACGAATGAGAGCGTTTGCTACAGGGTCTTTGAATAACTTGTTTCTCATAGAAAATAAAACAAGACCGGCGATTAAATAAATAGCAGCTAAAATGAGGAAGCCTGCATACGCTTTACCTACTAATTCACCGATAAGTAAGGCGATACCTATATTCAGAACAATAAAAAAAATGAAAAACACGATAAACAATGCTATTCCGGAAATAATTGATGAAGCAACACTTGATGTTTTATCAATCATTTTCAATTTATACAATTCAAGTCTGTTATCTACATACTCTTTTGTTTGACCGAAAAGTGATTCTATTAAAGTTAACGTAGGTTGCTTACTCATAGCTATTTTTTAAATAATCGCCGGGAACCTGTTGATTCAAGTGCTAAAAAGAAAATTATGATTGAGTCGGATTTTGATAAGAAGAAGCTTTGTCTGCTACTGCCTGCGCTCCGTTAGCTGTTGCCTGAGCTCCTGTTGCCACAGAACCTGCTGCATCAGATTTTAAAGCCTGAGCCACATTGGTTGCTTTAGCTCTACCTTGCTCATAAAGATCTGCAGCACTTTCTTTTACACTTTCGTACTTGTCAGCAAGTCCGTCTACGAATTCTCCGAACTTATCTTTTAAGTTAGATGTTAGGTCTCTGCTACCTTCAGAAATACGTTTTCTTGTTTCTTCGCCTTTGTCAGGAGCAAATAAAACTCCTAAAATAGCACCTGTAGCAGCTCCTGCTAATACACCTAATAATACTTTTGATCCTGAGTTCATAATAATGGTTTTTAATTGTAAGAAATATTTTTGGATGCTTTTGTATACAACAGGTTTAAAAAAAACAATGCCACAAAAATTACAATACTACTACCTATATAATTATTAATAATCAGTAGATAATAAATGAGTTATAAATATTTTGTGGAATAATTTTCCCATGGAATAGCCCTTTTTTCGCTCGGAAAAATATCGGAAATTCGTTTTTATTTATTATTCCAGGCTATATCTTTTTGACTAATAATCTCATCGGCACCTATCAAAAATGCGCTTATTTCTGCTCCCTTTTTCACAGCCTCACGCAGGTTGTTAAAGGCAAACCGGGAATAAAAATAGTTCATCTGCAGTCTTATTCTGAAAGTCGGTTTGATGCTATTATAACCCCGGAAAGAAAGCAAGTACTTCTTCCTAAAAAACTGGCTTAATACTTTCTTATTTATCATTCTTCCCGAATACGGAAAGCGGCGTTACAATTTCCCGGAGACCGCCAGGAGGCGAACAGGAAGAATGTCGCCGCCTGCTGGTCATCCTGTTCGCTGTGCTCAGACGACCCGCGCAACTAAAAGCAATGCCGCTTCTAATAAAACTTTTATTACATTAAAAATTAACCATTGAACTCTACAAATATAATCGGAATCGTTGCAGGCATTTTTACGTCAGTTTCGTTATTACCCCAGCTTATAAAAATTATAAAAGAGAAAAAAGTAGAAGATCTTTCAATTGCAATGTTTGCAAGCCTTTTAGTTGGCCTCGTCCTATGGTCATACTACGGAATCTTACGTAGCGATATACCAATAATCGTTACTAATGGCTTCTCTGTTATATTAAATGTTGTTATTCTTATACTTCGATTTAAATACAGGAACAACAGTAGTTCTTAAAACTGGTGTGGCATTTGTTTTACTATTGTCGACCTAAAATTTTAAACAGGAAAAGGAATACGTTAATATGAAATATGAAAAGAGAAAATACCAACCGTAAACCTTTCGACAATTTTTCGACTACGGTTACAAAGGTTACGGGTTCTTCGTGGTCTTTTATTATTGCAGTTATTTTAATCCTGTTTTGGGCTTTCAGTGGTCCTTTATTTCATTTTTCAGATACCTGGCAACTAGTTATTAATACCGGTACTTCAGTAGTTACTTTTTTAATGGTATTTATTATCCAGCAATCGCAGAACAAGGATACGATGGCCTTACAGCTAAAGTTGAACGAGTTGATTGCGGCAAGTAGTAAGGCAAGTAACCGGCTGATTGATATAGAAGATCTCACGGAAGAAGAATTGCAAAGGTTAAAAAGATTTTACACCGAGTTAGGCGAACTTGCAGAAAAAGACAAAGACCTTTTTACTTCTCACTCGGTGGAAGAGGCGAAAGAAATCCAGCAGGAAAAAAATGAATTCAGGTAATAAATTTAAGTGTAGTCACTAGGTGGCCCGAACTTTTTTATTACTATATAACATCGTTGTGTCACTCACTTGTACTGCAAACCATTATGCTGCAATTTGTACGAGCGATAAATAATATTGGTAATAGTAAACGTTTAGATATTAACTATATAAAAATAAAAAGATGAGAAATAAGTTGTTTTTTGCCGTGGTGCTTGTTATGAGTTCATTTTCCCTAACCAGTTGCGAAGCAATTGGCAGCATTTTTAAAGCGGGTATGTGGATGGGAGTTATTATAGTAGTGGTAATTATCGCGCTGGTTCTATGGTTGATAAGAAAAATAGGAAAATAAGAACTCCAAGAAGCGAAATAAAAACCTGTTTTCAACAACAGCATTCCACTTGGTTGTTATAGTTATTTAAATTTCTATATAGCCCCCGTGCTCCTTTACCTCTAACGTTTATTGCCATTGAATAAATTAAATCAAAAGCCATATAACCAGGATCGATACAGTAAGATTTCCAGTGTCGCAACCGGTTATCAGCACTTTTCCGTGAGGAATAATTTCTACACCGTTTCCCTGTTTTTCTAAAAATTGCTTTATATGTGATTGAGAAACAGAAAGCTACGTAGTAAAGCGTTCTGGTGCGTCTTTTGACTACTAAATGTATTCATGCAGAACAATGAAGACGTAAGGCGTATGCAACAAGAAAAATCTACCCCCCCCAAAAAATCAGTACTTGCAAAGATAGGACGTGGTATAGGCATATTCATACTGTCTATAATAGCACTAATTGTATTGGTGCTAATCCTGATACAAACGGCCCCCGTCCAAAATTTTGCACGGAAGAAAATAGTTGCATTTCTTGAAAATAAACTCAAAACACGCGTTGAAATCAAAAGGCTCGATATTGATTTCCCGAAGATGCTTGTTTTGGAAGGGGTGTATATAGAAGACAGAACCAAAGACACGTTAATTGCCGGCAATCAATTGAAAGTCGACATCGACATGTTTAAATTGATACACAGCGAGATCCAGATAAATGAAATCAATTTAAACCAGATAACTGCTAAAATTAAGAGACAACTTCCTGATACGGTTTTTAACTACCAGTTTATAGTTGATGCTTTTTCCTCTCCTAAAGATACCGCGGTAAAAAAAGATACGGCGGCCATGAAAATGGCCATTGAAAAAATTATCGTTGATAAAACAAGGTTGGTTTATTTTGACGTGGTTACCGGCAACGATGTCGATGTTTATTTAAATCATTTTGATACGAGGATCAATACTTTTGATCCTGCAAATTTGCGGTACGACGTACCTAGTATTGTTGTAAAGGGTATACGTGGCAGGGTTAACCAAACCAAGCCGATGGAAGTTACTGCGGTTGTCTCTAACCCCGATCCGGCTGTTAAAAATGAGACCCCTAAATTTCTGAACTTCACTAATAAGGAAATGCTACTAAGTGATTTTGATCTTGCTTATTCCAACGACGTTTCTGCATTAGCCACTCATATCACCCTAAAAGATCTGAAGATTCACCCTGAAAGTTTTGATCTGAAAAATACAAATATTGCTATTAAAGATATTCAGTTAAAAGGCTTAAACGGTTTTGTAAGAATGGGTAGCTCTGCCGATACAAAAGTGGTTAAGCTTACTAACGAAAATTCTAAAGAAGTAGCAGCCGCAACAATTCCATGGAAATTTACTGTTGCTTCAATTAGGTTCGACGATAACAACTTCGTGTACGACGACAATACGCAACCAAGGCTTTCGAGAGGCATGGATTTCGCACATCTTAACCTGCAAGACCTGGTACTTCATGCCGATAATTTTCTATTTCATAATGATACAATTGCTGCGAATATTGTTGAAGCGAGCATGAAAGAGAAAAGCGGCTTTGTTCTAAATAAATTTCAAACCAACGTTACTTATACTAACCAAGGGGCTTCATTGCAAAATCTTCTTATCCAAACTCCCGGTTCTGAAATAAAACGAAGCGCTGTTATTCGTTACCCGTCTCTTGCTGCCATTCAAAAAGAAATGGGTTTACTCGAAATGGATATAGATATTGACAATAGTTTTTTACAGGTAAAAGATATTCTTACGTTTGTTCCTACGCTTGCGTCGCAGCCCGCTTTTAGGAATCCTTCCGCTAAGATTTATTTTGATAGTCGTTTGAAAGGCACGCTTAACCGGTTAGAGATACAAGAATTTAAATTTAGAGGTTTAAGCAATACAAGCCTTGATCTATCGGGAGTTGTAGGTAATGCAATGGATGCAAAAAATGTAACTGCAGATTTAAATATCAGGAAGTTCAATACGAGCAGGGGCGACATCATGTCCCTGGCTCCTGCCGGCTCCCTTCCTAAAGGAATTTCTCTGCCTGAAACGATGGCATTAAACGGAAGAATAAGAGGCGGCATGAGAAGAATGGAAATTAACCAGTTCCAGTTTAGAGATTCGCGTAATACAATAATTGATATATCAGGGGTAGTTAATAATGCAGCCGATGCGAAGAATGTTTCTGCCGATATGAATATTCGTAAGTTCTACACTACCAGAACGGAGATTATGGCATTGGCGCCTGCCGGCTCTATTCCGAAAAATATTACCATCCCTCAAACAATGTCTTTGAACGGAAAGATTAAGGGAGGAATGAAAGATGTGTTCGCTAATATTTATCTCAACACCTCTCTGGGCTCCGCAAAGGTTAACGGAAGAATTACAAATCCAACAGATAGTATCAATGCCAGGTATAATGCAACTATTAGTACCACTGCTCTCAACCTTGGTGCTATTATGCAGCAGCCCGAAAATTTAGGTACTTTAACCGCCAGCTTTACCGCTAATGGGCGCGGCTTTGACCCTGACCGGGCAAATGCCAGCATAAAAGGAATGGTTACGGCAGCGGAAGTGAAAAAATATGTTTACCACGATTTAACTTTAGACGCATCAATTGCTAATCAGAAGTTCACTGCTAATGCTGCAATGCAAGACCCTAATATTCATTTTGCCTTGCAGGCTGAAGGCGACATGGGTGGCAATTTGCCCAGCTTTGTTTTCAATGCTAATATTGATAGTATCAAAACTTTCCCCTTACATCTTACGCCCGATCCGATAATCTACCATGGAAAGATAACCGCTAATGTTCCTGAATTAAACCTGGATGCTTTGAATGGCAGGATTGATATAATCAATTCCCTCCTGGTAATGAATGGTAAGAGAATAGTAATGGATTCTTTATCTGTTGTTGCAAGCCATATCAACAACGAACAGGTTATCGGTATTAAAACAGATTTTGTGAATGCGATTTTGAGAGGACAATACAAGTTGCAACAAATGGGTGATATTATGATGGAAGCCATACAACCCTATTATGCAATTAATACAACAGGAAAGCAGGTAAATGTAGATCCCTATAATTTTACCATTAACGCCAATGTAATTGACCATCCCACCTTACATGGATTTATACCTACGCTAACACGTTTTGACGGTTTAACAATTAAATCTAACTTTTCAAGTAGTGATGGCTGGAATGCAAACATTGCAGCACCTCATATTGTAATGGGGACAAATACTATTGATAACCTTACAATGGATGCAGTAGCGGCAAATAATGCATTGAATGTTACAGCCAACGTAAACCAGGTAACGAGCGGAGCAAGCATCGCATTGTATGGTACCGCTATTAAGGCTACTCTCGCAAATAATAAAATCGACTTTGGCTTGTCAATTAAAGATAAAGTTGCAAAAACAAAATATCGCTTCGGTGCGCTACTTTCCCAAGAGCCTGACAGTGTTTATGCATTTTCTTTAAAACCCGACAGCCTGATGTTGAATTATAACCCGTGGTCGATTAGCGCCGACAATCTAATTCGTTTTGGGTCTACAGTTGTAAATGCCCGTAATTTTGATTTGAGCCAGGGGAACCAGCATCTAGTAATCAATAGTCTTAATTCAACTGCAAATAGTCCTTTGCAAATAGATTTCGCGAATTTCAATATTGCTACCCTCTCCGCTTTTGTTCAATCCGATTCTTTGTTGGTAGATGGAATTCTTAACGGAAATGTTCAATTAAGGAACATTCTACAACAGCCGAATTTCACCACAGATCTTACATTAAACAACCTTGCAGTCAAAAGAGATACTATAGGCGATGTAAACATTAAAGTAAATAACAATACCGCGAACGTGTTTGCAACAAACGTGGCAATAACAGGAAGAGGTAACGATATTAGCTTAACCGGCAACTATTACCTGAAACCTGCAAACAACAGCAACTTTGATCTGAACCTCGATATCAAGCAACTTCCTTTTAAAACAATTGAAGCCTTAAGTATGGGTGCGGTTGATAGTGCCACTGGTAACCTCACAGGCCAGGTCGCTATTAATGGTACCGTTAAATCTCCTAACGTAGATGGAGGGATTACCTTCAATCAAACAGGCTTCAACCTGGCGATGTTAGGCAGCTACTTTACAATAGATGGAGAAACTATAAAAGTAAATAACCAGGGCGTTCGTTTCGACACATTCACCATAAAAGATTCTGCTAATAATAGTTTGGTTATCGATGGTCTTGCTGGTACTACCAACTTCACTAATTATGATCTTAATTTAACTGTAAAGGCAAGAAATTTCAGGGGGTTAAATTCGCAAAAAACCCGGGGAAGTCTTTACTATGGGCAATTGTTCTTTAACACTAGTATGAGTATAAAGGGAACAGAAACGGCTCCCATTGTTGATGGCTCTTTACGCATTAATGAAAACACAAACCTGTCCCTTGTACTTCCACAGGCAGAACCGGGGATCGTAGACAGGCAGGGAGTCATAGAATTTGTAGACATGGATGCGCCAATGAGCGACTCCTTATTCAAATCCACACTGGCTAAATACGACTCGTCTTTTAATACGAGTGCCGTTACCGGTTTCGATATCTCTGCTAACATTGAAATTGTGAAAGAAGCTAATTTCAATGTAATTGTAGATGAAGCGAATGGAGATTTTCTTAATATCAAAGGAGCAGCACTTTTAACCGGGGGAATTGATCCGAGCGGAAAAATAACAATGACCGGTACTTATGAAATAGAATCCGGAGGATATGAGTTATCATTTAATTTCCTTCGGCGCAGATTTGATATAGAGAAGGGCAGCAAAATTACCTGGACGGGCGAACCTACTACAGCAGACCTTGCTGTAACAGCTATTTATGTAGCTAACACTTCTCCGATGGATCTGGTTCAAAATCAGATAGCTGATCCTGGGCAACGAGGCTACTATCAACAAAAATTACCGTTCCAGGTGAGGTTGATTGTAAAGGGAGAAATAATGAAGCCGCTGCTTACATTCGATATTACCTTACCTACTGAAAATAATGTGCGGGTTAATAACGAAATTCTTACGACAGTCAATACAAGGCTTGACCAGGTTAGGGCCGAACCTTCAGAATTGAACAAACAGGTATTTGCACTGTTACTGCTAAACCGTTTTGTTGGTGAGAATCCATTTGAAAGTAGTGGTGGCGGAGGTGGTTTCAATGCCGGATCTTTTGCACGGCAAAGCGTAAGTAAAATATTAACCGAACAATTAAACAAATTGGCGGGCGACCTTATCGCCGGTGTAGAAATAAATTTTGATGTAAATTCTTCTGAAGATTATACTACCGGTGAGAGGCGCGACAGAACCGATTTCAATGTAAACTTATCTAAGCGTTTGCTAAACGACAGGTTGAAAGTTTCAGTAGGAAGCAACTACGAGTTAGAAGGTCCGCAACAAACTAAGCAGACGGGTAGCAGTGTAATAGGTAATGTTAGCGTCGATTATAACCTCAGTCAGGATGGCCGGTATCTTATAAGAGGCTACCGCAAAAACGATTACGAAGCTGTGGTAGAAGGATACGTAGTTGAAACGGGTCTTAAGTTTATTATTTCTGTTGATTACAACAGGTTTAAACAAATTTTCCAAAAAACAAGAACCAGGAGAGAAAGAAGAGAACAAAAGAAACAGGATCAGGAACTGGAAAAAATACAAAAGGAAAAAGAAGAAAAAACGAATAAAGCAACTACGGGTAACTATCCTGTAGAAGAAAACCAAACTGTTTTATTTTCTGACAAAATCGTAATGGATAACAGAAAATCTATTCCTGGGTTAGTAAAAGATTCAACAGATGAAAATTAAAAAGCCTCAAATTACTGCTGCTTATACAATCTATATTATTTCATTGGTTTTATTATCTTCCGGATGTAGCATTACTAAGAATGTTCCTGATAATGATGCTTTATATACCGGGCATAAATTAGAGATAAGAAATTCAACAGCGAGTAATAGTTATAATAAGGTTCTTAAATCTGACCTTTTGGGTTTATTACGTCCCAAACCAAACTCCAGCATATTAGGTATCAAGTTCAAACTTGGGATCTATAATATGGCTGGTAAAAAGAACAACTTTATAAATAAATTTCTTCGCAAAACCGGGGAGCCGCCTGTGTTGTTAAGTCAACTTAATCTTACCCGGAACATACAGGTATTAACCAACACGCTGGAGAATAAGGGTTTTTTTCACGCTAAGGTTACCGGCGACACCACCATTAAAAATAAGAAAGCATCATCTTCTTATGTGGCTGATGCAGGTACACAGTATAAAATAAACGAAGTAACTTTTCCCGATGACAGCAGCGCAATCAGCCAAACGATTCGCGGTATTTCGGACAAAACTATCTTGAAAAAGGGAGAACCATTTATCCTGGATGTTGTAAAAGGCGAGCGCTTGCGTATAGATGTTGCTTTAAAAGAAAAGGGCTTTTATTACTTCAATCCCGACGATTTGATCGTTTTGGTCGACAGTACGATTGGCAACACTTTGACTAACCTGCATGTTCGTTTCAAGCCTGAAATACCGATGCCAAATAAGCAGGCTTACAGAATAAACAACGTGTTTGTTTATTCCAACTATAACCTTAATACGGCTGCAAGAGACACTGTTAAAACAGACTCAATTCTTCACGCAGGCTACTATGTAATCGACAGAAGGAAAACATTCAAGCCACAGGTATTTGAACGAATGTTGAGGTTTAAGCCAGGAGACCTTTATAACAGGACCGATCATAATCTTTCTTTAAACAGGCTTATCAACTTAGGTACGTTTAAGTTCGTAAAGAACCGGTTTGAGCAAATACCCGATTCTTTTAAGCTCAACTCCTATTACTACTTAACACCCTTACCAAAAAAATCACTGAGTGCGGAAATTGGGGGGCTGACTAAGTCAAATAATGTAACTGGTTCGGAAATAACATTAAGGTGGAGAAACCGGAATACTTTCAGGGGAGCAGAGTTATTAACTATAAATGCCTACGGAGGTTTTGAAGTTCAATATAGCGGTCAGTTTAGTGGCTACAACACTTTTAGATATGGTGCTGAAGCAAATCTTACCTTCCCAAGGTTTATCATTCCTTTCTTCGATCTCAACACTCAGGGTTCGTTTGTTCCCCGAACTAATATTCAATTAGGATACGACATATTGCAGCGTCAGAAACTCTATACGCTTAATTCTTTCCGCGGACAATTTGGATATATCTGGAAAGAAAATGCGCGGAAAGAGCACCAGTTTAACCCTATTTCCATCAACTATGTTCAGCCGCTAAACCGTACAGATTCATTTAATAAGTATCTTAAGCAACGGCCTATCCTTCAAAGAACTGTTGACACGCAGTTTATAGTAGGGTCGAATTATAACTTTAACTATAATGAACTGGTGGGAAGAGAAAAGAATGCGGGTGGACTTTATTTTAACGGCTTGATCGATCTCTCAGGAAACCTTGCCGGTCTTATTTCAGGCGCAAATGCAAAACAGGGCAAGGTGCGTGAATTATTCGGCACACCATTCTCTCAATACTTTAAAACCGAATTAGATACAAGGTATTACGTTAAAGTCGGACAAAAGAGTCAATGGGCTAACCGGCTGATTATAGGTGTCGGTATACCTTATGGAAACTCAACCATTCTTCCTTTTGTTAAACAATTCTTCGCCGGGGGCAGCAACAGCCTCAGAGGATTTAGAAGCCGGTCTGTTGGCCCAGGCGCTTATAACGGAAGTCGTATTGCTGATAGTGCAGGTTTCTTTCCTGATATAACAGGCGATCTGAAACTTGAAATTAACACCGAATACCGGACTAACCTGGTTAGTATTTTAGATGGAGCTTTCTTTGTAGACGCCGGTAATGTTTGGTTGTATAACGAGCCGCCCCCGCAAAGCTTACAAGAGAAGGCAAAATTTTCTAAGAATTTTTTAAAGGAACTGGCGGCCGACGTTGGGGTAGGGTTACGGATAGATATAACTCTTCTCCTGCTTCGTTTAGATGTCGCTATTCCTATACGAAAACCATGGCTCCCCGAGGGGCAACGAAATGTTTTAAACCAGGTCGACTTTGGTAGTAGCGACTGGAGGAAGCAAAATATTATTTGGAACCTCGCTATTGGTTTGCCTTTCTAATTACCCGCATACAATTATATATAAGCATTGCTCTCGTTTTGGTGCAACGCTTTTTTAAATCGTGTTACACTCACAAGCGGAAACGTTTGTACTCTTGAAATCGGGATTGAAATATGCAAAACAATTCGAACTGAAGAAACCTTTTGGGACAGGCTTTAAGGATCACTAAGCAACATCGTTGTGTCACTCACTTCAGCAACAAACCCTTTATCAGTCTTTTTTTCTGCTGAATTATTTTGCCCTGTACAAGAGTGCGACGCAACAGGAGACTGTTGTAGTTCTAATGCCTGGGCCCCAAAAAATACACAACCCGGCTAAGATTGAAGTAATAGCAGCAGGTGCATAATAAAACTCTTAATGGTCCCTTACAAGAACAACAACTTTTGCAGGAACTCGCTAATAAATTGTATTAGAACATCTTTAAGAACAACCAGGGATGACTTTGGTAAGGCGACATAAAAAAGTTGCGAAGAAAGCTTACGGGGTAAACATTCTTCACAACCTTAGTGTTTGTATTAATAATTGTCGGCGAGCAGTAATGCGATGCGATAGATGGCTTTCAAATGCTTTAATTATTGCCTGCTATTTATGCTTCAAATGCTCACCAGCTTTCTAAAATGTGTACCTGATACCCAATCCACCCCAGCTTCCTGCGAAGCCACGTCCATCGGCAAATTCAAAAGAAGGTTGCCAGTCAATAGAAAGGTTGATAGGCGCCCTGTTGATCTTATAATCAAGGCCAAGAACACCATCAACACCAGCAACAATGTTGTCGCCTTTGTAATAATCTTTATCATAAATGCCCAAGTGTGCACCGGGACCTACGTACCATCTTAAACCGGGAGCACCGTTGATATTCCCATGTATTTCATAAAGACCTGTAAACCTTGTACTGTTGCGGTTAAAATAACCGATCACTTCGATGGCGTTGCTTGGAGCAACAAATGTTTTAAAGGTAACTCCTGCACCATCCCAGACTTTTACTCCCAAAGCAGTTTTATAAGTTCTGCCCATGCTTTGTGCATTTGTAACAAGACTTAGAACACAAAAAATCGAGAATAATAATAACATCTTTTTCATAAATCAATTTAGTTTTGAAGTACACCGGAAAAAGTCGTGCCATCAAGAATTTCCAGGTTGCTTTGGGTAATAAATAGTAGAATAAATTGAACGTGAAAAAACCATTAGTAATTAAATAAGTTATTGGCGCTCAATGAGTGAGCGTGGAAAAATTTGCCCACAAGGGCACAACTTACACAAATAAAACAAGAAAAGTTTTAATGTAGAATAGAAAGAAACTGGCTCGTTTTTTTTATAAATTGGTCAAACCAGTTTTAATTACAAAATCTATAAAACATGGAAAAGCAAGAAGAATTAGTAGGCGTTTTAAATGACCTGATACAAATAAATAACGACCGGGTGGTAGGTTATGAAAGGGCCGCCAAAGAATCAAAAGATTTAGACGTTGATCTTATAGCTATATTTAATGAGATGGCTGATCAAAGCAGAAAATATACCGCAGAACTTACCCAGGAAGTTTCACGGCTTGGCGGCGATCCGGCATCGGATACCACTATTTCAGGCAAAGTATACCGGGTATGGATGGATTTGAAAGCTGCTATAACAGGTAAGGATCGGGAGAGCATCCTGGGTTCTTGTGAATATGGTGAAGATGTGGCGCAGAGAGCTTATGAAGCCGCTTTAGAGTCTGATGCATATATGAGCACCGAAATCAGGCAATTGATTACCACGCAAAAAAGTAATTTAAAAACATCGCATGATTTAATTAAAAAATATCGTGATCTGCACGAGAAAGTAAGTTAGGTGTATAGAGTGTTTTATCATTTTGAGAAAAAGCCGGTATTTATTGCCGGCTTTTGTATTAAAACCTTTTATCATTGCAGAATAACTTATCTGGCAAGAAATTTTTATTAACTTTTTAAACTGAATTTTATGGAAGAGAATGATTCACTGGAGAATAACAAAAACGTTGAAGAAGTCCCTCACATGAAATCGTTGGCGTTAGTTCTCAACAAGATGGTTCTGGAAGGCTATGAGGATGATTTTAAAATAGCCGACAAAGGATTACGTTCTTTGAAGACTGAAAAGATTTATCAGCCCGAACAACTGAACATTGTTAACTTCTTCAGGTTCGAAGGACAATCAGACCCCAATGATAATACCATCATGTATGTAATAGAAACTACTGATGGGCTAAAGGGAACTTTAGTTGATGCTTACGGTCCTTATGCCGATCGCAAACTCTCTGAGTTTATGACCCAGGTGGAAAACATCCATAAGAAGACAACCAAATCAGATGCTCCGAGCTAATATTTTAGCACCCATCCGGGTGCTTTTTTTATATTTTAATGGTAAGTGTTTGTCTTAAACCTGTGAATATCGATTTCCAGATAAAATTGAAGAATGAGCGATATTTGTCTGGTTTCAATACAATATTTGCAGTTCGTGCACCAGGTCCTGCCTTATTCTTGTTTTTAACGAGAATGTTTGCGAGAAAACTCAGTACGTCCTTTTTGTTATACTCATTGCCCTTCTTTTTTAGTACTGTTACCTTAATATCGTCGTAAGTTATCGTTAAGCTTCCCTGCGAAATACTTGTGTCTGCCATAATATTAAACCTGAAAGAATTTACCACTCCTTTTTCAATTTTGACCATCGACATAGGTTGTGTTAACTGGCTTAAAATAGTCGCATCAAAGCTTTTATTTATTTCAGCATCAACCATAAATCTTCCCTTCTTGTAATTATCCAGGTATAGTACAAAGCTTCCCGAAACCGGTATTTTTTCAAGGAAAGTACTGGTAAAGTCCATGGTAATTTTTCCGGGCACTTTTGTGGGCTGGTTCGAAACGTTATCTATAGTAAAGGAGGTATTAGAAAATCGAACTCTTCCACTGCTCTGGCTAGCCGGATTTTTTTCTTTGTATTCTATGTATGTTTTTTTGGCAATAACCTTATTAATTTTTATAGGGAAGCCAAGGTCGTAAAGTAAATGATGCGGGTAAGTTGCACGTTTTCCTTGTTTCGAGATTGTATCGACAGGATACGACAAGTCATGAAAAATATTTATCGAATTTCCGGACGTAATCAAATTGTCGATCACTATTTCACCTTTTAATAATTTTTCGAACTCAACCCTGCTGCATTCGATATTATTGAATTTCGCATCAAATCTATCTGATTGCACTTTCATCTTTCTTGCAAAATCCGCTTCATTTAGCCGGGGTAAAATTTTTATTGATTTTATAGTTATTCTTTTCGAAAGTGTATTTAGTGTAAGACCTTCAAAGCGATAATTGTATAACTGGTCCTCACTCGTTAAATTAATTTCCTCGTTTTTTATGTCGATTTCTTTAGTCCTGTTTACAAGGCTTTCGTCTAACAGCGTTTCCCGGTCAATGAGAAGGTCTTTTATGATAAAGGAATTGTTTTTTACTGTATAGGTCTTCTTTTTGGCGCCCGACGACTTACTTACAAAAGTGAGTGACTTTAATTTTAATTCAGTAAGTGAAAATGTTTTAATCCATCCTGTAAGTATTAAGCTCTTTTTATTTGCGGTCTTTTTTTTATCACTTTTTTTATCCGACAGTGTTTCTAATTCTCCTCTTTCCAGGGCCGCGACGCCAATTGTAAGATCAGAGTTTTCTACTGGTCCTGTCCACGAAATTCCTTTAAGAGAAATTCCTTCTAACTTACTTTTAAAAAAGCCTTTATTCTTATAAGCGTCATATTCAAATTTCTCCAGTGTCACTATTTCCGATCTTGTATCAAAAGAAGCTTTTGTAATTTCAGCGGCATTAGCCTTATCTCCTAAAACGACTTTGTCTGATTGTATTTCAATTTCTTTACAAAAAAGAGTTCTGGTAGTATCCTGGTTATAAGTACTGTCAATTGCTATATCACTTAAATGAATTGTTGTATTATAAGTTCGAAATTTTACTTCTTTTGTATAGAAGTCCATTGCTACAACCCTGGTGTTAGTAACAGACACATTTTCCGCCTTTATTAATTTAAAATTCCCAAGTATTTGTTTGTATAACTCTTCCTGCTCCGCTTTTGCGTTTCTTGCCTTCGCTTGCCCGGGAAATAGATATATCGTCACTTGGGGATCAGAGATCAAGACCTGTTTACATTCCATCTGCTTCGCAACTAATGCACTTGCCGTTCTAAAATCTACAACCTTTAATAAGGGAATATAAATATCAAGAAGCATTTTCGACGCATTGGTATCGCCGCTTTTTATCATCTGCAACAGCTTGGCGGTATCGCCTTTAACATACAAATTCCTGATATAGAGATCGCCGTCGACTTCATTAACCGAAATAGAATCGTAGCTTAAGTTATAGAGTTGGTTTGTTTTATTGTGTACAATAGTTTGAAGCTGATGATCAAGAAAGGCGTGCTTTTTTACTCTATACAATACATAGCCCGAAATAATTACAATAGCAGTTGCGAAGATTACTAAGTACTTTGTTTTCCTCCTCCCGGTAATATTCATAGCTTAAGTTGAAATAAAAAGCTACAGGCATAATACCTGTAGCTTTTTAATAAGATGGTGGTCAAACTAATTTACAAAAGGTTATCACGCTCTTCTTATTATGCCTATAAGCAGAGATATGACGGCAAGTACTAATAAAATATGAATTAAACCTTTAACGCTATATACAAAAACACCTAAAAGCCAACCAATAATTAAGATTACAGCCAGGATATACAAGATACTTCTCATGATAAAAAGTTTAGTTAAAATATAAGAATTTAAAAAACCTTGCCAACATTTTAATTAACACATTATCGGGTTGTCTAACCCCTTGATATAAAACGAAGTAGGTGTAAAAAAATCCCCATTAAAAATAGAGTAGTTTTACTGGCACGAACTTACTGGTATAAATTCAATAATTATAAAATGAAAGCAGTTAAAAAGTATTGGCATGTATTTAAAGAAGCTGTAAGTGCCTTTGTAGAAGATAATTGTGTTAAACTCAGTGCCTCACTGTCTTATTATACCATTTTTTCAATTGGTCCTTTATTAATTATTATCATTTCTCTTTCTACGATATTCTGGGGTAGGGAAGCAGTTACAGGCAGGTTGTATGGCCAGATTAGTGGGTTAATTGGGAGCGATGCAGCCATCCAGATACAGGAAATAATAAAAAATAGTCAACAATCAAGCAACGGTTTTATTGGTACTGTTATAGGGACCGTAATTCTTGTGATAGGCGCTACCGGAATTTTTACCGAGATCCAGGATTCGATTAACTATATATGGTCATTAAGGGCTAAACCCAAAAGAGGTATTGTAAAATTCCTCTTTAACCGCATGCTTTCATTTTCTCTGATTGTGAGCCTCGGCTTTTTGCTTTTGGTATCTCTTGTTATTAGCACTCTTCTCGATTTACTTAGCGATCGTCTTACCCATTTTTTCCCTAATACCACCGTTTATATCTTTTATGTCATAAACCTGTTCATAATTTTTGCGCTCATCAGTATTTTATTTGCAATTATTTTTAAAGTGTTGCCCGATGGTAAAATTAAATGGAAGGACGCCTTCGTTGGGGCTTCGTTTACCGCAATCCTATTTTTGATAGGTAAGGCAGGAATTGGATATTACCTCGGCAGGTCGAATTTGGGAGCGACTTATGGCACTGCCGCCTCTGTTATTCTTATACTTACATGGGTTTATTATACTTCCATAATTCTATATTTCGGAGCCGAATTTACCAAGGTTCACGCCTTAGAATACGGAGGAGGAATTGTACCTAACGGAACTGCCGTGTTTATTATTAAAAGAGAAGCCAAGGAAATTGAGACGATACCGGCAAGATTGGCAGGTAAAAACAACGACGCTGTTAATACATAGCTACCGGTACTGATTATTTATTTTTAGCAAGAGTTTTACCGCTATGTTAGACGAGGGTTGTAAACACGATTCTTTTGGAGACAGACAGTAATAACTTTAATCATCATCGTTGTGTCACTCACTTGTACTGTTGTTATTTTATGAGCAATAGGAAAGCGATCTTTAAATGGTTGTATTCTACTTGGTTTATCCGTCGAAATATATATGAACACCCCACCGCTGTGAAGTGTTTACTGTTTGCGTTCGCTACTGTTTCTACTTCAACATCTTATTTCTTATACCACCTAATTCCCATTCATACACTATTACCAAATGGTTGTTGTAGAACCTAAAGCAGGCGACGTATCGCTGCTTTTTCTTACAAATTGAAGAGTGGACCCGGCTTGCTTAACTGTAGGAAGAGTAAGTCCGTCGGTCATCAAATACTCGTTTCTGTTCTTTGCGGCAATTATCGTAAAAACACGAAGAATTACCACGGGCTGGTACGTTCTTTTTTACAGCAACATTATAACATTATAAATTCTTTATTATGCAACAGCAAGACCTTAACTCAAATGAATCTTTAAAAAAATTAGTTGACCTGGTTGAAGAAGTAAAAGTTTGCATGTTTGCAACGATCCACGACGATTACTCTCTTTACAGCCGGCCCATGCAGTCTATAAAAGTTGATGAACAAGGCAGTATCTGGTTTTTCACCAATGAATTTTCCGGAAAAGTTGATGATGTCTCAAAAGAAAATACAGTTTACTTAATGTACTCCCATCCCGGCCAAAATACTTATTTACACGTAAAAGGAAAATGTACAGTCGTTAATGAGCGTGAAAAAATAGAGGAATTATGGTCACCAATTGTTAAGGCATGGTTTCCAAAAGGTGTAGACGATCCTGCACTATCATTATTAAAGGTTGAAGTTGATGAAGCCAGCTATTGGGACGGAGCCTCTAACAGCTTTGTTGTGTTTTACAATATTATCAAAGCTATTGCTAAAGGTGAAAAACACAACGACGGGGAATTTGGAAAGTTGAACATTTAATTCCTCTGGTCTTTTGTGAGAAAGGGAAGAAGCTGTGTGTGTAAAGCTTGTTAGGAGAAAACTACCTTAAATTTTTGTTACGATGCATCGTTAAAACCAAATTTTGAATCTATAATGAAGAATGATAGTTGAATAGAAACGACATTTTTTTTTCGCCAGATTTTCTTTTTACGAGGTTTCGCGGCCGGCCGGCTTACAATACATGGTTAATTAACAGCTTAAACTTAAATGACTTATGTGGAAAGAAGTTTCGAAAAATATTTTAAAAACCGGTATACTTTTAGCAGTAATACTACAAAATCTTTAGTATGGATAATGATAAAATTCTACACTTTATTGCCGAAAAAATTGAAGACATAAGGTTAGCAATTTTCTATTGTCACAGCAACAGCACCCTTAAAATAAACAATACCATTATTCATACTTACAGGGTAGATGACAACGGTAATATCACCTTCTTCATTAATCGGCCACAGCAACTGATCAGGGAGTTTGATCAGGAATTTCCGGTCGGACTTAATTATTTCAAAAAAGGCAAAAACTGCTTCCTGAACATTTTTGGTAAAGCAAGGATCATCAATGACCCCGAAGAACTAGCTTACGAAACAGATCTGTCGCCAGAAGAAATTAATAGCGCACTTACAACCCACATCCTTATTAGGGTTAAGATCTTGAAAGTTGATTTTTATGATAACGATTTTGAAAAGAAGAATTTGCTTTTGAAAAAGGCATGGTCTGTATTTGCAAAGTTATTCGATTCCTTAAGTGCTTCCCGCAGTTACGACTTGAGCCCGAGGTCTTCGTTACACCATTTCGGTATCTAAAAGTTCAGAAATGGGGTGCTAAATGAATCAAAAGTTTTGAGAATTGGATTTTTTGTTGGATAAAAAAAGAGGCGACCAAAAATGGTTGCCTCTTTTTTATGGAACACCTCTTTTAGATTAGGGATTCTGACTATGTTAATAGCGATTTGTCGCTTTTCTTAAAAGTAATGATAAATGAGGTTCCAGAGCCCACTTCTGACTTAACGTCGATATGAGCATTATGTGACTGGATGATGTTGAGTGTAGATGCGAGACCTAAACCCATTCCATTTCTTTTCGATGTAAAATAAGGCTCAAATAATCTTTGCATATTTTCTTCACTTATCCCGCTTCCGTTGTCAGTTATTTCTACAACATGCACTTCATCTGTAGAATAAACTGCGATTTTTAATTTACCTGCATCTTCAGCCATAGCCTCTATGGCGTTTATTATTATGTTCAGGAATGCCAGTTGTACTTTTTCGGGATCGATCAGTGCAAAACAATCAACTTTTGGATAAGAAACTTCGAGATCAATGTGCTTTAATGTTAACCTGTCAAGCGCCGAGGAAATAGCGCTATCCATTACCGACTGCAAGGAAGATTCCTGGAGGTTTATTTGAGAAGAAAGCCTGGAGGAATTAAGAAGTTCGGTAATAAGGTCCCCAATTCTTTTACCATTACGTTGAACGATACTAAGGTACAATTTCGAGTCTTCGTCGTTTGACTGCTGTAATAATTGCTCTATAGAAAGATTAATGTTATTAAGGGGATTTCTTACTTCGTGGGCAAGTGTGCGCACCAGGCGACCCGTTGCGGCCAGTTTTTCAGCTTGCAAAGCAGTTTTTTCTGCTTTCTTCCGGCTGGTATTATCGTGTATAATGCCCTGAATATATTTCTCCCCATTGTTGTTTATTTCTATTGAGGCAGAAATTATACAGTTTTTGATGTCGCTATTTTTTGCGACAAGATCAGCTTCGTAATCGTAAAACTCACCGATATCATTTAATATATTTAAGAAGTAGGTTTTATCATCCTGGCTTTTAAATACAGATAAAAGACTGGCACCGAGCAGCTCATCTTGTTCATAATCGAGTAACTCAGTAGCTGCATAATTTATATCAATAATTTTAAAATCGGTAGATGTGATAAACACGACGTCCTTCGATTTCTCGAACATGCCGCGGTATTTTCTTTCATTTGCTTTTAACGCATGAATTGAAGAGGCGCGTTCAAGAGAATAGCGGATGCAGCGCTCCAGTTTTTCTGTATTTAACTCAGATTTGATCAGGTAATCGTACGCTCCACTTTCCATAGCTTTAACGTCTATTTCCTGTGTGCCTTTACCGGTGAGCAAAATAATGGGAGCTTCGCAGCCACGAGCAATTGCATCAGTAAGAAGATCCATTCCTGTTTTTATTCCTAACCGGTAGTCAACAAAATAAATGTGGTAGTCGTTGGAAACCAGTTTTTGCAATGCGTCTTTATAATTGTACGACCAGTCAACTATAAAATTATTTGAAGGAATACTTTTAATGTATTCTGAAGTAATGAAAAAATCATCTTCATCGTCATCCACTATCAATATCCGCTTTTCCTGAATTTTACTGTTCATTTTACCATCAATTTTTTTTAGTAGTCCTTTCATATGTTTTTTTGGTTGGCCCAGGTTGGATAAAAAGAAAAAAGGGTAAAGACGTTTTACCCTTTTTTCTTTTTATCAGCTACTATTTTGCCATATAATAAAGCAGCTTCAGGTTCAGGAGAATTACTGAATGTACAAGAGTGCGACGCAACAAAAGCAATATCAGCTACTACTGTCGGGTACCAAAAAAATACGATCTTTTTAAGCCGGCAGTATTCATTCGCAATCTTCATGCAGAACGGTCCTGGAAAATCTCGATCCCTTGTACACCAAACCGTTCATTTAACTTTCCTGTTCATTTATATTTTTCAGTTGCAACAGTTGTAAAAAACAGCTACACGCTTCTTTTTACAAGCGGTAATTTTAGTTGCGAACATTTAAAAGCTATCGTAATGTAGCTGCTTTTGGCAAGACCATTTTATAAGTCACTGTTAAACTGCTTATACTGCTTCATTTTATTATACAGCGTTTTTCTATCAACGTTTAATATTTTGGCAGCTTTACTTTTATTGTAATTTGCTTTTCTTAAAGCTTCTACAATCATTTCGTATTCCGCATCTATGCTTGCTCCTTTTAAACTGTGCTCGTTAATTTCGAGTTGTTTTGTAAATACAGGTTCAGAAACCACAGGTGCAGTATATGTGTTAACTACCGTAGGCGGGGGAGCGGGTATATCGAACTGTTTGGTTTGGATGATGGAAGTTGCTTCCTCTACCGTTTCGTTAAACTGCAACTTCGTGAAATTGGTTATCTCAAAAGGTAAAACAGTCGGCATGATGTATTCAGTATCACACAGCAGGGTAGCTCTTTTTACAACGTTCTTCAATTCGCGAAGATTTCCCGGCCAAACATAGGTTTTAAAAATAGCTTCTACTTCTGGTGAGAACCCCCTGATGTTCTTATTCAACTCTTCATTTGTAAGTCTTAAGAAGTGCTTTGCAAAGATCATGATGTCATATTTCCGTTCGCGCAATGGCGGCACTTCTATACTGAACTCGTTGAAGCGGTGATAAAGATCTTCCCGGAACTTACCCTTTCTCGCCGAGTCTAGTAGTCTTTCGTTACTGGCTATAATTATTCTTACATCCAGGTCGATATCTTTGTTCCCACCAATTCTGCGCATTTTTCTTTCCTGCACCACGCGTAGTAGGGCAACCTGTACATCGTACGTTAGGTTGGCTACTTCATCAAGAAAAATAGTTCCGCCATTAGCGATCTCAAAATTCCCTATTTTTTGGTTTAGCGCACCTGTAAATGATCCTTTTTCATGTCCGAACAGCTCACTTCCCGCTAATTCTTTCGACAAAGCGCCACAGTCTATTGCCACAAAAGGCATGTCCTTCCGCTTACTGCGTTTGTGAATTTCCTGCGCAATCGCTTCCTTGCCACTTCCACTTTCTCCATAAATAAGAATGCTGTAATTAGTAGGAGAAACAAGGTCGATCTGCTTGAGAATGTTTTTAAATTCTGCACTATCACTAAAAATATACTGGCCGGAAGTGATTGTTTTCCCGCGGTTAGCGTTCTTTAAGTCATCGTCGGGCATGATCACCGTACTGGTACTGTTGTCTTGTTTGGCGGCACTTTTCTGTAGCGCGGTTTTAATGCTTAGTAATATCTCATCGGGAAATAAAGGTTTCGTTACATAATCGTAGGCGCCCAACTTCATTACATCTACCGCTACTTTAATATCGCTGTAACCGGTTACAATTATTACCGGTGTACGTGGATATTTCTCTTTAATTTTTACCAATAACTCTTTACCATCTATATCTTCCAGTCTGAAGTCGCATAATACAAGATTGGGTTCAGCATTTTCCAGTTCTTCCAGCGCTTTTTTTCCATTGTGAGCCAGGGTTACTTCATATCCGTTTTTACTCAAAAACCGCTTCAACAGAAGGCACATATCTACATCGTCGTCAATAACTAAAATTTTGCTCATTTATAAAAGTTAATACTTAAAATTAATTCTTTTCGATTTTTACGCCCACATTCTCCTTAACTGAGCAACCGGGATCTGCAGCTGTTCCCTGTATTTTGCTATCGTTCTGCGGGCTACGTTTATACCTTTGTTTGCTAAAATTGCTACCAATTGCTGATCGGTGTAAGGGTTAAGCTTATCCTCGTTTTCTATAACCCCTTCGATCGCTGATTGTATTACCCTGTTGCTAATTACTTCTCCTTCCTTGTTAATAATTCCTTCAGTAAATAAATTTTTCAGCAATATTATTCCAAAAGGAGTATCTACATATTTGTTTGAAGTAACACGAGATACCGTAGAAATATCAACTCCTACTTTATCAGCAATGTTTTTCAGGATCATTGGTTTTAACAGGCTCACTTCACCGGTTTTAAAATATTCTCTTTGCAGATCTACTATTGCCTTCATTATTTGCATCATTGTGCCTTCGCGTTGCTTGATGGCGTTTACAAACCACTGGGCCGAACTTAATTTGCTCTTAAGGTACTGTGTAGCAGATTTGTCGCGGGTGGCCCCACCAAATTGTACGGTCTCCATTAAAGACTGGTTGATGTATAAGGAAGAAGACCTTGACCGGTAAAGATTAACCTCGATATCGCCGGAATCATCTACAGTTAAAATAAAATCGGGGATGATATTATTATTAACTCCTGTTCCTTCAGTTTCTTCAAGAACTGGTTTTAGTTTTAAAGATGCCAGCAGGCGCAGAATTATTTTCAATTCTTCTTCATCAATCGCAAGGGCTTCCATGATCTTTTCCATGTTACGATGAGAAAGATCGGCGTAATGGTTTTCAAGAAGTTTAATAGCCATTTTTACATCGGGCCCTTTCTTTTGCAGGCTGTGCAGTTGCAATAGTAAGCATTCTCTTGTATTCTTAGCCCCTACACCAACAGGATCAAGCGTTTGAATTTGATTAACTACTAATTGAAGTTCATCGGCTTCTACAAGCACACCCTGCTTAAAAGAAAGATCGTCGGCCATATCTTCAAGATCCTGAATTAAAAAACCGTTGCAATTCAGGCAGTCGATGATATAATCTGCGAGTTGAAGCTCTCTGTCGGAAAGGCCCATATACCGGATCTGGTCCTTCAACGCTTCGCGGTAGTCACTAAAAGCTTTAATAGGAATGTTTGGAACAGAATCGCTGTTAAAGTAGTTTTCATACTCGAGCTTATAATCGGGAACATCGTCATAGCCGTGTTCTTCCCAATCTTCATAATCCTGTACACTTTCTTTTGCAAATTTTTCAACCGCCACAGTTTCTTCTTCTTCGTTCATCTCTAACAGAGGATTTTCCTCTAACTCATCTGATATCCGCTGATCTAACTCTAAAACATTTAAATGAAAAATGTTCAGCATTTGAATTTGCTGGGGCAAAATTTTCAATTGCTGTTTCTGGGTTTGGATTTGGCTGAGCATATTGATTATCTGTGGTTTAAAACGTTCACAATCATAGAATCCAATACAACACCAAACTTTAAAAATGTGAAAAAAAATTAAAAAACGTTGATAATTAGATATTTACGCTTAAGAAAGAAAATATATTTATAATGCTCAGGTAAATAATGCCTTAAACAAAACATCTAGTGTAGAAAAAATTCCCCAGCCTATGCTGTTTATCGGTTTTTGTCTTCTACTACGGTTATGATATTAAAAAAAATTTAAAACATATGTAGTTGTTTATCAGCCTTTCTTTCGTTGGAAATGTGTTTATCTCTATTATTATTCGAATATAGTTTAATTTGGATAACAAGGTTGATTAAGAAGCGGTTTAAGTGTGCGAAGTAGTCAAGTCGATTATTAAAAGTGGAATCAAATTGCCGGTGAAGAAAATAGGGTACCAGAAGCGTTTATAGCGCAAAAAAGGTGGTTGGCTGTATAGTATAACCTTTCATATTAGATGGGACAGGGAAGTTAACTATCGAACTCTAAAAAGGAGAAATAATAAAAGTTCCTGGAATCGTTTGGCTCTGTTGCAAACTCTGGTATATTTTATATCAGCCTTTTTCTGCTAGCAGGAATACAATCAACTCCTGGAGTGGTGGTAAGGATTCCTGTAATTGAAATGAATGTAAGAGCAATTACAATGAAGGTAAAAACAAGAAAGTTTGGGCACGACACTCTAGTTCAATCTTCTGCGCTTTTTTATGATTGATCCCAGGTTCCTTCTATAGTAGAATAAAACATGATTAAAATCTAATTCAACTCCGGGTAGTAATACGCACTGGGTGACACATTCCAGGGCATTCTTTAAAAATCTTTTTGGCGATCTCATAGGTGCGACTTGTTTCCCTTCTAAAGTAATTACCATACCAATTAGTACAGAGACGGAGAAAATAAGGAAATTTTTTTATGTAGAATTGTTTTCACTAATACAGTGCCCAACTGGTACGATTATTTGAATATTCGAATAAAACATTTCAAAACTTTAAATTCTCTGTTATGTTACGTTGGACAATAACCTTCTTAATTATTGCAGTTATTGCAGCTATTTTTGGCTTTGGTGGTATTGCCGCAGGTGCTGCAACAATCGCAAAGGTCTTATTCTTTATATTTATCGTATTGTTCCTTCTTTCTTTAATAGGCGGAAGGAAAACAATAGATTAAAAACCTATCTTATAAATTATTCCAAGTGCACTAGTTGCACTTTTTTTTATTCGGTTAATTTATTCTGTGTGATGTCAAAAGGTGAATGTGGCAGGTCGAAATGAGAAATTTATTTTCAAGTTTCACTTTTGACGTTTCACCAGGCAACAATGTTCAGTTGACCTGTCACTAGCACTCCAAGCCAGGTTGGACCCTCTACCGTTTTAAACGTTTCAATAAAACATTGCTCATACTCGTACTCATTCAACTGGGTTAATAATTATGTTGCTGTCATATAAGAGTGAACATTGAATGTTGAGCGTGGAACTTGCCTGGTTGCGGTAATCTTCTGTTGCAGAACCTTCTTTGCGCAATTAGTTAGTTTGCCTATAGGATCGAACTTTTCTTTTTTGGTTTCATGCCCTCGTCGTCCTTTCTACA
>JAQBNO010000016.1 GCA_028288485.1 Segetibacter sp.
GCGGCTATCTACTCATTATTTGCTGTAGTTTTTGGGAGGATCCTTTTCCACAACCCGGCAAGTCGGGTATCGGTACGACTTACAAAGGCTAGCAGTGAAGTTATAAATACATCTGCATCCACAAAGCAGCTTGTTACCTTTTAGCGATTTTTACTCATCGTGTTGGATTCCATGCTGAATACTTAAGCGAACGCTAAAATTCAAAGTTCGTGCTGCCGAAAGCCACACAGTTTCAAAACATTTAACTCCAATTCCTTTATTTTTAGCGCATGAAAAAAATAATGACCCTGTTTATTCTATTGATGAGTATTCGATCTTTTGCACAGACCGATTACTGGCAACAGTACCTGCGTTATTCTATCAACGCCCAGCTCAACGACAAAGAAAAATCAATCACAGGGTCAGAAACAATTGTCTACAAGAATAACTCGCCGGAGTCGCTTTCCTTTATATGGTTTCATATTTATCCTAATGCTTATAAAGAACAATCAACTGCCCTTTTTCAACAAATAAAAAATGATTCGCAAAGAAAAGATAAACTAAAAAAATTCGCCGGCGGCTCTATCAGCAATCTCGCTTTTACAGTCAACGGAACGGCTACTACTACTGAGCCGCACCCTAATCCTCAATATATCGACATCATCAAAGTACTATTACCGCAGCCGCTGAAACCGGGTGATTCTGTTACCATTGCTACGCCGTTCAAGGTGCAGCTACCCTCCTATTTCTCGAGGTCCGGCTTTGCCGATGATGAATTTATGATCTGCCAGTGGTACCCAAAACCAGCGGTGTTCGATAAAGATGGCTGGCACGAAATGCCTTATCTCGACATGGGCGAATTTTACAGCGAATACGCTTCTTACAAAGTAAATATCACGGTGCCGGCATCGTACGTAGTAAGCGCCACTGGAGTTTTACAAACACCTGGCGAACTCGCTGCATACAAGACTATCGGCACTTACAATGCGGCCAACAGAACAGGTAATAAACCACGCCTGTATGAGCCTATATCTTCAGGAGCCAATAAAACACTTAGTTATTATGCCGATAGCGTTCCTGATTTTGCCTGGTTTGCCGACAAGGGTTTTATCATCCAGTACGACACCATACAAATGGCATCGGGTAAAGTGGTCGATGCGTTTACATATTATCACAACAATACCAACACACTTTGGACTAGCAGTATTGATTACGTAAAAGATGCTGTTCGCCGTTATAGTAATTGGATTGGCGAGTATGCTTACCCGGTAGTGCAGGCAGTTGAAGGGCCTAAGAACAATTCGAGTGGCGGCATGGAATATCCCATGGTTACGCTCATTACAAGCCCCAATGCAAATCCCCAAACCCTTGATGCGGTGATAGCGCACGAAGTGGGGCATAACTGGTTCATGAGTATGCTCGGCAGTAACGAACGCACCCATGCCTGGATGGATGAAGGCCTGAATACTTATTTCCAATTTAGATACGAAGCCGAAAAGTACAGAAGCAACAGTGTATTCGGAGACAGGATTCCTGAGACGGTAAAAAAACTGAATACCCAGGATTTCCAGTCGTCGATATACAGGGCATTGGCACAAATACCTATTCTGCCTCCGGTAGAAACAGCATCTGCGAATTTCAAAAACAGCGAAGATTATGGGTTAACATCTTATTTAAAAGCTTCCGGTTGGATGTACATGCTGGAAAACGCAGTGGGTGTCGAAAAAGTTGATAAAGCATTTCAAAATTACTTTTCTCTCTGGAAATTCAAACATCCAAAACCACTTGATATGAAAGCGGCTTTTGAACAATCTATAAATGCGAGCCTAAACCAGCTTTTCACACTCTTAAATAAAGAAGGGCCACTGGTACAATAGGGCGTTGTCGTAGTTTCTATACAGGTGTTATTTTTATTAGCCGGGCAGAAGAATACTTATTCAACAGCCGTTGCTGCCTTCCGGCCCCACACGGTGATGCACTCTTGTGCTAAATTTCGTTACGCAACTTGTAAAATATTTGCCCTTACCACAACAATAAACACTTCGCCACTCTTTTATTTCACCCGCTATACCACCACACATCAATACCAGGACAGGTGCGGAAGGTATGAGAATGAAACCGTTATATTTCTGATGGCACAGTTTTTAAAGAAACACTATCATAAATCTTAAAACATGAATAACATTTTCAAGGCGCTTATTGCAGGTTACGGAGCGAAAAAATTAGGTGGTGGTTGCTTCAGTACTATTCTCATATTTATAGTTATCTGGTATGCTTTGGGCCAATGCAATTAGTGGTTTTTTGCATCTTACTATGCTGTAGTTTAAGATCTGCATAACAAATGCCACGCTGCCCGTCACAGTTTATGTTGTAAGCATTTGAAGCTTGGCGCATTTTATTTATCCTTGTCGTGCCCGCTTTCTTTTACGGGCATTTGAGAAATGTCAAATGCTCCTTTCCTTAAATTAATTCCGTATTCAAGGTACGCTTTAAGGCATGCAAGAAAGTTAGCCCATCCCTGGGTATTTCCCGTTAACCATCTGATACCCTCTTCATCATTATCCCTGCCTTGCTCAGTAATAGATACAAAAGTTGAATCATCTTCTTTAAGAGTAAGTGATATTTCAACTTTTGTTTCAATTGCCTCCGTACCACGCCAGTAGAAAGAGATGTATTTATTGGTTTCGATTTTATCAACCCGGACCGGAAATTTCGTTTCAAATTCAGGAAACTGCCAGGTAACTATCTTACCCTCTTCCATAGGCCCACTACTTTTGGATATAAAATAATGCGACATATGAGAAGGATCCACAATAGCATCGAATACCTGGGAGATCGGCTTCAGTACTTTTAACGCAGTCTTTATTACCAATTGCTGAACACTCATTATAAGTATTTAAATATTTAACTAAATAATATCTCATTCTTTCCCCTTGTGTTGCCAGTTTGCGCACCAGGGATATGCAAGGATAACACGTCAAAAAAAATCTGTCTCAACCTCAGAAAGACAGCGCGTAACATATCTTAAAGTCTTTATTTTCGTTAATATACCCAAAACTCATTAATTTCTCGCTTTTATAGCCATCAACTGCCTAAAAACTGAAGGTTAAAACCATAAACACGCTTATTTAGTATATTATGTAGAGACAGGATGGTATTTTTGATGGAATTGATGATTGTTGTAACAGGATTGGATGTAGAAGAGTACTTAATTATTAAAAAGCAGGTTTACCGGCGGGAAGAAAATATTAATAAACCGCCGCTGGTTATTGAAGTGAGCAGGAGTAGAATGAAAAATATAAAAGATTATATAGAATCAGGCATTATAGAAGCGTATGTATTAGGCATGGCCACTACTGAAGAAGTAAAAGAAGTAGAAGAGATGTCAGTAGCCAACGAAGAAATACGTGCGGCGATTAACGACTTCAGTGATAATCTCGAAAAACAGGCGTTAGCTAATGCAATAGCTCCCGATCCTACTGTTAAGCCATTTTTGATGGCAGTCATTAATTATACTGAACGTTTGGAAAATGGCGAACCGCCTTCTTTTCCACCAATGTTAGATGAAAATTCTTCACTAAAGGATTTCGAGCCGTGGTTAAGCCGTCCCGACATGATCTTGCCAGAGAATTTCCAGGAAGATGTTTACGCTAAAATCATCGGTTTTACACCCGAAGCGACAACAGCGATCATCTGGTTAAAAACAATGGCACCGCAGGAAGTACATCATGACGAGTATGAAAAATTTTTAATTGTGGAGGGCACGTGTAATATTACTATTGGGGAAGATGTACACCAATTGAGTGCGGGAGATTACCTTGCAATTCCTCTTTTTAAAAATCATAAGGTAAAGGTTACTTCCAGCACTCCGTGCAAAGCAATTCTTCAAAGAATTGCTGCCTAAACTCTTTGTGCCGGAATAATTCCGGAAGTAGTCTTTTTTTGATTGTTTGGGAATTGCTGCGTGGAAAATTACAGTACAAGTGAGTGACACAACGATGTTGACTAAGGTTACAAAGTTTGCCAACAAAGAATGGCGATATTCAAAAAACATCGAACCAGGAACTATTAAAAGGAATAAGAAAGCCTTTTCAACTCTGCCAGTTTCGGATCTAACTGAATGGCCTTTTCACAGAGCGAATTGCCCAAATTCCTGTCGCCTTTTTTATTGTAGGCTATACCCGTCATATACAAAGCCTTGCTGTTGGTAGGATCGTTTTGATAAACTTTGTAAAACGTATCGGCAGCAAGCTGGAAGTTGCGGGACTTAAAATGAGCCTGTGCGATCTGCAATAAGATTTCCGGGTTGCCCGGTTTTTTTTCAAGCACCTGATTTAATACCTCAATACCCTTCTCAACGTTAAAACCGAGATAAGCCATCCCAAGATTTTCCTTGAAATCAAGATCAGTTTTGTATCCTTTTTCAGCGGCCAGTTCAAAATACTTTACAGCTTCTTTTTCATTGTTGAGGGTATAATGTAACAACCCGAGCTGGTATACTAAACCCGCATTTTTCGGATCCAACGCTGTGGCCTGGTTATACAAATTGATTGCTTGTTTGTAATCGCTTAATTCGATGTAGACCTCACTCAACAATTTAACCACTTCAAGAGATGCCGGTTCGTCTTTAACAGCAAGCGCTAAGTATCTTTCAGACTCGCCATAATCTTCCTCTTCATAATAAGCTTTTCCCAGCATAAAATTCATCCTTCCTCCTTTGCCGGAGGTAGCCAACATCTTTCCATAACTTACCACATCGGACCATCGCCGTAATAAAAAACTTACTTCTGTAATTTTTTGTAACGCAACAGTATGCCTGGCATTATTCTGCAGTACTTTTTTAAACTGGTCTACTGCGTACACGTATTTCCGCTCGTCAATTAAGAGGTTGGCGTATTCAATTCTCGCATCAATATTCGTTGTATCGAATTCAATTGCTTTCTTAAAATTCTTATCTGCCTGCACGAATTTTTTAGCCTCTTTCAGCAGCTTCGCCTGGTTTAAATAAAACAGGCAGCTATCGTGCCGCGGCAAACAAAGCGCTGCCGCAGGCAAGCTTATGCTGAGAAAGATAAGTAATGGTTTTTTCAATGCGATATGTTGAGGAACTTTTATTATACAGGCTGACCTCAACAAGGATGATAACGCGTATTGGCTGTATTTATTTTTCGTTAGAAGGAGAACATTTCCACATAAAAAAGCTATAACCGATCTGCCACGGTTGGTGGCAGCAGACTATACCCGAAGCAAATTAAAATGGGGTGAAAAGGAAAGTATTTGATCAGAATGAGAACTTCTTAAGAAATTTTATCAACAAGCGCTTTTTTTACCCAAACCGAAACGGAACCGGCAGCACAA
This sequence comes from Segetibacter sp., assembly GCA_028288485.1. GTDB lineage: Bacteria > Bacteroidota > Bacteroidia > Chitinophagales > Chitinophagaceae > Segetibacter. The sequence continues at coordinate 5,338 of JAQBNO010000016.1, forward strand.
TAAAAAACAGCCTCACCTGAATCGTCAATCACTACTTCTTCTTTACTGTTATTGAGTGCGTCAACAAATTGGTCACCTGCATGGGTCGCACCTATGTACATTTTTTTATTTCCCGCTTCGCTGTTGGAGATTACAACGGCACAAGCACTTCCTTCTTCTGCAGGGTCGCCTTCCCTCGTCCAGCCTATACAATTCGGGAAATCGAAATAATCATGTTGCGTACCATAAGCGGCTACTTTGCGTAATTTAATCAAAGCAGGCAGGCTTTCTAAAGCGGGCATAACAATATGATGCTGGTTACCGTCCCGCCCCTTGTCGGTATATTCTGCACCATACAGGTCGGGGTAAAAAACGCAGGGATAACCGCCTTCTCTTAAAAGTATGAGGGCATAAGCAATCGGCTTAAACCAGGGATCGACGGGCGCTTCAAGAGCCTGCAATGGTTGAGTATCGTGATTAGCAACAACTGTTACCGCAAGTTCGGGCATTGCGCTAACCAGGCTATTATCAAGGATGGTAGTTAAGTCGTACGAATTTCCGGATCTTGAAGCCGTATGAAGCTGGTGGTGTAAAGCTGCATCAAAGACACTCATTTTTCCATCGGTTGCTTCTATGTACTTCAATAAAAGCGGTAAGTCACCGGGAGCCCAATACTCCCCAACTGCAAACAATTCTTTACCCGACATCTGCCTCATATAAACCAGCCATTCATTATAAAACTGTGGAGCAATGTGTTTAACGGCATCTAATCGCATTCCATCAAAAGAGGTAGTTTCGTAATACCACTTGCCCCATCGCTTCAGTTCCTCGCGAACTGCAGGATTGCGGAACTCTATATCGGAGAACATCAGGTAATCATAATTTCCTTTTTCATCGGTAATCATCGACTCCCAGTCATCTCCGTGTTCATTCAATATATTAAAAATTGCTGTCTCCCCTGTTCTATGGTCGTAATCCACCCCGGTAAAACAAGTATGGTCCCACTCAAATTTTGAATATTTTCCTTTACGGGCAGGAAAAATGAATTTTGTGAAAGCTTCGATCTCGTACGGTTCGCTAATTGCTTCGTGGCGATTTTCAGCATTCACCTTCACTACCTTTACTATTTCGGTTTCATCCCCACCTCCCATATGGTTTACAACTATATCTACATACACCTGTATTTTGTGGTCGTGCAAAGTGCGAATAGCCGCCAGGTATTCTTCTTTTGTTCCATACTTTGTACGTACTGATGATTTAATATCAAACTCTCCCAAATCGTACAGGTCATACACATCATAGCCAACAGAATAATCACCTTGTGTACCTTTAAAAGCTGGCGGAAGCCAAACCGCGGTAATACCAAGGTCAGCGAGTTTTGAAGCTTCCTGTTTTACTTTTCTCCACAAACTTCCATCCTTTGGATAATACCAGTGGAAGTATTGCATCATTGTACCATTTTGCATTTTTCAATTTCCTTTTTCTAACTTAATGAGTAAGAACTGATTGTCCTTACAGTATTCTTATAAAAATCGTGCAGGGGTAGCAGCATGTAAATAAAACAAAAGCGCCTTAAGAAATGTTATAATCAAATTACTTTTGCGGTTATACAATAAACACCGATGGAAAATTTTGGGTAAATTCTTACTTTTGCAATAATGGTACAGTTTGCCATCACAAGACAAACAAATTTCATGAGAACCAGGAAAAATATTACAATAGGAATTACATCGGTAGCGGCCGTCTGCATCATTATTTTTTTAGTTCAAAAAATTAAAAAAGAAATAATATTCGAAAGACTTGACAGGATAGCCGAAGAAGGATACGAAACAGCAGGAGATATACTTTTCCCGAACAAAAAAAAACCAGATGCAGGCAGAAAACCTTCCGAACAAAACGATTATAGCAGTAACAATGTAATATTTGTATAATAATCTGTTTCGGTTTTCCTGATTTTTAAGTTTACAGATTGTTTTAATTTTCTTGAATAGTACAAGCAAAAGTTTTCATACCCATTCTTAAATTTTGATCATTCTTTTTTGGGTACCAGCTTCTGTAACTCCCGGCGTCATCGTTGCGTCGCAATCACTTTATCGGTACATCAATTTGCAGCTAAGTATTTAGTGCAAAAATTGTCAGGGGATGTAAAGGCATTTAATAAAGGGATACTTACTTCTCTTTTGGCCCCTCGATCAATTCACTTTCCGATTTCAGCACCTCGCTTCCATTCTGCTGTTGAAGTACATAAGCTGGTTCTTCTTTGCTTGCTTTGCGTTTTACCGTCGTTCCTTTGAGCTTCTTAATGACCGGCTTCTCCGATTTTTCTTTTATCACACCTTCAGCTTGTGATTTTCCCCAGTTCCAGTGTACTTTATCTCCTTTTTTCATAACATTGACTTGTTAATTGAACAACCAGGAAAACTAATTGTTGCAAAAAAGGTGCAGTTTGCAGCGAGAAAAATAATGAACAGTAAAAGATCTTATTCGGGCCGGTGAAAAATGAGGAAGCTGTTATTCACGCAGCAGACATAAACCCATAAGAATTAATAACAGTAAAACATCTTAATGATCTTATATTTTGAATTTGAAGAAAAAAGGCGAAAAGCGGAAGTGACGTGGCCCAGGAACGATGAGAATATAATTGTACATATTACTGACCCTGACATAGCTAAAGACTTGCCTACCGACCTTTTCTTTGAGATTGAAAAGGGCTACAATGTTACCTATACTATCGAAAATCCTGACAACAAAAGACTGCTGGACCTGCAGACAGTCATCAGGAGGAGGTTACAGGAATCAGTACAATAAAATCTTATTCAACACCGCGTAGAAATTTAATTACCACATGAAGTTTATCACCCGGCAAGGCAATGAAGAGGATTATGCTGCCATATTTTCCTTATTAAAAGACTTTGCAACTTTCCAAAAGACGCCGGAGAAACTACTGATCACTCCTCAACAGCTGAAAGAGGATAAAGACTTTTTCCGCTGTTTTGTTGCCGAAGATGCACAACAACAAATTGTAGGTTTTGCCTCATACTTTTTTGCTTATTATTCCTGGTCGGGCAGGGCTGTTTACTTAGATGATCTGTACGTAAAACCAACAGCAAGGGGACAAGGAATAGGAACTTTGTTATTAAAAGCTCTCGTTGACTATGCAAAAAAAGAAGATTGCAAAAAGGTTCGATGGCAGGTTTCAAAATGGAACAACGAGGCAATCAACTTTTACAAAAAAATGGGTGCAGTAACAGACGATATCGAAATAAACTGTGACCTGGTGCTGGTATAAAGCGTTCTCTCGTCATTGAAGATTACAAATTGCGACCCTTTTTAATTTCGAATATTGTACAAGCAGTACAAGAGTGCCACGCAAGAAACCTAAAGGGCGGGCCCGAACCGATACAAAATGAACTTTTAGTGCGATCATTTATAGCTCAAGCCTCGTAGCTTCGTTCTTGCAACGGGACTACACCCGCTTGTTTCTGAAACCGCTTCGCTGGTTTCAGCATGCCTTCACGGGCACCCAACCACTGATGTCCCTTATGCAATAACTGTGGTCAGAAGCGAATATTATAATGCCAATCCATAAAAACAGACACCAACTTTACTCTTTTGTTGCCAATAGCAATGCAGACGAAAGGATCGCGACCCTTCGGCAAACCCGGGGTACCCTGAGCGAAGCCGAAGGGTAAAAAATGCTACGCTAAGTTCTATCAAAGAATTAAACGTTCAACTGAGCGTAGCAACGATGATTCTTATAGTACAAAAAGCCGGTATCAAAAAAACATTAAAAATCAAGACAGCAAAAACGAGTTCATTAGCAGAATGGTTAATAGAATTGAATTGCCGGGAACAAAAAAAACCTTCATTGGCAGCAAGTGTGTTACGTACAACAGTTATTACATTGCCCTATTCTTATATCAATCTTACAAATAAGGCTGTAGCCAAACTTTTAACCAATCAGTCCATTTCTCAGCAGTTGTTGAGTTTATAAGACCAAAACCATGACCACCTTTC
>JAQBNO010000033.1 GCA_028288485.1 Segetibacter sp.
TTTCACCTGTTCCATAGCTCGCTATTCAAATCGAAGCCTTTCAGCATTACCTCAATCACCAGCAAATGGTCAATGTTGAATTCCTGATCGCCCAATTCATCTACAATTGTATAAGTGAGTGACATCACCAAAGGGATGCACTTGGACAACGATGACGCCCAATGGAACGAAAGCCGGAAACATAAAAAAGTAGCTATAATAGACGGAAGTCGAATATGAAACGCAACTGATCCTGGCCCAATTGCTACCCGAAGGTTGCCGATAATTTTGGCTGGGTGGTATAAAAAAAGTTCTAAAAACAATCTACAATAGTACTAATTCAACGCTCAAATTTCTACCATTTTCATCCTTGGCACCAGCGATTTCATTACTACCCAGGCAATAATATAAGCAACGGCACAAAAAGAGAACATAATCGTATAGCCGGTTTGAACATGACCCAACGCTTTATAATGGTCAAATAGAGCACCGCCTGTCTTTGATACCAGAACACCGCCAATGCCACCTGCCATACCGCCTATTCCAACCACCGACCCAATGGCTCTTTGTGGAAACATATCAGATACAGTAGTAAAAATATTTGCAGACCATGCCTGGTGGGCAGAAGCACCGATACCAATTAAAAGTACGGGCATCCAATAGCTGATACCGCCTAAAGGTTGTGCAGCCAGTACCACCAGCGGAATTAATGCAATTACAAACATTGCTTTCATACGTGCGTCGTACGGCAGTAAACCTTGCTTCATAAAATGAGCAGGGAACCAACCTCCGCCAATACTGCCAAACATTGTCATACTGTATAATACAGCTAAGGGTAACATAATCTGGGTTCCTGTCATTCCATATTGCGCCTTCAGGTATGCAGGCAGCCAAAACAGAAAAAACCACCACACTCCATCGGTCATAAATTTTCCAAAAACAAACGCCCACGTTTGTTTAAAGCTTAGTAACTTAACCCATGATACTTTTCCAACCGCCGAATCGGGTCCAACACCAGCAGCAGGATCAGGACCTGCTCCTTTTAAGACTTCTTTACTAACCGGTAGTGGATCTTTATCGGAGTTAATGTAACCAAACTCAGCAGCAGATAAACGTTTTTGCTTTTCCGGCGTCTCGTAATAATATAACCAAAAAAACAACCAGAGAAAGCCCACTGCTCCTACTACAATAAATGCCGCTTCCCATCCCCAGTTCAATTCAATCCATGGTACAGTAAGCGGGGCAAGTATAGCTCCAACATTTGAACCGGAGTTAAAAATGCCTGTTGCGAACGAACGCTCTTTTTTAGGAAAATATTCAGCGGTAGCTTTTATGGCTGCCGGGAAGTTTCCCGCCTCACCTAAAGCAAGCACGATTCGGCCTATCATAAATCCTACTACTGAAATTGAAAAAGCCGATATACCGACAAGACCTACAATAGTATTAAAACTCCGCCCCATGGGTATGGCAGCAGCATGTATTAAAGCACCGATCGACCAGATGATAATCGCCCAGGTATAACCTTTTTTTGTACCAAGTTTATCAATTATATGCCCTGCAAACAACATCGAGATAGCATACATAAATTGGAAAACCGAGGTTATGTTCGCATAATCATTGTTGGTCCAGTTATATTTCTCTGCAAGTGTAGGCTGCAAAAGGCTTAGAACCTGTCGGTCTAAATAGTTTACGGTCGTAGCAAAAAAGAGCAACGCCACAATTGTCCAACGATAATTTCCAACTTTTGCTGCTAACATTTCTTAGTTTTTTATCGATTGTATAATTTGAATTGCCGGTCAGTTTTTGTGCATTATCCCAGCCTTTCCTCAATGGTTTTTACGTCCTGGTTTGTTACATCGCCTTTTTCAAACAGCTTTCCATAGGCAGCGGAAGTAGCAAAATCAATAACCTTCTGCTGCGAATAATCATGATACAATCCATAGATCAAACCACCCATAAAACAATCACCGCTTCCTACTTTGTCAACAATAGTGTCAGCATAATATTCGGCCGAAGACACCTGGGAACTGTCGTGGTATAAAGCTGTAAAATAACGTATCCCCTGTTCCTTATGATCGAACCGGAAGGTATTAGCGATATACTTACACTTTGGAAATTTTTGCTGAATATCCTGTGATGTTTTTAACGAATGAGAAAGGTAAGATTCTTTGGTTGGGTTATTATGAATGTCGGGATCTACCGCCATTCCCAGTAATGTGTTTGCTGCCCACACGTTTCCCATAATTACATCGCAATAGCGAACCAGCCCTGGCATTACTTCTACCGGTCTTTTTCCATATTGCCACAATTTTGCGCGGTAGTTAAGATCTATTGAAATGGTGATACCCTTTGAGGAAGCTGCTTTTAAAGCCTCCTCGCAAACATCTACTACGTCGTCGTTTACAGCAGGATTTATAGCGCTGAAATGGAACCAGGAAACGTTTTCAAAAGCTTCGTCCCAATCTATCATACCCGGTTTTAATGTAGCAAAAGAAGAATAGGCACGGTCGTAAATCACCCCTGCATTCTTCATGTCCGCTCCCTGTGGAAGATAATAAATCCCGATCCTGTTGCCGCTGAAATGGAAAGCCGAGGTTTCAATACCTTTCCGTTGTATGTAAGTCTCTATTTCACGTGAGAGATAATTCTCGGGCATAGCAGAACAGTACATAGCAGGAAGATTCCACTTTGCCAAAGCAGTTGCTACATTTAATTCTGCGCCGCCAACATAAACCGGCATACTATTTTGCTGAAGCCACTCGCCATTTAGAACAGGTGACATTCTCAATAATATTTCACCAAAGCAAAGAATTTTATTCATGACTAGTAGCAGGTATTAGGTAGTAAGTATTAAGACAGGGAAAAACGCGCTTCGAAAAAGGCCGATAAAGAAACATCGATAAACGTTTGCCCGACCCGTGGAACTGCAGAAACACGTAACGATAGCACAAGAGTGCGACGCAACTAATGTCTCACTAATAACAAATGCCGGTTACCAAAATACACGTTTATCTCTTGCCGTTTCCGGCGACTGATGCAACTTACTTATATTGTAACTCCCTTCAATTATTTAAACGGCCTTTAAAAGATAAACTTTGTACTCAAAAAGTTAGAATCTTCTCCACTGATAATTTCATTCAACAAGTGCTTATTATTCTCGTTAAGTTTTGTTGCAACAAGCGACCTGATAGAGAAAGACCGCAAAGCGTCCACAACTGACAACGTTCCTTCGGCGCTGTCTTTTCTTCCTGTGAAAGGGAACACGTCTGGTCCGCGCTGGCACTGGGCATTGATGTTTACCCTGCTAACCTGGTTAACGAGAACATCAATGGAGGAAGCAATCTCGTTGCTGTCGTTACTAAAAATGCTTACCTGCTGCCCGTGCGTTGATTCTATCAGGTATTCAATTGGTTCTTCCATACTCTCGTAAGGAATAACCGGGATGATGGGACCAAATTGTTCTTCGCGGTACAACTTCATTTTGCTGTTTACCGGGTAAACAATGGCAGGATAGAAGAAAGATTCAACAGTTGCTCCGCCATTTTCATTGACCACTGAAGCGCCGTTTTCAACAGCATCATCTATACATTCCTTCAGGTATGCCGGCTTGTTTGGTTCGGGTAAAGGTGTCAGCGAAACGCCTTTTTCCCACGGCATGCCATATTTTAATTTTGATACTTCTTCAGTTAGTTTTTGTAAAAACTCGTCGGCGATAGTTTTATGAACAAAAATTATTTTTAATGCAGTACAACGTTGACCATTGAAAGAGAGAGAGCCAAGCACTGTTTCCTGTACAGCTAATTTCAAATCCGCATTCCGTGTAACAATAGCTGCATTCTTTGCATCCAAACCTAAAATAGCTCTTAACCGGTTAATTTTCGGATGTAGTTTCTTTAATTCGTTCGCTACTTTACTTGAACCAATAAGCGTAAGCACATTGATCTTGCCCGATTTCATCAAGTCTGGAATGATTACGTTTCCACGACCATAAATAGTATTAACAACGCCTTTTGGAAAACAATCTTTGAAAGCCTCCAACAATGGAAAATGTAATAAAGTACCATGTTTGGGAGGTTTAAACAAAAGCGTATTCCCCATGATTATGGCGGGAATAAGCGTGGTAAAAGTTTCATTCAACGGGTAGTTGAACGGTCCCATACACAGCACTACACCAAGCGGCGATCTGCGAATTTGTGCAACGATACCCTGCTCAATATCAAAACGTGAAGAGTCGCGGTCGATATCTTTAAGAGCGTCTATGGTAGCATAAATGTATTCAACGGTGCGATCAAATTCTTTTACAGAGTCAGCGTAAGATTTTCCAATCTCCCACATGATCAGCTTTACAACGATATTCTTTTGCTCGATCATTTTCCCGGTGAAATCTTCGACGCACGAAATGCGATCTGCCACACCCATAGTAGGCCATTCTCCTCGGCCATTATCGTATGCAGCAACTGCTGCATCCAATGCTTCCATTGCTTCAGTATGGGTACAAACAGGATAAGTACCAATTAGTTTTCTTTTTAAACCTTCCGGAGTACGAACACAAACAGGTGAGTACACTTCGTGTACAGCACCGTCCCATTGTTTCATTTCGCCGTTCGATAAATACGTTCTTTGGTGTACTTCCGAAGGCAGTTTAAACTCCTGCGGTATCTCGTCTTCTGTTATAAAGATCTTTTCAAGTTGTTCGGTAAAATTCATGAAGAGCAGTTAGTAGTTAAATAAGGAAATGTAGAAAATAATTATTTTTCGTTTTGAAGTGCTATTTTTTGTTACGGTCATTTTGTTGCTGATGTTACATCGTTGCGTCGCATTACGTTCATCTGCACCACCCTGGGGTACATTTCTTGTTTTATACCCCAACCTTGATCCTTTTCATATAAAGGTATCAGGATTTGAATTTGAGATAAACTGAAATGGCCTTTGTCTTTATTCTTCAGACTTCAATTCATCCTGGAATTATATTACGGTTCACCTACTTTTTTTGAAGTATTATTTGTAGGGATTTCAGGAAGTCCCGACTTTGAAATTATTTCATGAGCTTTTGCTGGTTTTTCAGGAAATAATACCCTGCCTCTCAATTGCTCTAACTTTTCGTCGCAGGCAATTGAAACACTTTAAATTTATTTAAATCCTCCATCTTCATAAGCTAGGAGCATGCGTTTCTTTTTCCTTCAATTTCCATCCAAAATAGTTCTTCGCATTATTGAAACAGATGTCCTGTATCACTTTTCCAACCCATTCTATATCATCGGGTAGTTCACCCTCTTCAATTTCTTCGCCAAAAAGATTACACAACAGCCTGCGAAAATACTCGTGACGGGGGAAGGAAAGGAAGCTACGGCTGTCTGTGAGCATGCCAACAAAACGGCTTAATAAACCCATATTTGATAAAGTATTCATTTGCTTTATCATACCATCTTTCTGGTCTAAAAACCACCAGGCACTACCCCATTGAACTTTTCCGGCTACAGAACCGTCGTTGAAGTTGCCAATCATTGTCGCCATTAATTCATTGTCGGCCGGGTTTAAATTATAGATGATCGTCTTGGTCAGTTTATCATTACCATCGAGCCTGCTAAGGAACTTTGAAAGTGAGCGAGCCTGCGGGAAGTCGCCAATAGAATCCCAGCCCGTATCGGGACCTAGTTCGCGTAACATACGACTGTTGTTATTTCTAAGTGCACCCAAATGATATTGTTGCACCCAGCCTCTCTCCCAGTCCCATTGGGCAAACTGGACAAGCATGGCAGATTTAAACTTGCGTTTTTCCAGGTCGGTCAAATCTTTACCCGACCTGACTGTGTTGAAAATCGCTTCAATTTCTATATCCGAATAATCTTCAGCATAAACTTCTTCGAGTCCATGATCTGAAACATTGCAGCCATTGGAAGCAAAGAAATCGTGGCGGCTCTTTAAGGCATCCAGGTAATCCTGGAAAGTACCTATAGAAGTATTTGCTGCGCTTTCAAGGCGCCCGAGGTATTTATTAAAAGCAACGGTATTATCCGCGTTCATGGCACTATCGGGCCTGAATGCGGGAAGGATAGGAATTTCAAAACCTTCATTTCTCAATTGTTGGTGGTATTCCAGGTTGTCAACAGGGTCGTCGGTAGTACAAACCATCTTCACATTCATTTTGCGCAACAGGTTGCGAACCGAATATTCAGGTGTTTGTAATTTTGCTGTACACTCGTCGTATATTCTTTTTGCGGAATCGGCATTCAGCACTTCATATACGTCGAAATAACGCTGGAGCTCCAAATGTGTCCAGTGGTATAATGGGTTACGTAAAGTGTAGGGAACCGTTTCTGCCCACTTTACAAACTTCTCATAATCCGGCTTGTCGCCTGTGCAATAACTTTCGTCAACACCGTTTGCACGCATCGCCCGCCACTTATAATGGTCGCCGTACAACCATGCCTGCGTTAAGTTTTCGAATTGCAGGTCTGCCGCAATTTGAGCCGGCGGAAGGTGGCAATGATAATCAATAACCGGCATTTGTTTGGCAAACTCGTGGTAAAGCTGCTGCGCGGTTTTAGTTTTCAACAGGAAGTTTTCGTCGAGAAATTTTTTCATATGCCCCAACCCTAAAGGGAGTTTAATACTTCGGTTTAATGAAGTAGCGTTATAAAAAATTGTACAAAATATGTGAACCCCAAACCCCTAAATGGGCTTAAATACAGGGCTTTGATGATTTTTTTGTTATAGTACAAGTGTGCGACGCAACTATAATGCTATGGAAAACTATTGCCGGTATCAAAAAAACAATTTTCAAAAAGCAATCTTCAATATCCAGTTTCCAACTGAGCCAAACATTGACCATTCACTATTCACCACTCATGGCTCACAAGCTTACCCCGCGCTTCCATGGAATAAAATCTTCCTGCCCGTTCTTAACTGCCTTTGCCACTATTTCGCCGCTGGCCACTTTAATAACATAATCAAGAATTCTTTCTCCGGCCTGTTCTATGGTTTCTTCACCTTCTATTATAGTACCGGTATTAATATCAATGATATCCTTCATTCTTTCGTACAACTTGGTGTTGCTCGAGAGCTTAATAACAGGGGCAACCGGGTTGCCGGTGGGTGTACCAAGACCAGTCGTAAACAACACAACATTGGCACCGGCAGCAACTTCTGCAGTGGTTGATTCCACATCATTACCGGGTGTACATAACAAATTCAAACCCGGCTTTGTAACCTTTTCGGGATAATCCAATACATCTGTAACGGGTGAAGTACCGCCCTTTTTTGCCGCACCAGCCGATTTAATAGCATCGGTGATCAGGCCATCTTTTATGTTGCCCGGGGAAGGGTTCATATCGAAACCCGAACCCACATCTTTTGCTCTTTGACCATACCGGCGCATAATATCGATAAAACGGGCTGCCTTGCTTTCGTCAACACAACGGTCGCTCATCTCCTGTTCAACACCACATAATTCAGGAAACTCTGAAAGAATAACCGAACCGCCACAGGCAACAAGTAAATCGCTGGCGTAACCAATAGCCGGGTTGGCGGAAATACCCGAGAAACCATCGGAACCGCCGCACTCAAGACCTATACAAATTTTACTTATTGGAGCCGGACGTCTTTCATTTTGATTCGCAATCATCAGGCCGGCAAAAGTTTGCTTTAGGGCCTGTGATATCAGGTCGGTTTCGGTACCTACTTTCTGTTGTTCGAGGATATATAAAGGCTTGTCGAAAGCAGGCATCCGTTTAGCAATTTCTTCTTCAAGCATTGCTACCTGTGCATTCTGGCAACCAAGACTTAAAACAGTTACGCCGGCAACATTCGAATGGGTGGCATAGCCGGCAAGAAGTCCGCACAGAGCCTGCGCGTCTTGTCTTGTGCCGCCGCAACCGCCTTCGTGGGTAATGAACTTTACGCCGTCAATATTCTTAAATAACCGCTCACTTTTCTCGAGTTGTTCATCCTCATGAAACTGTACATCCAGTATTTCCTGCACCGAACGACCGGAAGCATACAACTGCTTTAACTGCTGAGCGAACTGGTTGTATTTTTTGGGCCGGGCGAAACCAAGTTCGTCGAGCAAGCTTTCTTTGAGTACGTCTATATTCCTGTTCTCACAGAATACCAGGGGAATTACGATCCAATGATTGGCCGTACCGACACTTCCGTCGCTGCGATGATAACCCATAAAGGTTCTTTCGGCAAACTTTGATACATCAGGAACCTGCCATTCCGTTTTACGGTTACCTAGCTGAAACCCGGTAGAGGCATGTTTTACGTTACTTGTTGAGATCCTGGTGCCGGCAGGCATATCGTACTGAACCTTACCAACTAAAACGCCGTACATTATTACACTGTCACCGGTAACAAAATCCCGCTCATTAAATTTATGTTTGGCAGCAACGTCTTCAGCCAGGATATAAGTGTGCCCGTTTAATTGTACTTCTTCACCTTTTGCAAGGTCACGTAAGGCTACGATCACATTATCATCGGGATGAACTTTTAATACGCTTTTTTTCATGATTATCATTCTTTAAACCGGTTCTTTTTCAATTTGTTCATCTTTGATCACCTGCTTTAGATCGCCGCTCTGCAAACCTTCGAGCTTTGTAGCTACAAGAGCAGCAAAACCTGGTAAGGCTGTAAGATCGGTGTCCCACAAAGCTGTGTCGCTTAGAATAGAATTTACCAGTGCTGAACTTGTAAAATTATGCCATTTTCCAGCATACAACTGTGCTTTGTCATCCTGCACCGGGTATTTATTGCCGTTGAGGTTACCATAATATTTTCCGTCCTCTTCCTCGCATTTCATGAATAAAATGTGACCGGCAAAACCGAGGGCCATTAATTCGGGAGGAGCAGTGGTTTTCTTATAATGTTCGAGGAGTACGGGAATATTCCGCAATTTCATTTTCGAAGAATACTGTACGCTTATCGCAATCCAATTATGCTCGATCTGCGGGTTACGAAAACGATCTAAAACCCTGTTTGCAAAATCAGTGGAGTCAGCAGGATCTATTGCAAGTGGTATGGATGGAGCGATTTCTTTCAGCATCAATTGTTTCATATAGGCGGGTATCTCTTCACTTTCCATCGCCTGTTTTACTGTAGTAAAGCCTGCGAGGAAAGCAAGGCCACAACTAAACGTATGTGTACCATTCAACAGGCGAAGTTTTAACTCCCGGAATTTATTAATGTCAGGTGCAATTACAACCCCCTTGTCTGCTTTAGCAAAAGAAAGCTTTTTCGCAACAATGGGATGATGCGCCTCGATTGCCCAAAGACTGTAGCTTTCCGACATGATCATCAGTTCGTCGGAGAAACCTGTTTCTTTTTGCAATTCTTCCTTTTGCTGTTGCGGTAGTTTGCCGGGAACGATGCGATCGACCAGGGAATCGCAGAAGTAGTTGGCGCTTTTCAGCCAATCTGTAAAAGAAGAGTCTAAAGAATTAAGACGGGCAAGCTCAAGAATAATTGCTTCGAGTTTTTTACCGTTTTGGGTGATCAGTTCGGTTGGAATAATTACCATTCCTTTCGACGCGTCACCTTTAAAAAACTGGAAACGGCGGTATAAAAAAGCCAGCAATTTGCCGGGAAAAGAAGCGGGTGGTGCACCAGTTACTTTATCGTCTTCTTTCAGAGTAATACCGACTTCGGTGGTGTTGGAAATGACCACTTCCATATCAGGGCTTTCTGCACATTTCAAAATCTCAGCCCATTCATCTTTTGCAGAAAGCACACGGCTTATTGATGCATTAATGATATTTTCTTCAACATTATTTCCATCCTCTATACCTTTAATGATATGCGTAAACAAACCATCCTGTTCGGCAAATTCGTTGGTGCCACCACTCGATGTACTCTTCACGATTACCACTCTTCCATTGAAAATACCCTGGTTGTTTGCTTTATTTATAAAGTAGTCGGGAAGACCGCGAAGCAAAACCCCGGTACCAAACTGTAAAACTTTTTCGGGAAGGTCGAAAACATTTTCTGACGGCAGCACCCAGTCATTGGCTGGAATGTTTGAAAGCGTTTTGCGGGATAAGATCATAAGCTATTATTAATGATGGAACTTCTTTTATATGAGCAATTTAAGATTACAATGCTACAACAGGACGATGCGTTATTATTCTATTTTGGCCACGGCACTATATCTCCTTTATTAGTCTTTATTGTCAGTAACCATTTAACCAGGTCTTGCGCTGCTTTGTAATTTTCAAAATCCGCAGGCAATTTTCTGCCATCCGTGTACTCATTGTAAAGCCACGGATCTCCAACCGCAAACACAAAGCCATGACCAACTTTCGCCACAGCGATAATATTATGACCATTATGGGTTAATACTGTAGTTGCAGGTTTGCTTACTTTTAAAGTGCTTACTTCTTTTAAATAAACTTTACGTGCAGTTTTGAAGATCGAATGATTTGCCGGGATCTTAACCGCTCCTTGTTCGAAATTGGAACCCTGAACCCTGTTTATATTATCCATGTTGAAATGAATACCAAACTTTCCGGCTAATGTATTGAAATGAGTAAACTCGGCATTTATGCTATCATTCATGAATAACGCAAGCACGCCACCCTCTTTCACCCAGTTGTAAATTGCTTTTACGTGTGCGGGCTGCATATAATTCGGGTTCGCACTTTCCCTCTCCGTATCAGGATCAACGATGATGTAAACACTGGCAGCGCTTAAATTTTCATATACAGGCGCTTCCTCCAACGACGCGATTTTAGCACCGTTTTGTTTAAAGATGTTGCCCAGCAATGAATAGCCATTGTTATCCATCTCATCCCACACGTAATGGTATTGGATGGTTTTTCCGGTTATATCTTTTTTAGTTTCGCGGTTGAAGTAATAATCGAGCAATACCAGCTTGCCTTTACCTACCGCCCTGCCCGGGATCATTTCCACTTCGTTACTTGCCAATAAAAAAGCACCTACGCCTTTGGGGTCGTTTACAACTACTTTTTCACTCATATAATAATCGAAGCTTCCATCGCGGTATGGCTTACCACCCAGGCCAGAAACACTAACTGTTCCGTGTAAATTTACCTGGCCGTTTTCGGTTTTTATGAACTGTTGAATAATACCGGCATATCCTTTTTGAGCTGCCGGTAAAAACCTTGCAGGTAAAACTTTTAAACGAACTCCCTTTGCCAAAGTATACACCAACATGCTGGAAGCAGAAGCTTCAACATAATTTTTATCCCTGCCGGCAAGATCAACGATATCATACCATAACCCGGTTTTCTTATCCCGGTACTTCACTACAGCAGTTGCAAACCGGTTCAGGATTGAAACCAATGTATCTCTTTGCGGATGATTTTCGGGAAAACATTCCAGTACATCTACCAGTGCCATTCCGTACCATCCCATTGCCCTCGCCCAAACGTGAGGAGAACGGCCCGTTGTTTTATCGGCCCATTGTTGTTCACCTGATTCGTCGTAGCCATGATATAATAAGCCTGTTTTCGCATCACGTGAATATTTCTCCATTAAGATAAACTGATGAGCTATATCATTGAAGGCCGTATCCTCGTGAAAGTACTTTGCCCACTCGGCATAAAAAGGCTGAGCCATGTACAAACCATCGAGCCACATCTGCGAGGGATAGATCTGCTTGTGCCAGAAACCCCCTTCTTTTGTACGCGGATGGCTTCTTAACTGTTCGCGTAAAGTTGCTGCAGCTTTGTAATATTTTTCTTTACCTAATACATTGTAAAGCGTTACCAGGTTTCTTCCGCCAAGAACGTTGTCTATGTTATAATTTGAAAGGTTGTAAGTACGTATAGTCCCATTATCGTTTACAAAAAAGTCCATGCTTTTTTGAATATAATCGAAGTATTTTTTGTCGCCTGTCCTCAGCCATAAACCTTCGATGCCTTTTAAAATGACACCCTGGTCATAGCTCCATTTCACCGGTTTACCATTTTCCATTAGCAACGAGTCTTTCCAAATGTTCATCACTGTTTCAGCCATTTTTGCCGACCATGATTGCGCATTTAGTTGAATTCCGGTTAGTAAAAAAGCTATCGTTATTAATCTTCTCATTTTTTCATGTTTCGAGCATCTTTGTCCTTCTCCCCATTTTAGAACCCGCTAAAGCCGCAAAGATGTCTTTGGTTACGAACAGTTGTTTTCCATGGCTTCATCGTTGCTACGCTCAGTTCAACTTTTATTTCTTTTATAGAACTTAGCGTAGCAGTTTACCCTGAGCGAAGCTGAAGGCTCGCAATCCGTTCAACGACAAATCATTTTGCGTGATAGTGAAAACGGAACACGAAGAACGCAAAGGTTACACAAAGAACACAAAGATTTAATAAAAAAGCGGTACACGAATCTTACGTATGCACGAGCTACAAAAAAACGATGATCATCAAAGCACAAAACAACCCGACTCCTGACTCCAGCGCATTTAATAGTTACCTCACTTCAAATCCCATACAATTTCTTTTTTGCTCAATTGAATTACTGCAAGTACAAGTGAGTGACACAACAATGTTTGTTAGCGTTTCAAATGTTTGTTACCTAAAACGTCTTTTCCAACCTCCATTCTTAAATCAATAAACACCCATACTTATTTGACAATTACCATTGCCCCGTCACTATTTCATCCTCACCGCACTTTCCAAAGCACCGTAGGTAAAGGTTACTTTGCTTTTAGCCTTTACATCACCGGCTTTTGTAAGTTGTATTCCCTTACTTTTCTCACCGCTCACATTCAGCAACAACTTTGAATCGGGCTTATAAGAGATCTTATCAAGAACAATATTATTGCTGTTGTGAATATTTAAAACCGGGTCGGTATTTTGAGTTATCAGCCTCACGTTGCTTAAAGAAACGTTCGACCCTTCAGTCATATCCAAACCTTCTTTTGCCTGTAAAACCATGTCCTGCAGAAAAATATTCTTCACATTCATCTCCGGCAATCCTCGTACAAAGATTGCTTTGCCGGCTCCGTTGCAAACTACGTTTTTTACATAAATGTTCCGGAACTGCGGTGTAGCTGCTGTTACCGGTATTGTTTCCACTTTTGGCGGCTCCCTTTTTTCACCTGAAAGAGCAATTGGATCAACTGCAGCATAATACATGTCGAAGAGGATAGCTTCGCCAACAATATCTTTCATAGCAATATTATTGATGAAAATATTTTCTACAACACCGCCACGGCCACGGGTTGTTTTAAACCGTATACCAATATCGGTTCCAATGAAAGTACAATTGTCGACATAGATGTTTTTGGCGCCCCCGCTCATCTCGCTGCCAACCACAAAACCACCGTGCGCATGGTAAACGGTGCAATTGCGAACGACCACGTTTTCAGTAGGCATCCCTCTTTTCCTGCCTTCCTCATCCCGGCCCGACTTTATACAAATGCCATCATCGCCCACATCAAAAGTACTGTTCTCGATCACGGTATTTTTGCACGATTCCAGGTCGATACCATCACCGTTTTGAGCGTACCAGGGGTTCTTAACATACACGTTTCTAACAGTAATATCCTCGCTCATTAAAGGATGCAGGCACCAGGCCGGAGAGTTTTGAAATGTCACCCCTTCCAACAAAATCTTTTTGCAATTAGTCAGCACAAGGAGATTAGGTCTTAGAAAATCTTTGATCTCGTTATAAAAGGCTGTAGTCTTTTCAGGACTGATAACACCGGGGTTTTTTAATTGCGAACCTTTAAACGATTTGGCCGATGGGTACCAGCTCTTTTTATCTTCACTAACCACTCCGCCGGAAGCCACCAGCTTTTTCCAGTTTGACTCGGTCAGTTTTTCTTTTTTGACCATCCTCCAGGCATCACCTGCGCCATCTATTATGCCATATCCTGTGATGGCAATATTTTGTTCACCGGTAGCCCAAACAGGAGACTGGTTGCGCATTTGTGGCAAACCTTCCCAATTGCTTTTAACCAATGGATATTCATCGAAATCTGTTGTAAATTGTAACAGCGCGTTTCTTTGCAAATGCAGGTTTACATTGCTTTTTAGTTCCACAGGTCCGGTAAGCCATAAGCCCGCCGGTATTACAACTACACCGCCGCCTTTTTTGTTGATTGCTGCTATCGCGTTGTTTATACTTTTTGTGTTCACTGTGACTCCGTCATTTATTGCACCAAAGGAAACAATGTTAACTGTGTCGTTTCTAAAGGCAGGAACCTGGACTGCAGGAAGATTACGTTGAGAATTGACCTGTAATACGCCGAAAATACAGGTTGAAATAAATAGCAGGACGCACTTTGACTTTACTTTTTTCATTATGGCATAAAACTTTGTTAGATAAAAACGTTGTTTCTCCATCAAACAAAAATGAAGGATATACCTCTTATTATGCTCAACAGGAATGTAATTTAGCAAGATTAAAAATATATCTGTTAGCAGAAGGGTTTTTTACACAATGTTTTTGTGCAATCGTTCCCGATAACGTTTTCATTTCTTCGATACCCTCTTCCGTGTAATTAATAATGTCTTCAAAGGAACACGAGGTTTATCTACCGAGAAGTTTTTTGAGTTGTAACGAGCTGTCATTTATTTCTAACGTATTGCTTTTAAGCAGGTTGATTATTTCTGCGCCTGCCAGTAGCACAGGCCCATAGCCATGTGCGGCAAAAACATTAACGGGCCGGTAATAATAAAATGCCGCGTCGAAGCCCATGCCGGTACCTACGCAAGTTCCTTCGACCTGGCCCTTGTCATTTACTTTTGTAGCTACTGCATTCCATGCTAAAATAGCAACAGGAGCATAGGCAAACTTGTCAATAAACCCCCTGTTGGCTGCGCGGGCTATTGCATAGGCATAAATTGCTGTTGCAGAAGTTTCGGGGTATGTATCGTTGCGGTCAATTAACTGGTGCCAGAAACCTGTGCCATCCTGGTACGAAGCTAAACCTTTTACATGTGCCTGAAGCTGCCGAAGAACCGGCTTATAGCCCAGGTGGTCTTTTGGCAATACATCAAGTAACTCTACCATCGACATTACCGCCCAGCCATTTGCACGAGCCCAGTGAAACTGCGGATGAACTTCCATGTCCTGTACCCAGCCGTGCATGTAAAGTCCTTTGTCTTTATTGAACATACGCTGCGAAAACTGCAGTACTTGTTTCACCGCATCATCGAAATACTTTCGATCTCCCGACAACTTGCCCATTTGAGCTAAAGCAGGCACACTCATAAACAGATCGTCGAGCCATAAAGTATTCGGTTGTGGGCGGTTACGTGCAAGGGTACCGTCGTTGAGACGAAATTCCTTTGTGCTGATATAATTGATATAATTGTCGATCAAAGGACGAATGCCATCATGGAGACCCGAGCGGTTTGCTTTTATCATCGCTGCACATAAAGCACCTGCATCGTCAAGAGCACGCGGCTCCATAACAGAATGGATCGGTGAAAGGTTTTGTACATTTGTTTTTTTGAGTACCGCGTAAGAAGGAGCTAAACCCGCAATAAGGCTTAACCGTTTGTTTGTGTATTCTGTAAACTTTTTATCCCCGGTTGCCTCTCCTGCCAGTAGCATTCCTGCATAAGTAACGCCCCATTCGTAACTGGTCAACCGGAAGTCGCCCGGCTTAAAAGCAACCCGGTTGTTCAGCTTTTGAGGATCGGTTATTTCTTCCTTTGTTTTGCTATCGATCGCTGCTGCGGGAGTAGAAGCGTCAAGGTAGTTATATACGCGGTCTAACACCTTCTTTACGTTTTCTATACCTGGGTTACCATAAGGAGTCGGATAATCGGGCTTCAATAGATGTAAAGGAGTAGTTACGTCATTACCTGCAGGAGGAGTTACCTGTGCCGAAGCAGGCATTCCTATACCAGCCAATAAAGAAATAAGAATTATTGTAAACGATTTTGAATGACAAATTAAAAGGCGATTATATTCTGCTACTCTTTGCATTTTGGCTTGTTATTTTACCGGTGCGTTTTTTATTATTTCCAGGAAAAGCAAAACAAACAAGCAGCATAGCGTGTAAAACTTCTGACACGAAGCATTGGCTTTGTAGTATAAACAGTAGTGTTGCTTCTTGACCTGGCTGGACGTGTAGAAGTGTTGGATCAAAAAAAAATTAAGGCCATGCAGGCCGAACGAAAGGTAGGAGTTGATATATTAGAAAGTGAAGTACAAATACATTCGATTGTAGCAATGAATTTTTCATATTACTTTTTTAGGTGCAATCGTTTTTATACTAATATTTTGATTCGAAACATTAGAATATAATTCAAATACCTGATAAATTTAATACTTCTTATTTACATGCAACACTCTCATCGCCATTTTTTCCTAAGCTCGCCGGCATTCGGCATTGTTGCAACAAAGCTATTTTAAACATTTTCTGCCACTAATTCAGCTAAATATTAAATTGGAAAATTAAATCTTCCAGTTGGGCGGAAATCACTTACGTTAATCTTCAGTCAAATTAGTGATTGCGGCTGACTTACCTTTTGTGAATTAAGTTCCGCGTTTTTTGTGACTCAGCTAATTGCTACTATCATCTTTGGTTGTGTCACTCACTTGTACGGTTTGCAATTCCATTTAACACACGCCGGAGTATTATTAATTTGCTTTGGAGATGCGAATTGGCTTTGATGGTACAGGATGTCCTCCCACCCCCGGGGTTACTAAGTATAAAAAGAAAAGACGACAGGAAAAGCTTAAGTACAAGTGAGTGACACAACCGGAGTTGCCATAACAACAAACGTCGGCAAACAAAAACAATAAAGCTTACACCAGGCAGATGAACATTAGAAACAGCGGTTTTGTTTATAATATTTAAAGCGGTGAGATCGAAAAAGTCAAATCATGTCTTTCAATTTTTTAACCACCGTGTCTACTTCTTCCTTTGTATTATGCTTGCTGAAGGAAAACCGGACAGTTACTAATCCAGGGTCGCTATTAATTACATTCATTACATGGCTGCCAATATCTGCACCGCTCGAACAGGCGCTGCCACCACTAACACAAATATTATTGATGTCCATATTAAACAGGATCATTTCGCTCTTAAAGGTTCGCGGAAAATTTACACTTAATACGGTATATAACGACCTTCCGCCCGGATCTCCGTTAAAACTGACTCCCACGGTGTTTTTCTTCAGCTGTTGCATCATATATAACTGAAGATCTTTTATTCGGCTGCTTTCCTCCTCATAACTGATTGTAGCCGCTTCAAGTGCTTTTGCAAAACCCACGATTCCATACAAATTTTCTGTTCCCGCACGCATATTGCGCTCCTGGGAACCGCCATGAAGAAAAGGAGAAATTTTTACATTTTCGTTAATATACAAAATCCCAACTCCTTTAGGACCATGGAACTTATGGCCGCTACCTGTTATAAAATGTACATAAGTATTTTTAAGATCAAACGGAAAATGACCTACTGTTTGAACAGTATCACTGTGAAAAATGGCGTTATACCTTTTACAAAGTTCCCCGGTCGCTTGCAGGTCGATCATATTACCGATTTCGTTATTTGCATGCATTAGCGTTACCAGCGTCTTTTCGTGGCTTTGCATTAACAGGTTTTCCAGTTCATTCATGTCAATATACCCGTCGGGTCGCACTTTCACATAGCTCACTGAAGCTTCACCTCGGTTTTGTAAAAACCGGATTGTATGCAAAGTTGCGTGGTGCTCAATTTCTGAAGAGATTATATGTTTACAACCGAGGTCTCTCACCGACGCTGTTATTGCGGTATTACTGCTTTCGGTTCCGCCACTGGTAAAAAATATTTCGGCCGGGTGAGCATCTAAAATTTTTGCTACCGATTTGCGTGCATTTTCTATTGCCAGCCGGCTCTCCCTGCCATAGCTATAAATGGAAGATGGATTGCCATAAAGATTGGTAAGGTAAGGCATCATTGCTGCCAATACAGCCGGGTCAAGGGAGGTTGTAGCAGCATTATCAAAATAAATTCTGTTAGTCATACTAAAAGTGTTGTCGGTTTGAACCTCCATTGCGGCAAAAAATGACGGGTTTCATCTTGGCCTGGTGGTTCTATGTTTCCGGCAAAAGTAAACTTATCGGGATGGAGTATTACAATCAGAAAAAAGCAGACAAAAAAAGCTGCCTAAAAGACAGCTTCAATAATTATTTGAAATTACCTACTGCAACAATACCTGTCGGTTAATCCTGTTTAAGCCGTCAGTGACCTGGAGGAAATATGTACCCCGGCTAATATTGGTTGGGAGATTAATAGTTTCAGTTGATGACCCGTCGGAAAAATTCATGGAGCGGGCAAAAATTTTCTGGCCGGCGTTACTGTACAAACTGATGTTATACTTACCACTGCTAAAGTTGGAAAGCTGCAAATTCATTACGCCGTTTGTAACAGGGTTTGGAAGCACTACCAGGTCGTTTCGTCTAAAACCATTGTCCACCCTTAAAATATTACTGAAGGTAACATCACCTCTTTTGTCGACAGAACGTAAACGGTAATAATTGTCACCGGCAACAGGGGTGGCATCGGTAAACGTGTAACCATAAGGCGCAGCGTTATTTTGAGCCGGAACGGTTCCTATAGCAGAAAAGGACGACCCGTTCGAACTTTTTTGTATTTCGTGAAAGTTCATATTGCTTTCGCTCAATGCAGTCCATAATAATTGCACTCTATTACCCTTCTGCTTTGCCTCAAAATTTGCTAACTGTGCACTTACTCTTGTTGAATTGACTGCCGCAACGCCCTGGTTATCAAGCGTCTGTGAAAAAGTTATGACTGAAGTAACTAGAGCGAACAACAGTGTATATATAGCTTTCATAAAAAAACCTTTTTAATACACTTATGTTTATGCAACGAACGTGCCTTTTTTAAATTGGGGAAAATTGTGATATAAAATCAACGATCTTCCATCTATAAACATTCTCCCTCTGATGAAAGATGAAAAGCAGTATCCGTAACAAAAGCACTAAAATTAATAAATCAATTTAACCGTATAATGGTCTAAAAATCAGCAGATTAGATAATTATAAATTAGTAAAAAAATAAAAATTGAAACCAGGTTCTTAATTTTTGCTTCTCGGTAATAGAGTGGCAGGAATTAATAAATCATTCCAGGCTTAAGATAAAATCGCAGATGCAATAAAGGCGTTGAAATATCTACCGGTCTTTTTTTAACAAATTGTGTCAATCACCACAAAGTCAACCACTTGCATGAGATATAAAACATTTAATAAAAGACCTTCTTACTGTCTTTTTTACAATAACCCCCTTTGAAAGGACTGAAAGTTGTATAAAGAAGCTTATATTGTTCTGAATCGTGGTTACGGTTTGATTTTTACAATAGAAGCAACATAAATTTAAATTGCTAAAACACTTCTACTACACTCAATATCAATAGTATATGTCGGCATACTCTCCTTCAGATAATAGGTATAAAACGATGGAATACCGCAGGTGCGGAAATAGCGGCCTTCAACTTCCGGCTATTTCGCTCGGCCTTTGGCATAACTTCGGAGATGTAGACGATTACAAGAATTGCCGTAAAATACTGCATCATGCTTTTGATAAGGGCATAACCCATTTTGACCTGGCAAACAATTACGGCCCTCCTCCCGGATCGGCGGAAGAGAACTTCGGGCATATTCTTAAAAAAGACTTTGACGGCTACAGGGATGAATTGATCATTTCTACCAAAGCAGGTTACAAAATGTGGGACGGTCCCTATGGCGACTGGGGGTCAAAAAAATACCTTATATCCAGCCTCGATCAAAGCCTGAAACGCATGAAGTTGGATTATGTCGACATTTTTTATAGTCACCGTCCCGATCCAAATACTCCGTTAGAAGAAACTATGGGTACTTTAGACCTGATTGTGAGGCAGGGAAAGGCATTATACGCAGGAATCTCCAACTATCGGGCTGCAGAAGCCGAAAAAGCTATCGAAATACTTAAAAGACTCGGCACGCCTTGCCTCATTCACCAGCCCAAATACTCTATGTTGGAGCGTTGGGTAGAAGGTGGCCTCCTTGACATACTAGAACGCGAAGGAGTGGGCTGTATCCCCTTTTCTCCCCTTGCCCAGGGCCTCCTCACCAATAAATACCTGGTGGGAATACCAGAGGACTCAAGGGCTGCGAAGCCGCACGGCTTTTTGCAGGAAAACCAGGTAAACCCTGGAACGATAGATAAAATTGCAAAACTGAATCAGATAGCTCAAGAGCGGGGACAGACACTGGCCCAAATGGCTCTTTCATGGTTGTTAAAAGATAAAAGGATTACCTCGGTCTTAATCGGTGTTAGTAAAGTTGAACAATTAGAGGATTGCCTTCAATCTTATTCACGCGTTATTTTCAGTAACGACGAATTAAGTAAAATTGAGAACATTCTTAATAGTAAGAATTAATTTTCAAGTAAATAGCCGTTTTGTAGGATAAGCTTTTAATGACCAAGGACTGGCAACAACTATAATAAAAAGAAAAGCTACCAATTAAGTACCTTTTCTTTCTATTATTCATTGTATTTCAACCGTTTACAGACGTCGACGGTTATAAAAAAAGTAATTATAAAAGCTCAAAAACCTTCTCTTGCTGAAACAGGTTAAGTTTGGCATACTGGAGTAGAATAGCCGTTTTCGCATCTTTTATTTCGCCGGTTTGCAGTTTAAGATATGCATCTTCAAAACGCAGCTCAATCACTTCAATATCCTCGCTTTCCTCATCCAACCCTCCACCCTCACCTACCCGTTGTTTCGGTGTATATTCTGCAACAAAATAGAACAGCATTTCTGCAACTGACCCAGGTGTTGAGTACAGTTCAAATACTTTTTTTACGTTATTAAGTTTAAACCCTGTCTCTTCCTCGATCTCCCTCATAATTGTATCTTCAGGGTTTTCATCATCTTCAACAATCCCCGCACACGCTTCGATCATCATCCCTGACTTGTTTTTATTCAGGTAGGTAGGTAATCGAAATTGCTTTGTTAAAATAACGCTTTCATTTTCCAAGTTATATAACAAAACAGTTGCCGCGTTTTTCGACATATATACTTCCCTCGTAATCTCTTCACACGTACCATCTTTACTTTCTACTTCATACCCGATCTTTTTAAGTTGAAAAAAATTATCAGAAAGTGTCTCTGTCGATTTAATTTTTATGTTTTTCGCCATCTCGATTTTTAATCACTATTGCAATTTCTATGCTACCCGGGTCTGCTCTAAATGTACTTGTTCCAAATTCTACAAAAGCTATTGAACCCAGGCGTTGGTTGCCTCTTTTTTTGATACCTGTTTTTGTGCCGGACTAATTGCTACTATTAAACATTGTTCCCGAGGTGGCGCGACTCTTGTGCAATGCGGTGCTACTGACCAAACAAAAATAAGCTGACGTTGCGATGATATTCCTCTCTTCAAAACAATCGTCGTTATTCCATCAAAACAAATCTTTTTACGATTTCGCAGATTTTGTTCCTGCCGCTGCTTTTTTTGCAGGTGTGGCTTTTTTCGGAGTTTCTCCCTGCAGGGATGATATAAATAGCGGTTCCGGTAATGAAAGGTGGCACACCTTATTCAGCTTATTAATTAAATAAGAGGAAAGTTCGGGCGAATAAGCTTCGTCATGCATGTGCATAAAAAAATATAATTCCTGCAGGCCATTATCTAACCAACGCTTTATGCGATTCGCCCAGTCATCTATCCTCGTATAATCAGAAGGATCAAGGCTGTTACCAACAAAGCGGATAAAAGCTTTTGGAATGGTTAAGTACATGTGTACACAGTCGCGCCGACCAGCTGAGTCTGTAATGATAT
>JAQBNO010000040.1 GCA_028288485.1 Segetibacter sp.
TAAAGGCATTAGATGCCATAGACAATATAAAGTCGGAGTTGCCCGAAGTGGTTTCGCCAAAACCAACAAACAAAGGTTTACCGCCGGTAACCCAACTGGCAACAGGAGTGCCGCCACTTGTTTTAACCGTTAAAGCATTAATAGGACTTGTTGTGCCTATGCCTACTCTTCCCTGCGAATCGATCCGCATTCGTTCTGCATCTTTTACAAACATGCGAACGGGTTGGGAATTGATGGTTCCAAGTTTTGAAGTAGCAGTAGCGTCGCTATTGCCGGCGAGATGCCAATCCTGGGCAGCAGATCTTTGAACAGTTAAAGTAGTCACAGATGCAATAAAGAAGAAAAGGAAATTTTTTGTCATGGCAAAAAGTTTTAAAAAATATAAAGAATAGAAAATGACAATGAGTTAATTAGAACAATACAGATACACACCGTTGGCACGAAATCTATTTGAAAAGAAAGAAGTAAGAAGTATTGGATAATTAAAGGTGGCTTCCTAAGTAAAAGAGGGACACTCTGTTTGGTGCCCACCTCCGGTTACTATTATTAATTTGACCGGTCAAGCTTTCGCAGCTTGTTGACTGCTGTTGGCCCCGCACGTAAGTTCCTAAATAAAACTATTTCATTTTATCAATGCAGATTGACCGTTCCGGCAGAAATATATGCCGGACCTGCTATAGGCCGGCTCGAATAATACTGGTATAACTGTTTGAGCTTTTTACATCCGGTTGTCAGCAGCTATTTAGAAGTGACGATAGATGCAAAAAGATTTGCAGCGGAAGTGCTTCCGACCCTTTCGTTTCGTTCAGTGTAACCTTAACAAGGCTCAGTCAAAAACTACTACGCTGAGTTCAAATTCAAAAACAAAAGTTGAACCGGGCTAGCAACGATGAAACAATGAAAAACGGCTATTGACATAACAAGAATAGAGGATTCATTCAGAAACTCCCTCCGTCTAAGTAGAGCCGAGCTCTCTCCTATCTTGCCACTATCATTTTTTTACTTTGTACTGTTTTGCCATCTGCTACAATGGAATAGGTAAATGAGCCGGTACTAAAAGTTGACGCATCAAGGATTATTGATGCATTGGCAGAAATCGGAAGAGGTATTTCTTTTATCGTTTTACCGCCCATATCCGCTATCACTAGTTGCGCTTTTTTATAACCTGCAGGAATGCTGTAGGCTATACGTGTCGTATTTGCAAAGGGGTTGGGATTATTTTGTTCAAGAGACAAGTGGCTTAAAGAGGCAGTGGTAGAAGTTTGTTGGGTTAGTAACGCTTCCAGCTTTTCGAGTCTTGTTTTTATATCCTTATTTTGAGCTTCAAGTTCCATGTTTTTCTTGCTCAGTTCCTGTACTGCTTTTACCAGCGGAACAACAAAATCACTATAGCTCAAACCATAAACATCTTTATCGTTTGCAGGTTTATAAACGCCGCTGAAATCGTAGTTTAACTTTTTAGCTGCCTCTTCTACTTCCTGGGCTACAAAACCCGTGTATAATTTCTTTTCTTTTTGTACGATGGCTTCTTCATTAAGTTTATTTTCAAGGTTAAGCGGATCTTTTCCATCCATAACTCCTCCTTTTACCGAGGAAGGAGAACCTTTGATATACTTATCGAGGCCGTGGATGTTATAATGATAAGTTACCGGTCGTAGCTTATTAATGAAATCAAGCCCCGGCACATCTTGCTTTATGTCTTTTTTAAATCTTCCATCCGAATAAATAACAAAACTTCCCGCCGCTTTTACAGAAGTGACAGCGGAATTGCCAAGCATCACCTGGTTAGAAGCCGTTGCTGTGGCCCCATATCCAACTGCGGTAACATTAGAGAGCCCCGTTCCACCCCTTGTTTGAGCTCCCAAAAAAGTACCCTGGATAGCACTGTAAGTGTTTTCACCGGCATAATAACCTATGCCTGTATTGTAATTGGTTGTATTCATGCTTCGCAAAGCATCCAGCCCGACAGCAGTATTACTACTGCCGGTTGTATTACCGATCAAAGCATCCGGGCCGAAGGCTGTATTATAAGAACCCGTGGTATTGCTATACAAAGCAAAAGCACCGGCAGCATTATTGGCATACCCGGTTGTATTATAAAATAATGATTGATAACCGGAAGCTGTATTATAAGTACCTGTACTGGTATAAAGCGACTGGTAGCCATTGGCAGTGTTCGAATAACCATTCGTATTGCTGAATAGTGCCTGGTAACCCGTTCCGGTATTACTGGTTCCCGAAGTGTTGTTTGTTCCTGCAAATGCGCCAAAGAAATTATTGCCATTGGTCATGTCACTGACAAACCTGTTCCCTGCAATATAAATGTCGCCGCTTAAATAAAGGTTTCTCCAGCCAGCAGATGTATCACCAAGATTTCTTATTCCAGATGAATCAGGAAGCAAACCTACATTTACTGCGGTAGGAGCTGTAAGATTAGAAAGCGTCTTGTTCGCAAAAGTCGTTGATGAGAAGCCTACAGGCTGCCAGCCGGCGTTATAATGGTACAGACCCTTCGTTCCATCTGTTTGGTAAATTAAGAGGCCGCTTGCAGGAGATGAGATTGCGTCTCTTTGCGTCGTAGTCATCCTGGGTATCAGTACTCCTTTTACAGTAGAATTAATATCAAGTATAGAAGATGCATTTGGGGAAATGGTTCCCAAACCTAATGCACCAGTGGCCTGTTGCAGAAACAATTGGCTATTATTAAAAGTGAAATTACCAGTGCTTCCCACCTTCAACCTTTCCTGCCGGTTACTGCTATTCGTTCCTGTTGAAAATGAAACTCTGGCTGGAACATTACCGGCTGCCCCTGCGCCGTCGGCCAAAAAGTCAACTGCTGCAGTATTTTGAAAATTGGTTCCGTCATAACCAGAAGCTAGCAGAGAGCCAAGAATGTCATCAGCAACAACAACAGCAGGCGCTGCAAGTGTACCCCGTGCCCGTCTTGATATCATTACCGGTCTTGCATTAAAGGCATTAGATGCCATAGATAATATAAAGTCTGAATTGCCGGAGGTAGTTTCGCCGAAACCAACAAACAAAGGTTTACCACCGGTAATCCAGTTAGCAACAGGAGTTCCGCCGCTCGTCTTTACCGTTAAAGCATTTATCGGACTTGTTGTTCCAATACCTACCCTCCCCTGGGAGTCTACTCTCATTCGTTCCACATCCTTCACAAAGATCCTAACTGGTTGAGAATTTATTGTTCCCAGCTTTGAAGTAGCAGTAGCGTCACTATTACCGGTTAAATGCCAGTCCTGCGCCAGTGTTTTTTGGAAATACGAGGTAACAGCCATCATTGTCACCAGAAAAAATATCTTTTTTTTCATGTTGAGGTTTTATTTTTATTTTTTCAAAAAGTGAAGAACCACCTTCTAAGATAGATTCTAAAAGTATTATTTGCAAGCCGGCATGGTTTCCTTTCATTTGTAAGATGGTGGCAGCAACTATTGGTTTGCAAATCGGTGAAAACATTATTAATACAAAAATCACATGCAGTACTTGTAGTATACCGGAATATATAAGCACGTTCCGAAAACCCCCGCGCCATCATTTTCTTTTACGCTATTTTTGGAAAAAATGGCTAACGATGAACGTTCCTACGATGGCTGAAATGGTAGCAAATGGCGAAACCCCTGAAATATTATTTTGGGTCGGTTGCGCGGGAAGCTTCGACCAGAGAGCACAAAAGATAACAAAAGCCTTCGCAACCATTTTACATCATGCGGGAATTAAATACGCGATTCTTGGAAAAGAGGAAGCTTGCACGGGTGATCCTGCAAGAAGAGCAGGCAATGAGTTTCTTTTTCAGATGACGGCGTACAATAACATTCAGATCCTCAACAGCTACAAGGTTAAAAAAATTGTTACGGCTTGTCCTCATTGCTTCAACATCTTGAAAAACGAATACCCCGAATTAGGCGGCTCTTACGACGTAATCCATCATACGCAGCTACTCCAGGAATTGTTAGATGAAGGAAGAATAAAAATAAAAGAAGGCGGCAGTTTTAAAGGCAAAAAGATAACTTATCACGATAGTTGCTACCTGGGCAGGTCGAATAATATTTATGAAGCTCCCCGCAAAGTGCTCGAGTCCCTTGATGCTGATCTTGTGGAAATGAAACGATGCCGCAGCAATGGTTTATGTTGCGGAGCCGGCGGAGCGCAAATGTTTAAAGAAGAAGAAAAAGGAGACCGGTACGTAAATGTTGAAAGAAGTACCGAAGCTGTTGGAACAGGTGCAACCGTTATTGCCTCGGCTTGCCCGTTTTGCAATACAATGCTTACCGACGGCGTAAAAAATAAAGAAAAGGAAAATGAAGTTGCGGTAATGGATGTGGCAGAAATTGTAGCGGCAAGTATTTAGCCTCGTTTTCTTAACAGTCTTACATACGTTTCACTTACCGATTTATTTGTTATAACATGTAATTTTGCGCTCGGTAGAATTTTGAAAAACAAACTGCCGACCAGCTTTTTGTACCACTGATTACATCGTTGTCGGAATGGATCCATTTGGACAAAGACGAAGAATAAAGTTTTTAAAGCCGGCTAACAAAGAACTATTGTCTAAGTAAACAGCACAGTCCGAGAATTGAATATTGGAAATTGAACATTAAAAATTGTTATACATGAATTTGGAATATACACACCTCATCCCGGAAGATTTTCATGCACACTCCCGTGTTTGGATTTACCAGTCGAGCCGTTTGTTTTTTATGAGCGAAGCACTCGAAATAGAAGATATGTTGAATGAGTTTATAGAAAAATGGCAATCGCATGGTGCACAGGTAAAAGGATATGCAAATCTTTTATTCGGCCAGTTTATTGTTTTAATAGCCGATGAAACACAGGCAGGGGTAAGTGGCTGCAGCACCGATAGCAGCGTGCGATTAATTAAAGCAATTGAAGAAAAGTTTAAGGTTGAAATGTTTAACCGTCAAAATCTTGCGTTCCTGGTTAAAGACAAAGTACAACTTTTACCACTTTCCCAACTAAAGTACGCTGTTGAAAATAACTTTATAAATGGTGATACCATCTATTTCAATAACCTGGTTCAAACAAAAGAAGAGCTTTTGAATAACTGGTTGGTGCCCGTAAAAACAAGCTGGCTGGCTAAAAAAGTTCCTTCGCTTCAACAGGTCGTATAAGATTTGCTACTAAGCGCAAACTTAAATTCTGCCAAAATTTCGAATTTGCAATTGCATTTGCACAAGAATGGGTAGCGCCACGAAATGCTGCTGATCTTGAACCCGTTCTTATTCGATGTACGGATAATGTTACCGGCACAGGTAATCCTTTTGCGCTTTGCTTGCGACGCTCCGTTTAACAGTTTTGCTTGCTTCGACTTATTTTATTTTTTCCTTTGCAACACGTATGAACCCGTTTCTCAGCTTAGATTTTTTCACTTATCGTAGGCAGAAGGAGTTGTTCCTGTAATTATTTGGTGAAGTTTTCCGTACTACTTGACATCCTTTAAGAATAGCTCTATATTGTTTCCTGCTATACAAGCGATTAATAATTTATCTGTAAAATTTGTTTATGAAAAGGATGCTGTTATTTCTACCAACATTACTAATGCTTTCTTTTTCTACAGCCTATGAACCGCTATCAAAAAAAGAAAAAGACTTTGCCACTAAGTTTTTAAAGGATACCGAGCAGGCTGTTTTTGATGCAGTAAAAGGTTTAAATGAAGCCCAGTTAAAATTTAAAGCTGCACCAGACAAATGGAGTGTTGAAGACTGCGTAAAGCATATAGCAATGTCAGAAAAAGGTCTTTGGACTATGGTAGAAGGCGCATTGAAATTGCCCCCAAACCCGGAAAAAAGAAGCGAAATAAAAATGACCGATGAACAGCTAATTAAAGGTGTAGAGGACCGTACAAATAAAGCACAGGCTCCTGAGGCACTTAAACCTGAAAACATCCCATTTAAGTCTACACAGGAGGCTCTCGATTCTTTTTTAGAGTCACGTGAAAAGCTAATCAAATTTGTTAATGAGAGCAATGAAGATATGCGTAATCATGTTGCCGCCATGCCGATGGGAACTTTGGACGCGTACCAGTTGATCTTGCTGATTTCTTCTCATACCAATCGTCATACGCAACAATTAAACGAAGTAAAAGCAGACCCTAACTTTCCGAAAAAGTAAGTTTTACATAAGGCCGACTTCTTATTTGTTTCAAGATTGCAACAAAAAAGCCTCATTTTGGTGAGGCTTTTCTGTTTGCATTACTTACCACAAGTCACTTCTTTTCAAGAGTAAAATGATGAAAACCATTTTCAGCATGATACGTAATCGACAAATGATGGGTATCACAGATCTTTTTAACTATAGCAAGGCCAAGACCGTTAGAAGTGTTGTCGGTATTTTTAGATTTATTGAATCGTTTAAATAATTGTCCCGGGTCTATAGGTGGCATCTTGCTGGTATTGCTGATGCGATATTGCTGTTCGTTTATTGAGATGCTCACTTTTCCACCCGGGTAATTATATTTAACCGCATTTCCCACAAGGTTACTTACCAGTGATTCTGCCAGCAATGGATGAAGGTGTAAGCTGAAACCTGAATAAAAATCAGTTTCAATAACAATTTGTTTGTCTTTAATGATCTCGTTAAAAAGTTGCAGGTATTTTTTGGTCGTATCCGCTAAACCAATCGCTTCACTTGCCTGGTATTGGTTGTTTTCAATTTTTGCCAATAATAACAACGACTGGTTCAATTTGCTTAAACCGCTTAATGCCGTACTTGCTTCCATAATAGATTCTACCTGCCTTTCGCTAAGATTACTTTCCTGCAGTAACAATTCCATTTTGCTTTGTACAACTGCTAATGGGGTTTGCATTTCGTGGGCGGCATTTTCGGTAAACTCTTTCATATTTATATAGTCGTGATGAATTTTACCAGCCATGGTATTCAGCGAAGCATTTAGTTCATTAAACTCTTCGATGTTTGTATTTTCAAAATGAACAGCTTCCATTTTATGTAACTCGGCCTTCCTGATTTTCTCGAGTGAACGGCGAAATGGCTTCCACAATCTTTTACTGATGAGCCAATTAAAAAGTAACGTCGCCACAAACAGGCCTGCAAAAACAAGTAGCATAATGCGGGTGACGTTTGCTTCCATGGCCGACTTTTGTTCCTGCGATTTGCGAATGGCTATCAGGTAAGGAATTCCGTTAATTGGAACGACATGGGTTAATTGTCGGTAAGGAACTTTTTTATTTTCAATGGTACCTTCGGCATCCCGGATGGTTGGATAAGCAGTAACGCCGTCGCGAACGGGGTAAATCGAAAGCTCAGGGGTTTTTAAAATAAAGGATGTGCCGTTATCACTTTCAGTTTTCAGGTATCGTACCCATTGCAATTCATCGGTGAGCAGTTCTTCATCCATTTTATTATTCAGTTCCTTGCTGAATTGGCGGTATAAATAAAACCCGCCGGCAACCAGTAAAGGCACCATGGCCACCAGGAAGTATAAAGTTGTTTTTGTAAGTAACCGCATGAGTGGAATTCTTTATATTATAACAGATCCATTATCGGAAGTGTTTTGGTTATCGGGAAGTCAAAAACAGAATTAAAACCGTGCCTTTTTCTTAGTGCTCTTTGTGTAAGACTTCGTGTATTTTGTGCTCCTTTGGAACGCGAAGTACACGAAGAGACCACAAAGACCACTACGAAATACATTAATAACAATTGAAAAGCTTTTTGTTATTACAAGAAATTGTTGAAGATAATTTCTGCAGGTACAAGAGTGCGACGCAACGATGTTAAGTAAAGTTCGCAAAGCCGGGTCCATAAAAAAAATCAATTATCGGTAAACCTGTAACCGGTGCCATGCACTGTTTTTATATAGTCGCTGCAACCTGAATCTATCAACTTTTTACGAAGGTTTTTGATATGGGTATAAATAAAATCGTAATTGCTTACCTGGTCATACTCATCGCCCCAGATATGCGCTGCTATTGCCGCCTTTGTAAGTACCCGGCGCTGGTTGGCAATAAAGTATTCGAGCAATTGATATTCTTTTTCGGTGAGGTCAACCGTTTTTTCATTTACTGTTACACGTTGGGCCTCGGCATCCAGCTTTATTTCGTTGAACTCGGTTATTTTACTTCCGCCGAAATTTCGTCGCCTGATAATTGCATTAATCCGTGCAGTCAATTCCGATAAATGAAAAGGCTTTGTCAGATAATCGTCGGAACCTAGTTCAAGTCCCGTTAGTTTATCTTCCAATGCGTTTTTTGCCGAAATAATAATAATACCTGATTTAGATTTAATCTCTTTCAGCTCTTTTACAATGCCGAGACCGCTGCCATAAGGTAACCCGATATCGACAACTACGCAGTCATAACTAAACCGGTTAACCTTTTCCATTCCTGTTACAAAATCGCCTGCAGTCTCGCACACATAACCCTGGTACTCGAGGTATTTACGTATCGATTGTTGTAAACCTATCTCATCTTCAATTACAAGGACTTTCATCGGCGCAAATTTATGTTAGAAGTTACAGCAATTGTGAAACGTGAAATGTGGAAGATCAAAGGTGAAACGGCAAACCTGAAAAAAGCTTTTTGGACATTTGACGAACGTTTCACTTTAATAAAAAACCCCGCCCAGTACGGGCGGGGGAAACTAAACCGCAAAACATGAAATCACTATCAAACCAAACTTCTATTGCAAGTCGTTTAAAGCGTATTGATATTCGGTTTGTGGCTGGCCCGGATACACACCTGTGATGATTGCGCTATTTCCTGCATTCTTCAATGCTTCTTTCAGCTCATCTACAGTGCTTACCCTGGCATTATTCACTTTGGTAATAATAAACCCTTCTTTAATCCTTGTTTGCTCAGTTAAGATACCTTGTCCTAAACTTTTTACCACAACACCCGGCTGAAGTCCGAGTTGGGCGGCCTTGCTTTTCTCGAGGCTTTCGAACGTTGCTCCTAATTGCTCAACAACTTGCTCTTTTACGCTTTCATACGTTCCTGAAGATCCTTTTAAAGTAGCAGACGCTGTTTTTTCGATCCCATTATGTTGGTAGGTAAGGCTTATTTTATCTCCCGGGCGCATTGCTGCGATTTTTTCTACCATCTCTGTTCCTGTATTTACCACGATACCATTTACTTTGGTAATAAAGTCACCTTTTTGTACACCTGCTTCGTCAGCAGCACTTCCTTTCGCTACATCCATTACAAATACACCTTCGCCTTCTTTTACATTGTTCTTTTTGCGATCTTCTTCGGTCATCTGGTCGTTTCCAAACATTACGCCGAGGTAAGCTCTTTTAGTAGCACCGTATTTAATTAAATCGTTTACTACTCTTTGTACCATGTTCGATGGGATAGCATAGGCATATCCTGCATAAGACCCGGTGGGCGATGCAATTGCGCTGTTGATACCAATAACATTACCATCGGTATTAACCAATGCGCCACCGCTATTACCGGGGTTTACAGCAGCATCAGTTTGTATAAATGCTTCTACGGCACTTTTACTCTGGCGGCTGTTGATGCCTATACTTCTGGATTTTGCACTAACAATACCGGAAGTCACCGTTGTTTCGAGATTCAAAGGATAACCTATCGCCAA
Organism: Segetibacter sp.; assembly: GCA_028288485.1. Lineage (GTDB taxonomy): Bacteria > Bacteroidota > Bacteroidia > Chitinophagales > Chitinophagaceae > Segetibacter. The sequence goes on from JAQBNO010000040.1 coordinate 9,589, forward strand.
TACCCACTGCCCGAGATGGACATCATCAGAATTGGCAAATGATAAGTATGGAAGATTGTCAGCTTCAATTTTAATTACGGCCAGGTCGCTGCTTGGATCTTTCCCGATCAATTTCGCTTTGTAATCTTTTTTATTGTTTAGGGTAACCAGTAATTCATCAGCACCATCTATTACGTGATTATTTGTAACAATGTAACCATCCTCACTAATGCTAACGCCTGAACCTGAACCCCGTTGTGCCCGAGGCTGGGCAGGGTTACCCCTTTGTTCAAACATATCGCCCAGGCCATCTCCAAAGAAATCCTTGAAGGGATTGTCCTGCATGCGGGGATCAACTGCTACCTGTTTTGCCTTGGTAACTGTTCTAATGTGAACAACAGCCGGAGCCGCTTTAGTTGCTGCCTTTTCAAAATCTACCATCGGACCTGAAACTGCACTTTCGCCGGTGTAAGCGGCATTTTTAAAAAGGGAAGAAATGGTTGGGAGACGGTCTCCTGCCGGTTGAGATTGCTGGTATTTTCCATATCCCCACATACTTCCAACTGAAGTAGCTGCACTTAATAATACTACTGCTACAGATTGTTTAACTGTCATCTCTATAAATTTTTTGTTGAGTGTTTTAATTACTATACAACATTACACACCGGTTCTGAAGCAATTCTGTAGAAAACTGTAAATGGGCTGTTAAACGCTTCGATTGATGAACCGATAAAACGGTAATTACCCCGGCATTGAATTACCGGAGATGAAATTCTCTTTAAAAAAGGATATCCGAATCAAAATTTTGGCCTGATAAAAATCTTAATCTCTCCTTTTTCAAGCTTGCGGAAGAGGCCGTGGGAAAAGGCGAGATGAAGTAGGTCTTGCTCGAATTAAACAAATAAAAAAATTACAGCGACGCAACCTCCCGCCAAAATCACTCGTCCCTCTTAAAATACTTGCGCCTTTGTTAAAACCCATTTAGCTGCACTAGCATGAGAAATGCAGCTTTTTTTACAGGAATTTTATCCGGGATACAACTGTATACTGAAAATCCTATATCAATTCTTTTTATCGCTTGTGTCAACTAAAGGCAAGACTTTCCAATGGCGCCCAATTACATAGATCGGCACATTTCCTTTACACGTTACCTGATTACTCAAACCGTTCAATTGCATATATGAAAACAACAATTTCTACTTTAAATGTCTTGTTACTCTATGTACTTATTTTTTCCGTGGTTCCTGCATTGGCCCAGGCTCAATGGTTATTACCGGGTAACAACCTGGTCGGGGGCGAAAAATTGGGAAGTCTCAATAACTTCCCACTCAATATTGTCACTAATAATACCAGCCGTATTTTTATTACCCAGGCCGGAAGAGTCGGAATTGGTACTGTGAGCCCTGCAAATATCCTTACTATCCAAAGCAGTGGCAGTATTCCGTCAGTCAAATGGATTACCGGGGGAGCTCCTTTGTTTACTGGTTTTGGTGAAACCACTTCCGGAAACTCCGACTTTATATTGTCGATGGCATCTAATGCCTTTAATGCAAGGCCGGTAGTGATCTCACGACGCTCACGCGGCACATTGACCGCGCCTACTGTTATTGCTGCCAACGACTACCTTGGCTCCTTTTTGGCTTCTGGTTATGATGGATCTGGCTTTCAAAATACTGCAGCTGTTGATTTTTTCGCTGACGGTGCTGCCAGTGTCGGCAATGTTCCTGCAAGAATTTCATTCTCCACGGGCACCAACAGCAGTAACAGGCAGGAAAGGCTAAAAGTAGGCAGTACAGGAAACTTTGATTTTAATGCCGGCCAATTAACGCTACAACAATCAACAGGTAGTATAGGAATCGGAATATCATCGCCGGTGGCACAGCTGGATATCAGGAACACCACAAACATTAATTCGGTTTACGTAACCAATTCCAGCACCAATACAACTCAATTTGGTGTTCGTTCTTTTGTGAATGGTGCTGCCCCGGGGAGTTCGAGAACAGCAGGTGAGTTTCTTGCAACCGGATCTGGAAATAACAATACGGGAATAAGCAGTTCTGCATCAACCTCTGTGGTGAACTACGGTGGTACCTTTACCGCGACAGGAGGCAATAGCACTAACATCGGCACGTGGGGATTTGCAAGTGGACCTGGCGGAAGTAATAATTACGGCGTGTACGGCAGCATAGGAAGTTCCAGCAGCGGTAGTGACTGGGCAGGTTACTTCCGTGGCAGAACCTATTCAAGCAACAGGATGGTGTTAGGTTTAAATGAAAATCCGGAGAATGCCCAACTGACGGTAAGAACCCCTGATACATCTTACAATGCAGTTTTTGCCAGTACTGCCAATCCAGGTGGTAATGGAATTCTTTCAACCTACGTCGGGTCACCAACCGTTTATTATGCTTTTTGGGGAATTGCTCCAGTTACCAACCAAAATGTGGCGGGCTATTTTAGTGGCAATGTTATTTATACAGGCACTCTTAGCCAACCCTCAGACGAACGCCTGAAACAGGATGTTAAGCCCCTTTCAAGTGCATTGGATAAAGTAATGAAAATTGGAGTACATTCTTATAGCTTTAAGCCTGAATATAGCTCCATGAACCTCTCGCAGGGCAAGCAATATGGGTACCTGGCTCAAAACTTAGCAGGCATTTTTCCGGAGCTTGTACAAAACACTGCAGATAAAACAAAAGACTTAAAAAAACCTTTTTTGTATAAAACTGTAAATTATATTGGCATGGTGCCAATATTAACCAAAGCTCTACAGGAGGAACATGAACAGCGCCTTAAGACAGAAGAGCAGGTGAACATGCTAAAAGCAGACAATGAAATATTGAAAAAAAGACTGGAAGATATTGAACTGGCGATTTCCAGACTTTCTTTATCACAACAAACATATACAGGGGCTGAAGCAATAGCAAAACTTGATCAAAATTCGCCCAATCCATTTAATAGAAAATCAATTATCACTTGTACTATTCCTTCATCTGCAAAAACTGCGATCATTGTTGTTTATGCCATTGACGGGAAAGCGGTAAAAACATTTAATAATTTGTCAAAGGGCGTTAACCGAATCGAGATGGGCGCTAACATTTTTGCCGCCGGCACTTATACTTATGTTCTGCGTGTAGATGGAAAACAAATTGAAAGCAGGCAAATGGTAATAACCAGATAAATAATTAAACCAGGTCTATAATCAACTCCTTAATGAATACCGGGACCCCATAACGGCAATTGGTATTTATTAAGGCTTTTTTATTTTCGGCTAAGTCTCGAAAATTATCATCAGAAATCCTTTCCACCAGTCATCGTTTTCATCGATATTGCTTTTTTGTTTTCCGGCAATTAAATCTCTATTGGGCATCGTTGCGTCGCACACTTGTACCGATCTGCTTTATTCAACGTTTAAAACTTTTGCTGCGGCAATCTTCGAAGTGTTCAATAATGATTTATGACGTGCTGCAACAGGCAGGGGTTAAAGGAAACACGGTTAGTGGCACCTCTCACACACCACATTCATGACAACTAATATTTCCGAAATAAAAAAAACTGTCCTTGTGGGACAGTCGTTTTTTCAATTCATCAATTTGCGTAGAACGTTTGTTCTGATTATTTTAAAATTACCATGGATAAAGTGTGTGTGTGCCGTTTCGAACCATTGATGATCCTATTCCGCCTACTTCCACCTTCCAGTTACTGTTGTTGAAAGAAACAGAAGCAAAAGGAGTGGCAATACCTAAGGCATACTGTGTTTTGCCATAGCTTCCGCTATTTACAAGTACTTTGCTTTCGGATCTTGCACTGCCTAAAGCCATATTAGCCCAGTCACTTCTATCGGTACTATACACACGGCCGTTACTGTAACAATGTATGGTGGTTGTTTCCCCCATATCGCCACGCTTACTACCCCAGATCCAGTTACCGACCCAGCTATACGTTTGCCTATACCATGCTGCATATGCAGCCGTAATAGCACTTCCCCCAACTCTCGATCCAGCCGCAGGATCTGCCTTTGCTGCGATCTCTTCTGAAGGGGTTACGGTGATTACTGGCTTTGTATCCATCATGATAGAACTGGTAAGCAGGTTGTCCCATGCTATAGCGTCGTCGTGTATAATGGTTTTAGATGTAAAAGACTTCGACTTACTCTCCCAAAGAACATCAACAACAAGATCACCAACGTTTAATTGCTGTTGAAGGTACGTACGCATTGTCTCTTTGGTAGTCGAATTTTCCTGTTGCAATTCCCCTACCGTTTTTAAATTCATACTGCTTTCATCAAGGATGTTACCATAAGCAGCCATAGCATCATCGGCCATAATCTGGTTCATCATTGCTTCTTTTTCAGCATTTGATTTAATAGTGCCGACAGCTTTGAAAGATTGCATTCTTACCAGGCTCCCTACGTTTGAATTCCAGTTTTGTTTTGCAACTTCAAAGTCGTTCGAGATTTTGCTTGAAACAGCAGTAGTTGGCTGTTCCACAGGAGTTACTTTTGATTCCTTTTGACATGCGAACAGCATGAGAGTACATAGGGTTATCGCAACGATAACCAGGTGCTTAATTTTCTGCATTGAATTTTGGTTTTAGCTTTTGTAGGATCAGATGAATTGAACACTAAACAACTATAAATAACTGATGTGAACAAACTTTTTACATTAATTCTTTTTTTACGCAAACGCTTCTGAAAAACACTTTACTGCAACTACAAAATGCTTTACTAATGCTACGATTCTTGTCTATTATAGAGAAGAATCATAGCATTAGATGTGGGTACGTTATAAACTTTAGTGCGTTAAACAAGGTCAAGACCTTTTAGCAACAGAGGTAAGATCTACAAATGATCTTAATCGTGAGAGTCTCCATTTTTACA
>JAQBNO010000143.1 GCA_028288485.1 Segetibacter sp.
GAACGGCCCTGGTTATGAAGAAAAAATAGAAATAAATATACTTCGTATAAAAAACTCATGGCGCAACGCTATGAGTTTTTGAAAGAAAGTTTCAACGTGATGAAACAATCGACACCAGTAACATCAAAGCCGATTACACCGACGGCGTATTGCTGGTAAGCTTGCTGTTCTGCCTAATACAACCAGTAGCAAAAAAAGGGTAATGATCGCGACTTCAGGTTTTGGAATAAAAGAGATAATCGAATGAGTTATTCCGACACCATTTATTGCATGAGGACATCAGCCCGTTTGATGCCAAGCACGGACACCGACAGTCGGGACAAAAACATGCAAGCAGTTTTTAAAAAAAGCGGGTGAAGTACGTTTACAATAACAAAGCGCTGCGGTTCGAGCCTTTGACATGAGGTTAAGCGAGGTTGCAACCAGGGTACGAAACAGATTTTAAAGTCTGGAAGGCACAGGTTTAACAGGCGCCTCAAACGAATTAGCGCCGCGTGTATTCAACCTGCGCCGATAAACTTTATCATTGGCAGATACATAAATCGTATTAAAACCAGCTCCACCAAAGCAAAGATTTGATGCTTGCCCTGTAGGTAAAGGAATAATTGCATTTACGCGGCCCAACGGATCCATCACCTGGATGCCAATATTCGTAGTAACATAAACACGACCCGCAGTGTCACACTTCAGCCCGTCTGACCACGCATTCTCCTGCCTGTCGGGAACATGGAGCCACCCATACCGTTGCTTATAGCCCAAGGTCCCGTCCGGCTGAATTTGGTAAACCCATACCCAGTGGGTAGCAGATTCGGTAACGTATAATTGGGTTTGATCAGGTGTAAGTGTAAGGCCGTTCGCATACTTTAAGCCGGCGTCGACTTCTGTTCTTTGACCATCCGGCCGAATAAGAAAAAGCTTACTGGGTTTTTCAGAACCATCTGGTGCAGTTACATACATGTTTCCATTATTCGTTACAACGAGGTCATTGCCGATAATATCATCAGCAAAAACGGCTTCTTTTCCAGCCGCATCAAAGCTTAAAATCTGTTTTGTTTCGCCGGCTACCACATACCTTTTTCCATCAGGACCAAATGCCTCTCCACTTGCTTTTTTAGCATACAGGGGTAAGGTAATTAGTTTGTTGTCTAAACCAACTTTATAGGTTTTAGAGTTTGGGATGTCCTGGTAGAAAACTTCACCCGCGGCGTTAGCTGCTGTGCCTTCGGTAAATGTGTAACCCTTTCCAACCACTTCCCAATCTTCGCCGGGGATCAGGAGATCACTTAACACCTGGTTTTTGGTAGCTCCTGTTTTTACTGGTTTTGGCCAGTCTTTCCAGAGCCATCTCATTGCTTGGGGGAAGATGGCGGTTCCATGCTGGCCGTTGTGCTGTCCTTCGCCCCAAATATGGTTTACTTCATAACCAGCGAATGTAAAAGCACGTTCCATTGTTTCATTCGCTTTCCACCAGTCGCCGGCGTAAATATTCAAATCGTTTGTGCCGTCCTGTAAAAAGATGCGGATGGGCTTTGGCTCATACTTCCTGACCAGAATAGGGTAGCGGTCGGCGCCACGTAGGCCGGTATAAGTGCCAATAGCACTAAAAACGCGGGAGAATTCGTGTGGCCTTTCCCAGGCTGCTGTAAAAGCACAAACAGCGCCGCTGCTTGAACCACCAATTGCCCGGTCGTTACCATTTTTAGAAAGCCTGATCTGTCGGCCATCGCTTGTTTTTTGTTTCTCCACCTCGGGAAAAATTTCTTCCAGCAGGAAGCGAACGTAATTGTCTCCTAACCCATCATACTCGAAACTGCGGTTAAAACGGTCAAGGCTTGTCGTTGCATTCGGTGACTTAACACGACCCGGAGTGATGAAAATGCCAATGGTAACTGGCATTTCATTCTTGTCGATAAGGTTGTCAAATACAATCGGCGCTTTCCATTGTATGCCGTCCTGGTTTACATAAACGCATGCAGGTTTAGTGGGATTGTATTGTTTAGGAACATAGATCCAGTAATCTCTTGATGTACCGGGGAAGATTTTCGAATTGGCAAAAGTAAATTTTAATACTTCACCCTTTGCAACATTCGGATGTTCAACAGAGGCAGAGTCTATGGGGTAATTTTCAGTTGCAGTTTGTGCAAAAGGCGCAAGATGCAGCAGGAGAAAAATAAGCAGTAATAAATTCTTAATCGAAAGCAGTCGTTTCATAAGGTGCAAGGGTAGAATGATGAGGAATAATCAATAAAGCTATATACAAAGATGGAGAAAGCAATAGTAGTTATAATAACCGGGTCTCCTGCACACACTCAGCTATTCCGCTAAGAACAACAGTAACGGCAAAAAGTTGAATAGTATTTTATTTTTTACAGGTGGGAACAAAGCTGTTATTTGTTGGGATGTGTATGCTACCGGCTGAAGTAACTCCGATTAGTGATCGTTGCGACGCAGTACGTTCATCTGTATCTTTTTAATTAAACTTCCTCATCTGGTAGGTTTTGCAAATAGAAACCTTTTAATTTGCAGTTCTTTAAAGCCGCATTATCCACTTCAAACAGATCCGTAGCTCAGTTGGTTAGAGTGCTTCCTTGACATGGAAGAGGTCACCGGTTCGAGTCCGGTCGGGTCTACTTTAACCCCATACCTGTTTAATAAAAGGGATGTCAATAGAACGATTGTTGAACTTGCTTATCTAACCCTAACCCGTGAGATCTTTAACAAGGCGAGACCTCAGGTTGGTAGCAGATGTGTTTTTCCGTGCAGAAGGCATTGCCTACCTGGCTTCACTGGGAGATATCCGGGACGCCCAAAAAGATCTGGGAATAGCCTTTTGCGCAACTGTTGCAGCGATGATCACATGTTCAATGGTAAAAAAGTGATTAAGATCCTTTCGACCAGAGTACAAGCATGCAGCAAGGCAATTAGTAGAAATGTGAAAAACTATTAGGGCTTAAAAAAAGAATCCCCTCCTTTTCAAGGAGAGGACAGAATATTTGTAAAAACTTGTTTTTACAAATATTCAGGGGTGGTTAAAAAACCCTTACTGGTACTGTATATAAATAGGTTTCGGTGTAAACTTCAACAGCTCTTCCGGCTTGTACAATTCCCCCAGGCCTTTTTGCTTGGTATCGTTGTGATAAAACAATTTAAAACCGGTAAACATAACTGGCTCCTTTTTAATATAACGCAGGTAAGTCGACCTTTTTAAAATTTTATCACCCCAACCGTCCATGTCCATAACTATTTGTACTTCGGGAACTTTCTTTATATTCTCAAAGCCTTTTACCATGCCCTGGGTAAACCGGTGAACAACCAAAATTTTCGGGGGGATGTTATTTTTTCTAACAATATCGGCTAAATAGTCTACCGCGTCGTTAATATCTTCTGCAGTAAAATGGCCGATTTTAGTGCCCGGCACTTCACCTTGTTTAAGTGAAAACTCCGGATCGATGCCTAAATGCACGTTTGGCATTTTGAGATAATGCTCGAGCAGCGGCACTTCTTCCCTGACAGTGCTGTGTGCCACCTGGATATCAACAAACGCCAATCCCTTTATTTCGTTTGCCCAATTCACGATGGTATCTATGTGTTTAAAAGGCATCCGGTACCGGTACTTTCCATCTTTCTGTGGCGTTCCCTGGGCGGTAACAGCAACATAATGAAGTGCGGGAATAACAGGAATTGATGTATCAGCAGCCTGCCATTTAGCTACTTCACCCTTCAGCTTTGCAAGCATTTGATTTTTAGGTATTTCTCCCAAAATGCCCATCTTTTTCGAGAACAGGTTGCCATAATAAGCAACAATGCGGTTATAGGGTAAAACCGCGCCTGCAAGAGGATAAGGAGCTTTTGCGGGCCATTTACCGGTAGTGTCGCCATTAGCCAGCGCGTTTAGGATCTTATCATAAGCAGCGGTATCGATTCCTTTTTTTGCAACCGGTTCACCTGAACCGTTAGCTGACACGCTATCCTGTTTTTTCTCTTCGCCCGATTGCCCACTATTGCAAGCAATAGAAAGAAATGCAAAAAGAGGAAGTAACTGCAGCGATTTATATAAAAGTGTTCTTTTCATGGCGTCAAATATATTCCAAAAATGGTCCTTTTAATAGTTCGGGAAAAAGTTTGAGGTTTTTAATAGCAAAGGCTTATTTATTGATCGAAACCAAAAAAGTGTTGCCTTACTACCCGAAAAGCGTTTCTACACCGGCAATTCAAGTAGCAGCTTAAAAAATACTTAACGCGAAAGAAGTGCTTTTATTATAAACAATCCGGTTTGTTTTCCCAAATTGGGACTGTTGGAACTATTGTTAGTTGAATTGCGTTTTGAGTTGACTTTGGTTTTATGAGGATGATTTACAGGCTTAGATCGGTTCTATAAATAAAAAAAACGGGATCTCTTAATTTGAAGTATTAAACGAAGGTGCTGCATAAAAATCGGCTAATGAATTTGTATAAGCACAATAAGTTATCAAAAATCTCTTTTGAAACACTGTTGGTTCCTTTGCTCCTTGCGGTACAAGCATCAGGCTCGTTTTTCCCTTTACTTGCTGACGAACCAGCTTTTCAGATTGCCGGTTATCAAAATTAACATCGAAATAATACAGGTAAGGGAAGACCCAATTCACATATCTTCTTTTGGTGGTTCCCGACAAGCTTTGTAATTCCAGGTCGTCATAATGATTTACTATAGCATGGCGGAACTCCACAGCGTTTAAGGGAACATGGTTAAGAACCGGCATGATGTCGAACTGGCCATCCAGTAAGACCCATTTTTTGTAGTCTTTCATATAAACTTCCAATAATACATGACCTGCACCAGCCTCTGTTGTTTCTACGTCTTTTGTCTTTAAGCCTAAAACCCTTGCCGGCATTCCTAATGCATTTAAGCAGGCAGTAGTTACAATGCCGTATTCAACGCAACGAAAGTTTTTTCCTTCCTTAGCTTCCTGTAAAATCGAGATCGCGTCGCTTTTCTTTGGTTCGTTGTTGCCATTATGCGGCCACTGTTTGTGAACCCAGTTTAAAACTTTCAAGGCCTTTTCCTTTTCCGTCGTGCTCCCTTCCACCAACTTCTCCAGGCCGTAGTCATTTTTCAACTTCCGGAGATAAGCGTTATTAATATTAGGTTCATACCAAAAGCTATAGGAAGGTTTTTTATTAGTGGTATTAAAAGATATAGGTGAATACGGTATTGCTTTTATTTCGGTAAGGGCAAACTTACCGTCTTTTGTAAGCACATAAAATTGTTTGCTTTCACCTGGTTTCAGGGGGAAAACGATGGAATCGACGTCGGTATAAAAACCAAATGAAACAGGTGTGTTAGAGCAGTAAACCTGCAAAACGTCGGGGGAAACGTCGGGATTAATTCCCCATGAATTCCTTGTCCAGTCGTTTTCAATCCTATAGTCGGCCTTAGGGTTATTTGAATGAATAACCGGAAGAACATCGTCGAACAAGTCCTGTGCTGACGTTGAAAGCCGGAATGTAATGCAAACTAGAAAAAGTAATTTTTTCATAACCGAATTAATACTGCAAACTTATCTGGACAATGAAAACTGGCAATTACACCATAGGATGAATGCCTGATTTCCGGGATTAAAGATAGAAATGTAGGGAAGAATATGTAGATTAAAAATGTCTGAATTCTTTATTATTCAAGAAGGTTCAGTAATAATATTTCACTACAGGAGTGCGCTCTTCGATAAACTCAGGGTAAACTGCCACGCTGAGTAATGTGTTGCAGTACAAGCGAGCGTGGCAACGATGTTTAATAAATATTCCTTCGCCTGGCCCACCCAACGAATCCTATTTATGACTACTTGACTCGTTAACGATTTCCTACCTGGTCCGTACGGTACAAAAAAGGTGAGTGACAGCAATAAATGCCGCACTCACCTTCAAAATAAATAACCTATTAAATTTTATTTTCTTCCTACCCGCTTTTGTAATTCGGTTACAGGGAAATTTAATTGCCTGCCTATTGCTTTACCATTTCGGTAAGTAATAACGTTTAACGAGAAAGCCTCTTTAGGAACATTTAACGGGCCGGTATATTTTGGATAAAACTTGTCGGGGAACGTATTGTCGAAAGTGTAATGAATATCTAAACCTTGAGCTTCGGTGCTTAACTCAACCTGTAACTGGTCGTTAGAAACCTTTTTAACTGTGATAATGGGATCGTACACACTTGGTGCATATTTTACTTCAGCTATATCAAATCGCTCAAACTGTTTTTCCACCCTTGGCAAGAAATCGTTCCAGTTGCGGCTTTTCTTCGGCGACCAAACTGCTTCTGCAATCGCCAATCCTCTTGGCCACGTCATATACTGTGCATGACGCATATTATAGATTTGCTCAGTCCAAAGATTCGCCTGTCCGCCTTTAATATAAATAGGGTCCACTCCATCGGGAATAGGTTCAAACTTATAAGCATCCCTCAGTCGAAGCGTAGCATATACGCGAGGTTCAATTACAGGATCACCCTGCATATAATCTATGTAGGCGAAATCAGTAGGGCTCATTACAACTTCGTGCTTCATCTTGGCCGCTTCTATTCCGCCTTTCATTCCGCGCCAACTCATTACTGCAGCACTTGGTGCAAGTCCGCCTTCCAGGATCTCATCCCATCCCAAAAATTTCTTGCCTTTCGATTCCACTATTTTCTCCAGTCTTTTTTCGAAGTAGCTCTGCACTTCCTCCATGTTTTTAAGTCCTTCCTTCTGCATCAAAGCTTTAATGGCATCACTTTTTTCCCAGAAATTCTTCGGGCACTCATCGCCGCCCACGTGAATGTATTCGAAAGGAAAGAGTTCTGCTACTTGCGTCATTACCTTATCTAAAAAGTCGTACACTTTTTCATTTGCAGGGCAAAGCGTATTATCGACAAGGGCGATAGGCGGTGCACCATGCGACCAATCCATAATTACTTCGCCAGACCTTACCCGGTATTTTTCTGCTCCGGGTGTGCAGGACAGATCGGGGTAAGCAACAACAGCCGCGAGACTATGGCCCGGAACATCAACTTCGGGAAGGATGTTAACAAATCTCTCTTTAGCATATTGTACGATTTCCTTAATGTCGTTTTGTGTATAAAAGCCACCGTAATCTCTTGGTTCATCAGGACCTGGAGGGGGAAAAGTTCCAAAATAACCGACCTTTTTCACGTTCCACGCGCCTACTTCTGTCAAGCGGGGCAAGCCTTTTATTTCTATTCTCCAGCCTTCATCATCGGTCAGGTGCAGGTGAAGCAGGTTATATTTGAAGCGGACCATTTGGTCGATGTAGTCTTTTACGTCCTGCTTCGTAAAAAAGTGGCGGCTCACGTCGAACATCAGACCCCGCCAACCAAACCGCGGTTTGTCGCTGATCGTTGCTGCAGGAATTGTCCAGCTTACATTTTTCACTGCTGTATTACTTTCGATTTCTTTCGGCAATAACTGCAGCAGTGTCTGCATTCCGTAAAAAAGGCCTGCAGGTTTGTAAGCTGTGATAGTTACAGAATTAGGAATCACGGTCAATCGGTAGCCTTCCGTACCAAGTGTAGTATCTGCAGATATTGTTAACCTTATATTCCCGGTTGTATTAAGGTTTGTAGCGGACGTTTTTATAGGCGTGGGATAGCCTGTAGCGGAGGAAAGTTTTTTAGACAAATAGCCCGCAACTCGGCGTGCATCTGCATCGGCTGACGATATTTCTATTGCAGTAGTACTTCGTAGTATAAAACTTCCTTTGCCTGCCTGTACAGAAGCGGGCTGAGGGATTATTGAAATGATGGGCCTGGCAACCTGGCCGATTGCCGTGCAATAAGCCGCAATACATAAACTTAAAATGAAATACTTCTTCATACTGGCGTGATAATTACAATTGTTAGAAAATTGACTGCAAAGATTTGATTTGTTTGTCAAATTTCCGCGGCTGTTTTTACGATGGTAAATTACAGTGCTTCATCCGTTCATTTTGTGTTTGGAGTTTTTGATTTGTTTAATTTTTTTGGTGGCCGGCTATCCGTTTTCATGGCTTCATCGTTGTGTCACTCACTTGTACCAAAAACCTTTATGCATCAAGTTTTGTATGTACATTGTTATTGCTATAGGTAAAGCAGTTCCTTCTGCTCGTTGTGACGGGGAACGAAGCTATCTCCTGCATTAAAACAAGATGAATTAATTGCCAGGGAATTACCACTCGAATGCTACGCTAGGCTGCGCACCATCCACAAAGAGATGACCCGTATTCCATTCCTCCTTAATTTCATCATCTATGATTACAAATGAAATTAAGGCATTAGCTAAAAAACTATGGGATTACCACCACGTCAATAACAAACCCGAAAAAGCAGATGCAATTCTTGTATTAGGAAGCCACGACCTTAGAGTAGCCGAACGGGGCGCAGAATTATACCTGCAGGGCTGGGCACCACTCCTGGTTTTTTCTGGCGGGCTTGGTCGTCTTACTGAAGGCGTATGGACAGAAACGGAAGCCGACCTGTTTGCAAAGATTGCGATCGAAAAAGGGGTGCCGCCCGAAGCTATATTGATTGAAAACAAGTCGACGAATACCGGCGAAAATATTTCGAATACAGGCAAACTGCTGAAAGAAAGGGGCCTGGACCCGCAAAGTTTTATTGTTGTGCAGAAGCCTTACATGGAACGTAGAAGCTATGCAACTTTCAAAAAGCACTGGCCCGATAAAAAGCTTGTGGTCACCTCGCCGCAAATAGCTTTTGAAGATTATGCAACTGAAGAAATACCACTTGAAAAGGTAATTCACATCATGGCAGGCGACCTCCAAAGAATTAAGGTGTATGCCGAAAAAGGGTTCCAGATTTACCAGGAAATTCCTGCTGAAGTGTGGGATGCTTATGAGCAACTGGTTGCAGCGGGGTACAATGAACACCTAATCCAGTAGGTCTGTAGGGACACATCGCAACTTGTTCTTACAGACCTGCAGAATTTACAACAATTCGCGGCTTTTGATTTTTGCTAAACGTTATTCCTTAACTTCAAATTTCTAACGATAACTGTCTCAGCTTTTAAGATACTCTTAAAATAATAAATGCATGTCAAACAACGATGAATCTTCACGGAGGAGATTTTTACGACAAATTACGGGTACAGGTTTAGCATTGGCAGCAGGCCGGTTTACAAGTCTTGCAGCAGAAGAAAAAGCAGAAGAAAGAATGCTGCTTTACGAAAGAAAAATCGCGGCTAACGACAAAATAAGACTTGGAGTGATTGGTTTTGGAATACAGGGACATAACGACTTAAACAGCGCTCTAAAAGTTCCCGGAGTTGAACTAGCGGCTGTTTGTGACCTCTATTCGGGAAGACTTGAAAATGCAAAAGAACTTTTCGGCAAAGACCTTTTTACTACTAAAGATCACCGCGAACTTCTCCTTCGAAACGATATTGACGCAGTCATCATTGCGTCGAGCGATAACTGGCATGCACGGATAACTAAGGATGCGCTGCAAAAAGGCAAAGCTGTGTATTGTGAAAAGCCAATGGTTCATAAAATTAATGAAGGCTTAGGCGTAATTGAAGCACAACGGGCTAGCAACAAGATCCTGCAGGTGGGAAGCCAGCGGGTAAGCAGCATAGTATACGCAAAAGCAAAGGAACTATACAATGCAGGCGAAATTGGAAAACTGAACATGGTAAACGCTGTTTACGATCGGCAAAGTGCATTGGGAGCCTGGCAATATACCATGCCGGCGGATGCATCTCCGGAAACTGTTGATTGGGAGCGTTACATTGCCGGCACCCGTAAAATGCCTTTCGATCCTAAAAAGTTTTTCTGGTGGCGTAACTATCGAAATTTCGGAACCGGCGTTGCGGGAGATCTTTTTGTACATCTTCTGTCGGGTACTCATTTTATTACAGGTTCTAAAGGTCCCACCACTATTTTTTCATCCGGCCAGCTTTCTTACTGGAAAGATGAACGAGATGTACCTGATGTGATGACAGGAATTTTGCAATATCCTGAAACACCCGAACATCCTGCTTTTCAACTTACCCTGCAGGTAAATTTTATTAGTGGCACAGGCGGCCAGGAGATTATCAAATTTATCGGTGAGGAAGGATCAATGGAGGTAAGAGGCGATGGACTAAACGTACATCACAGTATGATGTCTAAAGCGCCTGGCATAGGAGGCTATGATGCTTTGTTTACTTATCCTAAAGCTATGCAGGAGACTTTAAGAGAACAATACAATAAAAAGTATACTGACGAAGACAAAAGAAGGCCTACCAAACCCGATGTCGTTTACAAGCAACCTCCTGGCTCCAACGAGCACGTGGAACACCTTACCAACTTCTTCGATTCAATCAGAACCGGTAAACCGGTGGTTGAGGATGCAGTTTTTGGTTTCAGGGCAGCGGCCCCGGCCCTTGCCTGCAACGACAGCTATTTTCAGAAAAAGATCATAAACTGGGATCCCGTAAACATGAAAGTCGTAAAAGGATAAGGTTTGAACAAGCTTTGAAAACAGCAGTAACACGGCTTGTGTTGCTGCTGTTTTTATTATAAGCACGGCGGAAGCTTTTATTGAAAAGGCAATTGGTAATCATGATTAAAAAAGAATCAGGATTAGAAAATGGATCGCCAGTTATTTAAACCGCAGGTCGACCTGCAGATTTTTTTGAAGAAGTTGCGCTACTAACTGGCAAGGAAATTGAACAATGAATAAAAAAAACATGAAAAAGATCTTTTTAATGATTGCAGTTTCCGTTTGTTTTGCCGCCTGCGATGCAGAAATAAAAGTGAATGAGAAGAAGTTGGATGAAGCAGGAGAAAAACTCCAAAATACGGTAGAAACGGGAGTGGATACAATAGGATCAAAACTGAAAAAGCTTAAAGAGAAAATAAAGGAGCGTAAGAGGGATACCATTATTATTTAGGGCAAACTAAACACTATTTCTGATTTAGGTATTTCCGGAATATTGAGGTTTAATCAGTGTTTTCACCACCCATTTTCCCGGTTTTCCTTTACCACATTTTCTATTTAACAAACCCGAGTTTAACTAACGTTCGATTCTGGGGTCCTAACAGAAAAAGTTTATGAAAAAGGGCCTTTCATTACTGTTACTCCCGATATTTTCGTCTGTAATATTGTTTGCTCAAACAAAAGACTCAGTACCAGCAAAATCTTTTGAGCAAAAAGAAATAAATGCAGGCGACCGCTTAAAAAAGGAGCTTCAGCAAAAGCAATTGACGGCACCTCCCGAACGATTATCGGGAGACGTTCTTGACGATACTAAACGGTTACAAAAAAGTAAAAAAGCAGTTGCAAAAAGTTCTTCAGTACACGCTGTGCGACGCAACGGCCGATGCCATAAAAAATTAAAGCAGGGAACACAAAAGAATTAGGCCGATACTTATTTTATAAAAAGTAAAACGTCAAAGATAGAGATGTAATCCCTTCCGTTTGACGTTTTACTTTTGACGTTTCACCTTACTATTTCTCTAAGAACATTCCTGAAAACTTATTTTGCTGTAACTGGTTGGTTAAAGGCTCTAATTGCTTTTGCACTTTCATTTGTTGTGCATACATACTTGTTTCTCTTGCAGCCGACCTGAAAGAACCCATGCTGATATAAGAAAGAGCGCTGGATAATGAAGGCTCGGTAACATCGCCCCAGTTTTTATTTACGCCATCGGGAGAAATTTTATCGGGAGCAAAACCTGAATAATAATCTGCATTTCCCGCGCTGTTCACCGTCTTGAACGAAATAGGGTATATGGCATAATTGAAAACATTAACCGGGAAAAATCCTACAGGTTTGCCATAAGTGGTGTCGCCAATTAACTTAACATCCATATAAGGTTTGAGGTTATTAATGAGCAATTCACTCGCAGAGGCTGAAGAACCTGTAACTATAAAGAACACCCGGCTTAAATTAAGCGTACCTGTCTTTCCAAAATTTTGTGTATTGTTTGCTTCAGAAAAAGATTCATTTGCAAAATCAGATTTGCGCTTGAGCAAGGGAAAGATCCCTTTTTGCAACAATGAATTGAACACATATTTATACATCACTTTGTTAGCAGCCGAAGCAGGTGCAATCAGATTTGCGAGGGCATCCTGTGTTTCAGTAGAACCTCCTGGGTTGTAGCGAAGATCAACCACCAATTCATTAATTCCTTTCGATTTAAAATTGCTGAAAACGTTACTTAGTTCGGTACGGGATGGTGCACCAAAAAACTGGTTAAAAACCAGGTAGCCAACCTTTTTACTTCCTGCATTTATCACACTCTCGTGTAAAACTGAGTTGGAAATAAAACTGGTTTTGCTAAGCGTGCTGGTTGCTGTGCTTCCACCGGGTTTTACAAATTCGAAAGCAGCGCTATTGGTACTCCCAAAAAACACATCATTTAGCAGGTTGATGCTCGATTGAGAATACGTAATGGAAGTATTGTTGATCTTATTGATATACCAGCCCCTGGTAACACCTGCTGCTCCAGCAGCGGACTTATCGTAAACGTAGGTAACAAACCAACGGACAGAATCAACCGGGTCGGCTTTGTCGATAGAAGCTGCTTTAACAAAAAATCCAAAATTAACATCTGCACCTGTTTGCAGGCCTTCCGATGTTTCTTTGGTGGTTACAAAGCTAAACCTGTCGAGAGGTTGAAGTCGGCGAATGGCATTCATTACCCCGGTTGCTGATCCAATCACATCTGATCCTGTATATTGTCGTGGATCAAAAGCATCATAAGAAGGCAAAACATCCTGCCATAAATAAATTTCTTTTGAATACAGGTAAACAGAATCTTTTAAAAGATCTGCTTCTGAAAGGGGGGAAGGGCCGTTTCCTATTGCGGCGGGGTTGGTAGTTATTTCCTTTTTGCAGGCACTTGTAAAAACTAT
Organism: Segetibacter sp.; assembly: GCA_028288485.1. Lineage (GTDB taxonomy): Bacteria > Bacteroidota > Bacteroidia > Chitinophagales > Chitinophagaceae > Segetibacter. The sequence continues at coordinate 12,863 of JAQBNO010000143.1, forward strand.
AACTGCCAACGAAATTGCCAAAATTATCTTGTTCACTTTTCTTAATTGATTTCGAATGTAATTAACGTTAAAGCGAACAAAACGGCTTGCAACAAAACGCCAATATTACCGTAGTAGAAACAACTTTACATTAGTATTAAGAAAAGAAAAAGCAATGGGAAGAACCGGTATCTGCAGTGGCATTACCACGAATGCTATTGTCTTTCATTCCGTGCAAGTTGCTTTTGCTTTCTGATAAAAGTTTTTTCCTGAAGTATCTTCCTGATAACCTGGATATGACATACCATATCGTCCATAAAACTTCTATAATCTGAATAAAAATAGCCGCTTCCTTTTTTTCCGTCAATTGATTTAACTACACAACCCCTGTTAATGATTGTATCTCCCATCAATTCGTCTCCGGCACCATTATAGATGTGAAACGAAAAAATGTATTTTGAACTTCGTGGTGGATTCTTAAAAAGAATCTTCCCTAAATTTAATGTTGGAAGTTTTAATTCACTTGCAAAGGCTATATAATAAATGCTGTCGGACGGGCTGTTTTTGGCTTTAAGTTGCTCAACAATTTTTTTCTTCCATTCTGCATCATTTCTAAGGGTTTTGAAACTTCCCGGTTCCTGGCTAAATTCTTTTACCGACAGTTTTTCTTTAAATATAGTATACAGTTTATCGAGGTATTCCTGCGGGTTATACGGGTTCAACTCGTTGCTCCATAAATTTTGTATTACAACCGCTTTGTTCTGAGAATAAGAAATATGGGTTCCGGCCAGGAGAAATAATAATAATAAATAAGTTCTAAACATTTGTGGTTTTATAAATAGTTTGATATAGAATTGAGCTATTAACTAAAACCAAACCAAAAAAAAAGACGCTTATTATGGCGTCTCTTACAAGAAGTTGCCAGAGACAGCGTCACTTATGCATAAAAGTGCGTTCAACATTCCGCGGTTAATGGTTAGAGATGAAATGCTCATTATACGCCTTACTCATCAAAGTTACTTGTGAAAGCATCGGGTATAGCAAAAGCTTCTTTCATTTAAGAAACGTCTTTTTGTTATCGACATAAGTTTTCATGGCAACCCCGGTTGTGTCACTCACTTGTGCCACATCTTTTCATGGGCAGGTTTAAGGAAGACCAGGAAAAGTACCGTGTCCACGATGCGAAAAAATGTGGTCACCGCATCAGTTCGCTGTTGCAACGATAACAAAAAAATAAACGTGTTGGCGTAACGTTATCGGCCAGGAGAAACAATGGTTTTACACGCGGTATAGATGCAGTTTTCTACGCCGGCAATGGTAAACTTTAAAAAAGAGGCTGTCTCGAGACGAGCACCTCTTTTTTTCGGCATTTTTCTTAATTATGTATAGGAAGAAAAGCATAAGCCTTACCGTACTCCATCATTTGAACAAAAAAACTTTTGGGATATTCAACCTTTACATCAGTAATCTTTTCTCCATCCATAACCGGCACCAGGTGTGGTTGAATAAATCCGCGGTAAGGCTTCACATTTAATTTTGCATATCGCTCAAGAATTTCTTTGTGAAGTACCGGGTCTACTTTTACCCCGTAAGTTTCTACCAGGTTTTTACCAGCATTGTAATCGCCTTCCGACTTTATGCGCTGGATTTCTTTCAGTAACTCTCCGAAAAGTTCGCGAAGCTTATTATAATCATTAATGCGTACATAGGTTTTACCGTTGTTTTTCACAAACTCCGCTACATTATCTTTTTTCCCTTTTTCATATGCCCAACGTGCTACTGTTTGCCGGTTGCGCATGTGAGCTTCTTCTAATTGTTCTCCCGGCTTCAGCCGCGTTAATTGTGTCATTAATCCATTCATCATGTAACTGTCATAACCTGCCATACCAACTTCTTTGGAAGGCGATACGCCTAAATCAATCAATTTCTGATCGGTTACATAATAAAGGCCAACAAGGTCTGCCCGCGCTTCTTCGAGGGTCGATGAGTAGTTTTTCAACGTTTTGTCTGGTGTTGCTACTCCAGGGTTAATTTGTCCTGATGCGTGCCCGATACACTCATGCATATCAGTGTGCAGATCGGAAGCAAGGTTGCCCCATTTCTTTAAACGCTGTTTTACGGTATCGTTCAACGCAAATTCATCTAAAGTTCCTCCTTTTGCGCCTGCTATATTGTAAGAGTGAATGATATTACTAAGCGAAACCGACTTAGATCCGTGCTCTTTCCTGATCCACTCAGAATTAGGAAGATTAATACCAATAGGGGTGCTCGGTGCTGCATCACCACTTTCTGCAATTACAGTAATGGCTTTTGCAGTTATCCCTTTTACATTTTTCTTTTTGTGGGCCTCCATTAAAGGGGAATTGTCTTCAAACCATTGTGCCTGTTTTGCAATTGCCTCAATTCGTTTCGTCGTTTCCATGTCTTTCATCGAAACCACACTTTCATAACTTCCTTTTTTGCCAATGGGATCCATGTAAACTTCAATAAAGCCGTTTACTACATCGAGCCGGCTGTTTACATCGTTAACCCACGCAATACTATATTCGTCGAACGTTTTAAGGTCGCCCGTTTTGTAATATTGAATAAGTAATTGAAGTGCCTTCTTTTGTTGTTCATTTTCTGCAACGCCGGCAGCTTTCTCCAGCCAACCCACTATTTTTTCAATTGAGGCCGAATACATTCCGCCGACCTTCCATACCTTTTCAACAATCTGCCCGTTTTCCTTCATGGTTTTGCTGTTTAATCCCCACGAAGGCGCATTGCCCTTCGTATCGAACTTTGAATAAAAAGCTTCCACTTCTTTTTGGGTCACCCCTTCATAAAAATTAACTGAAGAGTTTTTCACGTTATCGATATCGGGCCTCAGGTCTACCACCTTTGGTTCAACCTTTACATCATAAATAAGGGGTTTAATACGCGTGAGGAACGCTTCTGTGCTTTCACCTGCTTCTTTTGGCAATGAACTGGTATCGCTACCTTTTATTAATGATGCAAAATAATCGTAGGAGCACGCGGGGATAAATTTCTCATTACTATAATGGTGATGATTTCCATTGCTGAACCAGAAGCGGCCGCAATACTCTTCGAACTTTTTCCAGTCGTCGCCGTTTTTATCTCCTTGGTATGAAGCGTAGGCAGTTTCAAGGGTTTTGCGAAGCATGATTCCGTGCTTGCTTTTCTGGTCATAAATAATGTCCCGCCCGCACAGGGCAGCTTCGGAAAGATAGTAGGCAAGTTGTTTTTGCTGGAGACTAAGTTCGTCAAAGCCGGGCACCTGGAAACGAAGTAGTTGTAGGTCCGCAAATGCTTCTGCTTCTACCTTGAAGGAGGTGTCTTCTTTTAAAGCAGATGCAACAGTATTATCTTCCATAGCATTTTCGTTTGAACCACCATTATTGCAGGAAGTAATAAGACCCGATATTACCAGAACGGGAAGCGCGATCTTTTTAAGATCACTAACTAAAGTACTGAAACTCAACATTGGAATAGAATGGTTAAGTGAAGAATTTAATAGGATTAAAAATACAGTATTGCCGGGAGATGGAATAATTTCAGGAAAGGGGGAAGCGACTGCGATGAAAGCTACAGGTGAGAAAAGAGATGCCGATGAACGG
>JAQBNO010000200.1 GCA_028288485.1 Segetibacter sp.
AGTTAAAGTGCCTTTTTATGTTATTCGTATTTCGCTGATCGCCGCGCTGGGCGGTTTTCTCTTCGGTTTCGAAACCGCTGTTATTTCCGGTGCTGAAAAAACCATCCAGGAGTTGTGGAATCTCTCCTCCGGCTGGTTAGGCTTTACCGTCGCTTCGAGTTTAATTGGTACCGTTATCGGTTCGCTGATCGCCGGTTCACCTGCACAACGATACGGAAGAAAAAGGGTGTTAACCGTAATTGCAATTCTGTACCTGCTTTCTGCTGTTGGTTGCGCACTAACGCCTATCTGGATATTGTTTATCATCTTTCGTTTTATTGGTGGTATTGCGGTTGGTGCTTCCTCAGTTGTAGGGCCTATGTATATTTCCGAAGTGTCGCCTGCGCATGTCCGTGGTCGGTTGGCTGCCTCTTTTCAACTAATGATCGTTGCAGGTATTTTTATCGCGTATTTGACCAACTTCCTGTTCATTAACCTGGGCGAAAATTCGTGGCGGTGGATGTTGGGAATTATGGTCGTACCTGCCGCCTTGTTTGCCATTCTTTTACGTTCTATTCCCGAAAGCCCGCGCTGGCTTGTATTAAACCGTCGCGATGAAGAAGCAAAAGCCATTTTTGCAAAAACCGGTGAACCCGATGCAATGGGTGTAATACAATTGGAACACCAGTTAGAACATTATGGGTTAAAAGAAAAATTGTTTATGGGCAATACTTATCGCAAGCCCATTATGTATGCCGTATTATTGGCAATGTTTAACCAGCTATCGGGTATTAATGCTATTCTTTATTATGCGCCACGCATTTTTGAAATGGCAGGCTTTAGCAAAGCTGATGCTTATCTGCAGCCTGTATACATTGGTGGCGCCAATCTTTTATTTACCATTTTGGCCATGACGGTTATCGATAAGTTTGGCCGTAAAACGCTATTGCTGATAGGATGTGTGGGGTTAATTGTATTCCTTGGGTTAACAGCCCATGCCTTTAGCAGCGGTTCTTTGGGGAAAAATGTTTTGTTCTACCTGTTAGGTTATATTGCATTTTTTGCCTTTTCGCAAGGAGCAGTTATCTGGGTATTTATTTCAGAAATCTTTCCAAATTCCGTTCGTTCACAAGGCGGTTCTTTAGGAAGTTTTACACATTGGATCATGGCAGCTATCATTTCGTGGACCTTCCCTATTATTGTGGAAGGAAGTCCGAACGGAGGTTTTTACTCCTTCGTATTTTATACGATCATGATGATGATAGCATTCGTATTTATATGGAAGGTAATGCCGGAAACAAAGGGCAGATCGCTGGAACAAATTCAAAAAGACCTGGGTATTAAATAATGCGATACAAGCCGTGTTTTTGATTCTTTTGTACCCCGCGGTTAAGCTTATTTCAACAACTGTTGCGTCGCACTCTTGTACTATTAGGAATTCTATTGATCAAAGAAGAATCTTTTGTAACTGTTTGCTTCGAAATTCAACTATTCCAAATAACCGCTGGTATGGTTTTGCAGGAACAAAAGACAATTCTTCGTTAGTAGTTAATATAACCTCTTTTTCAAAATAATCATAATGACAAAACTAAAATATCTCGTACTCGTTACTTTGCTTGCCGCTTGCTCTTCTGCGAAAAAGCAGGGCTCGCAAGCAGGGCTGTACAACGAACCGCATCGGCCGCAAATCCATTTCTCGCAACAAAAGGCATGGATGAACGATCCCAACGGCATGGTTTATTTCAACAACCAGTATCACCTGTTTTACCAGTATTATCCCGATAGTACTATTTGGGGCCCTATGCACTGGGGACATGCTACCAGTAAAGACCTGGTTTATTGGGAGCACCAGCCGGTTGCTTTATTTCCTGACAGCCTGGGTTACATTTTTTCAGGTAGCGCGGTAGCCGACGTTAACAATACTTCAGGTTTTGGCTCAGGCGGAAAAACGCCTTTAGTTGCCATCTTTACGCATCACGATCCGAAAGGTGAAAAGGCCGGTTCAGCCACCTTTCAAAACCAAAGCCTTGCCTATAGTTTAGACGATGGCAAAACATGGACAAAATATGCAAACAACCCTGTTCTTAAAAACCCGGGTATTCGAGATTTTCGTGATCCTAAGGTTATGTGGTACGACGCCGGCAAAAAATGGATCATGACCCTAGCAACCCTGGATCACATCACCTTTTACTCATCTCCTGATTTAAAAAACTGGACGGAAGAAAGTAAGATCGGTAAAGATTTTGGCGCCCATGGCGGCGTGTGGGAGTGCCCCGACCTTTTTCCATTAGATTATAATGGTCAGCAGGTTTGGATCTTAATCGTAAATATCAATCCCGGTGGCCCGAATGGCGGTTCTGCAACCCAATATTTCACCGGGCAGTTTGATGGTAAAACGTTCAAGCCATACCAAACCGATACGAGATGGCTTGATTACGGTCCTGATGAATATGCAGGAATTACGTGGTCGAATACAGGGAACAGGAAAATCTTCCTGGGCTGGATGAGTAACTGGCAGTACGCCAACCTTGTTCCCACAGATCGCTGGAGAAGTGCTACTACAGTTCCAAGAGACCTGGGTCTTGAAAAAATAGGGGACAAGTTTATCGTTACTTCAAAACCTGTAGATGAATTAAAAACGTTATTTACAACATCGGCTACGGCGGGCAATATTGATGCAACGAATTACGACCTTCGGGAAAGACTGGGGAAAATTGCAGGTCCTTTTAAGATGCAGGTAACGGCCGATAAAATAGAAAGTTTTGCGTTTACCTTTTCCAATAATATAGGCGAAAAGCTGGTGGTAGGTTTCGATAAGGCAGCGAACAATTATTACATCGATCGCACCAATTCCGGAAAGGTGGATTTTGAAAAAGGCTTTGCGAAAAGGCATACCGCACCACGGTTATTAAACAAAGAAAACCTTGATCTTACACTCGTAGTCGACAATGCTTCTATTGAATTATTTGCGGATAACGGAACTGCTGTTATGACCGCCATATTTTTTCCTAACCGCATCTATTCTAATATTAAAATTGAATCACCCGATCATCTTGTTATAAAATCGTTGCAGCTAACCAGGATGAAGAGTATCTGGAAGTAACACCTAATTAATCAGTAAAGTACAATGGCTGTTATCTTTTAAATGAAGATAACAGCCATTTTTTTGTTGAAAAGTGAAATGGAAGTACAGGTGAGTGAGACTACCTGTCCCGTTCGCGGGAACGATGTCTATAATAGTACAGAGGCTGGTTACCAAATGGCCTACACTATATTGCACAGCTACCTTCATGAAAATTGCATTTATTTACTATTCTAATAGTTATACTTTTACGACCAACATCGATTGATTGCTATGAATTCCTCTTTTCAAAAGTTGATCTTAAAAACGATCTATTCTTTTCTAAGCCTTTTTGTTTTTATCATTTTTCTTACCTCCTGTTCTGGTCCCGGTAAGAAGTCTCAACCTCAAAGCTTCGAACGCGCTGTTGTTGATACAAATCCCCCGGTAGCACCTTTATCGCCAGGGGAGAGTATAAAGAAAATTCAGCTGCCCCCGGGTTTTCATATCGAATTGGTTGCAAGTGAGCCAATGGTGCAGGAACCTGTTGCTCTGTGCTGGGATGGGAACGGCAGGATGTATGTAGCCGAAATGAATACCTATATGAAAGATGCGAATGCGACCGGCGAGTTTGAACGAACCAGCCGAATTAAATTGTTGGAAGATACCGACGGCGATGGCAAAATGGATAAATGGACTGTTTTTGCCGACAGTCTTTTATTACCAAGATCTATCCTTGTGGTTGGTGACCAGTTGCTGGTTCAGGAAACAAACATTCAACATATCTGGAGTTATAAGGATACAAACGGTGATGGCAAAGCCGATGAAAAGAAGATCGTTTTTAAGAATGATGTATTAGATGTTAGAAACCTCGAACATCAAAACGGCGGGCTATTATGGAATATAGACAACTGGATCTATCCCACCAGGGATAACCTTCGGTACAAGTATAGTAATGGGAATCTGCGGGCTGATACGATGGTGGATAATATGATCGGCCAGTGGGGAATGACGAGCGACAATTACGGCCGCCTATTTTATTCAGAAGCAGGACCCGGACTACCCGCAGTTCAAATTCAGCAAATGCCTGCATATGGATCTTTAAACTTTAAAGACCAGTACACCGAAGAATTTACCAAACCGTGGCCTATTATCGGCAACCTGGATGCACAGGGAGGAAGGGAAGCACTTAGGCCAGATAACACACTAAGTAAATTTACAGCCGGATGCGGACAATCCATTTTCCGTGGCGATCGCCTCCCTACAGATATGCCTGGAGATTATTTTATTGCCGAGCCGGTAGGCAGGATTATTAAAAGAGGCAAGGTCATAAACCGCGATGGCAAAATTTATATCGAAGATGCCTATAAGGAAAAGGACTGGCTCGCTTCCGCCGATATGAACTTTCGGCCGATCAATACCTATACCGGCCCGGATGGTTGTTTTTATATTGTGGACATGTATCATGGCATCATCCAGGAAAGTGAATGGACAACACCAGATTCTTATCTGGGTAAAATGATCGCACAAAAAGAACTCTATAAAAACAAAGGCATGGGGCGAATTTATAGGGTAGTGCACGACGATTTTAAGCGTGATCAAACTCGTCCCAACATGCTGAATGAGCCCGCTGCTAAGCTGGTAACTTATTTAAATCATCCTAACGGCTGGTGGCGCGATAATGCACAGCAACTTTTAATTGTTCGCAACGATAAGTCTGTTGTTCCCGATCTGCAAAAAATTGCTTTAGGTCAACCAAATGCTTCGATAAATCGACCCGGTCAGTTTGCCCGAATTCATGCTTTATGGACGTTGGAAGGATTGAATGCAATAGATAAACCTACTTTAATGCAGGCAGTCTCCGATGCTGATCCACAGGTAAGGAAGGCGGCAGTCTGGATAAGCGAGGTATATATCAAAGTGAACGATGCAGAAGTTATAGATAAACTTGCGACTCTTAAAAACGACCCAAGTGCTGACGTTCTCGTGCAGTTATCGTTATCCCTGCGACAATATAAATCGGGCAAGGCACAGGCGATTGTAAAAGACTTACTAGCCTCACATAAGGACAACCAGATGATGCAGTTTTCTTTTGCAACTTTCACCGAAGCACAGAAAACAAAAGAAGCTGAGGCACAAAGAACTTTGAACCTAAGCCCGGCCGACAGGGAACTGGTTAAAAACGGGCAAACAATTTTTAAACAATTATGTGCAAGCTGCCACGGACCAGATGGTAAAGGAATAACAATTGGTGGCAACGAAATGCCGGCACCGCCTCTTGCAGGTTCGCCTCGTTTACGCGGTGATAAAGTTCTTAACATCCAACTATTGTTGTACGGCTTAAAAGGACCGGTAGATGGTAAAACTTATAAGGACATCATGCCTCCAATGGGCGGTAACGATGATAAATGGATCGCCTCCGTTTTAAGTTTTGTACGGAACAGCAGCGAGCTTGGTAATAAGGCATCCATAGTTACACCTGAAGAAGTAAAGACGGTACGTGCAAATTCGCCGAAGGAAATCCCCGGGGGAATTACTTTACAATTGCTGGAAATATTTAAGCTGGGCCGGGCAGAAAGAACAAACTGGGATGAGAAGCGGTAGGAGTGCTTATAAGAAGTTTGTAACAAGCAGGAGCGCTTTTTTCAACATCGTTGTGTCACTCACTTGTACTGGTTAAGCTTTATTCAGCTTTTCCCGGTTTTGTTCGTTATTACTTTCCGTTCGTTTAGATCAGGTATTTTTGGTAAGCAAGTAATGTTTACCCTTGTTGTTAAAACGAGAGTAAAAAGTGAACGAGTTTACCTTCGATTAAAACGTTTCTTTTCGTGCCCTTTGTGTGAGACTTCGTGTTCTTTGTGCTCCTTTTTTCGAACACAATGTACACGAAGAGACACAAAGAACACTACGAAATCCATTATTGAAGATTGATAAAACGAGTTTAAACACCTTTTTAGAAAAGGAGAAACAATGAGATCAAAAATATTTACTTCCATTGGTTTATTAATACTTTTTGCCACCTCCCTGGCAGCACAGAAAAATGAATTCACAAATAAGGTCGGAATGCAATTCGTACTTATAAAGCCTGGAAGCTTTGTAGTAGGTAAATTTCAACCAACGGTTGGCGAACCCGAACCGGGGCGAAAAACATTACCTCCAGGGATGTATGAAAAGGCAAGGGAAATGGCTAAAAAAGACGCAAAGCCGGGCTTTACCGTAAAGATTAAGAAAGCCTACTACATAGGAAAATTTGAGGTCACACAGCAACAATGGAAAAAAGTAATGGGAAACAATCCCGCTGTTTTCAAAAACGACTCTTCACAAAATCACCCGGTTGAAAATATTACCTGGAACGATGCACAGGCTTTTATTAAAAAGCTAAATCAAACAGATAAAAAACGCGTGTATCGTTTACCAACAGAATTTGAATGGGAATATGCAGCAAGGGCAGGAGCGGAAGATGACATTCCATGGAAAGAAATATTTGCCACGGCAGTATTAGGTGGACAAACTCCTGTGAGCGTAGGAACAAAGAAACCAAACGACTGGGCGTTGTATGATATGCTCGGCAATGTTTGGGAGTGGGTGTCAGACTACTACAATGAAAAAATTTTTGCAGACCCCGTACCGCGAAAATCAGGAAAAGAACATGTTTTAAAAGGCACCTCATTTACAGGGGATGCAAAAAACGCAACCTACATGACACATGCAGCAGGACCCGGAAATGGATTTGATATTGGGTTACGGGTGGTAATGGAAATAAAATAAGTGGGGGAAACTTGTGGGTGGCGATTTGGTGAATAGTGAAACGGATTGATGTTGACATAGCAACGAAAATTTTGAAATAATGCGAATGAAAATAATGACGGCCATTCTAATTTTATCCTTACCCTTTAGCGTTTTACATGCACAAATCCCTGCCGGGTTTACGTCGATTTTTAACGGGAAAGATCTAAAAGGATGGCACATCAGTCGTACAACGCACCAGGGAACAACAC
>JAQBNO010000113.1 GCA_028288485.1 Segetibacter sp.
TTCTATTTTTTCAGTCGGATCATCAGCAACCATTCCAACAAACTCACCCGAACTCAACGCCGATATTTTAGATGGTGGAATAGCTGATTCTAATTGTGTTGAATGGCTCACAGAAGTGTCTGCACTGAATGATCATTTCAAAACCAGCAACAGCAACCAAAGTGTAAAAGCCGAATTGTACGTTTGTGGGTTGTTCCAGGCAAAGCGGAGCAATATGGTGAAACAGACCTAAAAAAATAGCGCCACCTATTGGTGGGGCCCTGCCAAGGTAAACGTTCTTCGAATAAAGTACGCAAGCCTGTGGCCAGCAGTTGCAAAAACACCTGGAAAATTATTTTAGTTGGAAGAATAGTACCAGGAAGAACAGGAGGTCTGTTAAGTTTTAGGTCTCACCACCCCTTATTGGACAACAAGCCACGATACATACAGGTTAATAATAGCCTTCATTTTGTTCTTCATCTACCTTTCCTTTGGGGTTAAGGCGATCAATATGATTTTGAGGAATGGGACGAAGTTTATGGAGAGGCTTGATATTAGGTGCTGCTTCAGGATTATATTTTTTTACCCGCTCAAAAAGCTTTTCGGCGCGTACTAAATCCCACCAACGGTTACATTCTCCGTGCATTTCCCGGGCCCTCTCGTCTAACATAAAATCAACAAAAGAACCAGTGGAAAGACCTGCGGGCGTCACTAACATATCAGATTCTGTGCTCTTAAATCTGTCATTGAAATTGCCCCCATCGACACGCCAGAATTCTCCTGTTTTCTCCTCACCTGCTTTATAAGCAGCACGCTTTCTTACCTCGTTCAATCTTTCTGCAGCCTTTACAAAATTTCCTTTTCGCCCATAGGCTTCAGCGGCAATTAAATAAGTTTCAGCAAGCCTGAAAACAAAGAAATCGCGGGTTCCATTTTGTTCATTTGCCGCTGGTCGCTTATTGTCATAAAACTTAAAGTTCTGAGGGAATTCAGCATCTGTTTGCCTGTCGCGGGGAATGTAGTAGTAGGGCCGGGATGCATAGACTGAATCTTTATTAATACCGGGACTCAAGCGCTCCATGGTTATCCAGATAGCTGTATCGCCTACTTTGAACTTAGGTTTACCCACTAGATCGGCAGGAGGTGTAAAACCGCCTTGCACAGCCCATTTAGGAATATTATTGGGATTGTTACTATGCCAAACGGTTTTAAAGGTTTTATAAAAGCGGGAATCATTTTTCTTATCAAACAGGTCGTACATGGTAAAATCGGTGGGGCGAACTCTTCTATAAGGTCTTCCATACTGTACGTCTCTTAGCATGCCTGGCTTATTATCATAAACCATTGTGTAAAAAAGATGGATCCAGTTACCAACGTTATTATTGTATAAAAGCGTTTGAGAGTATTGAACTGCAAAAATCACTTCCTCATTCTTCTGGTTATCTATGTTCCATAAAGCTTTAAAGTCAGGTACGAGCTTATATACATTGCTGGCAATAACCTGGTCAGCAAGGTATGCCGCACTATCTAAATCCGAAGGTTTCTGCCCGCGGTTTTCGTTAACAGCACTACCCCTTGTTAAATAAGCCAGGGCTAACAGGTGCTGGGCCGCTCCTCTTGTTGCTCTTCCATAATCTTTTTGCGTTAATGGAAGTTTTTCTGAAGCAAACTTCAGGTCGGAAATTATTAAATCGTATAGCTGAGGAACAGGTGACCTTTTAAAATCAGTGCCAGCGCTAAAATCTAAGCTGGTAATAATAGGCACCTTTCCAAACGTTTGTACAAGATAGAAATAATAAAGGCCGCGCAAATAACGGGCTTCGCCGATGCGAATGTTCTTCTGATCTTCTGTCATTCCGGCTTTTAAATTACTTAAAGAGGTAATGACAACATTAGCACGACTAATGCCGGTGTAATAGTTCGACCAGAAATCGTAAAAGGTAGTGAAGGATGGATTTAAGGTTGACTGATAGCGGTTCAGTGTTAACTTCAGGCCGCCATCCTGCCCCTCCTGGTAAGTATCTGTACCCAACTCCTGCAAGGGATGAAGGGTCTCTCCGCTATAACCCCAACGTAACGAAGTATAGGCTGCCGTAAGCCCGCCCTCAATACCTTCAGGAGTTTCGTAAAAACCATAGGAAATACCCGAAATTAATTTTTCTTCCAGTGCTTTTTTACACGAAAAAAGCACTGCAGAAGCTATTATTAGAAGGAATGCAAATTTTTTCATTTTTGACAATTTAATCGTAACGAATTAAGATAGCTTTAGAACTCTACATTGATCCCTGCTATAAAAGTTTTAGGGCTGGGAGTAGTATAACCTATTCCACCTTCAGGGTCTAATCCATCGAACTTTGTATACAAATATGGATTTTGAGCGGATACATAGACCCTGACATTGTTTAAACCGGCTTGACTGATGACGGACTTAGGGAGCTTGTAACCAAGGGTTACATATTTTAAACGTATAAACGACCCATCCTGGTAATACGTCGTTCCTACATCCGGAGGGTTTTCCCAGTTGGCACTAGGCTTCGGCGTTGTATTGCCTGGTTGTTGCGGCGTCCAGTAAGGAACATTCACTGCATTCCAGCGGCCTTCCAGTCTAAGCGCCTTATTAAATACTACCGTTTGGCCCCATGTTGAATAAAACTGGAATGAAAAATCAAAGTCATTATAGGAGAGCTCATTTGTAATGCTACCCATCCATTTAGGCCGTGTAGTTCCCAGAATTACCCGGTCTGCTTCATTGATCTTATAGTCACCATTCTGATCTACAAGTTTAATCAGACCTGGCTGGTAGTTATGGCCATTGGCGTTATACCTGGCGATTTCCTCCTTATCAGCCTCTTGCCAGATCCTATCGAACGGCAGATCGTAATGAACACTTAATGGCTGCCCAACAAACCACCTGTTACCAATGTCGCTTTGTTGTCCATTGTACAGTTGAACGATCTCTTCTTTATTAGTTGAAAAGTTTATCCCGGAATTCCACTTCAGGCCTTTCTCTGATAGGATATTGGCGGTAGATAAGCTTATTTCCAGCCCGGAGTTCTTTGTTTCGCCGATGTTTTGCAGGATACTTCCGAAACCTGATACTACCGGCAGTTGGCGGCTCATCAGCAAGTCTTTTGTGTGCTGACGATATAGATCAATGGTACCTGACAAACGGTTTTTAATTAAACTAAAATCTAAACCTAAGTTTACCTGGCCTGTCGTCTCCCACTTCAACAAAGGGTTGGGAATAGAATTGGGTGCAAAAGCAAGGGCTACTGTTTCATCCCAGACATAACGCGTTATGGCAAGTGAACCCAACGTCTGGTACGGGTTGATGGAAGAATTACCTGTTTTGCCATAACCGATACGCAGTTTCAGGTCATTAATGAAAGTAAGTTTATCCATAAATTTTTCATTGGAAACCCTCCACGAAAATGCACCTGAAGGGAAGTATGCGTACTTGTGCCCGGAAGCTAAAACAGAAGAACCATCACTCCTGACAGAAACAGTAAGGGCGTACTTATTGGCAAAACTATAATTCAGCCTTCCCATATAGGAAAGCAGTTTACTTTCAGTTAATCCACTGTTTACACCCAGGTTATTAGAAGCCGAGCCGAGGTTATAAAATAGCTGTTGATTGTATGGTATATTATCAACACGGGCACTGTTTACTTCTAATCGATCTGTTTGTATACTTTGCAACAAAGTAAGCCCAAGAGAATGATTGTTTTTAAAAGTCTTATTATAAAACAACAGGTTTTCTACTGTAAAACCAGAAGCCAGGCTGCCACTATATTGGGCCGCAGAAGAAGAGCCGTTTCGTGGCGATGACATGCTGTGTTGAAAACCTCCCTCCCGGGTATTGCGGTAATCGTATCCAAAATTTGTTCTGTACCGCAAACCTTCTAACAATTTCGCTTCAAAATACAAACTGGTGATTATCCTGTTTCTTCTCCGTTCGTCAATAACACCACCATTAATATCAAGCAGCGGGTTAACTGCAAGGGCATCGTTTCCCGGATTTAGCAGCAAGCTACCATCGTCTTTGTATGGAGTTGCCAGTGGATTTTGTTGCCGTGCCCTGCTGTAAAGATCACTTCCACTACCTACATTTTCTAAAATAGAAGATAGCATAGAAGAGGCGCCCACTTTAATTCTTTTATTCAGTTCATGATCAACATTCAACCTGATGCTATATCTTAAATAGTCGGCCCCTTTCATAATGCCGGTATTTTTAAAATAGGCACCCGACATTAATACCCTGGTCTTTTCTGACCCACCTGTTACTGATAACTGATGGTTTTGAATAGAACCTTTTCGCATTACAGCATCCATCCAGTTAAAAGAACGAACCTTTGAAGGGTCATAATTACCGGCAGCATCGTATCCCATTAATACCGACTCTAACACGTAAGGATCTTGCGTAAATATGTTAACCTTTCTATCTTCCTCCATACTTGCCGTGGCACCCTTATAGGGATTGTTAGTACGGTTCCGGTAGGCTGCTCTTACAAATTCGGCATATTCTGGCCCATCCATAATATCTAAAGATCGCAAGGGTGTTTGTACTCCGGAATAACCATCGTAATTAACAGAAGTCTTACCGGCTTTACCCCGTTTGGTGGTGATGAGTATAACACCATTTGCACCCCTCGAACCATAAATTGCAGTGGCAGATGCGTCTTTCAAAATTTCCATAGATTCAATATCGGATGGGTTTACTTCATTTAAACCGCGGGCGATGGGTATACCATCAATAACATAAAGCGGGTCGTTTGAAGCATTGAAAGACCTGGTACCCCTTACCCTTACCGTTGCCTCTGCACCCGGGTTCCAGCTATCCTGTGTAATTACTACTCCAGCCACTTTTCCCTGTATGGCCTGCGCTGCGCCGGTTGCAGCTGTAGCGGTAATATCTTTTGCTGCTACCGAGGCTATTGCACCGGTAATATCTTTTCTTCGTTGCGTACCATAACCCACAACAACTACATCGTTTAAAGCAGCTGATTGTTTTTGAAGGCTTACATTTTTTACGCCTCCGCCAGAAATAGGAACTTCCTGAGGAACATAACCGATATAAGAGTAAATAAGTGTAGCAGGGACTTTGGAAATCCTGATAGAATAATGCCCTTCAGCATCTGTAGCGGTAGTGGTTGTTTCGCCCTTAACGCTTACAGTTGCACTTGAAAGCACTTCACCATCAGTTCCTCTTACTTGCCCGTTGATCGTTATATCTCTGCCTGTTTGAGCAAAGCTTAAAGCAAACAGGTGCATCAATACCAGGAAAATTGAAAATAGTTTCTTTTCCGGGATAATTTTAAACCCGGTATTTTGGCATAGTCTTGTTTTTTTCATGACAAACAATCTTTTAGATGAGAGAATAGGCTGCGGTAATGCTATCTCAAAAAGCAAACACCCTAACAGAAACTTTTTACGTGTTTAAAAGTAGAAGTTGGCTAAATTTCTTTTTTTTGGCTATCAGCAATTGCTTTTCATAGCATCATCGTTGCCACGCTCGCTTGTACCGCAACACATGCTGCAGCATGGCAGCGTACCCTGAGCTAAGCCGAAGGGTCGCATTACGTGATCCCCATATCATTCAGGAGCTTTTATACTTATCGCCTCACATGTGTGCATTGCTGACTATTGAACCAATTGTACAAGTGTTCGACCCTTCGACAGACTCAGGATAACCCTTCGACTGTCTCAGGGCAAGACTGCCAGGTTGCTATGAAAAACTGCGTGTGAACCCTTCCGATGTATCGGAAGCAACCATGTCAGATAGAAGCTATAAAGCATGCCTCAAAAAAACTTTGCATATTTTACCGGGCGCCAGGTATAGCTTCAATGCAATTGCTTTTTCAAATTATTAGACAGCTTCTTAGCTTATTACAATTTCCTTTTCAGTGAGGTATTGAGAATAATCGGGTGAAAGGATAACTCCCCAGCCAGGTTTATTTGGTATAAACCATTGTCCTTCTTTAAACAGGTAACCCGAAGTATTTAGGGCGTGCTCAAAATATCTCGAATCTTCAACAAACGGTATGTTCCATTGTACTTTAGATGCATGCAGACTCATGATCATACCAAACTGGTTTTGCCATACATGCGGTATCAGTTTAGCCTGGGGATAATTTGCGGTCTTTTTTGCTGTTCTTAAAATGTTACTCATACCACACGTTGGCATATCGGGCTGAATAAAATTATAAACACCGGCTTCAAGATAGGAGTCAAACTCTTTTAGATCCCGGATATTTTCACCCTCACCAATTTTTACAAACAGATTATCCTTCATCAGTGTTTCCCTGAGTTTTGTATACAACTCTTTTGTCTCCGGAAAAATTTCCTCCATAAAATGAAGATCATACGGAATAATATTTTTCAACAACTTAACCCCCCAGTCAAAATGATCTTTATAGCCATTATTGGCATCGGCAATAAGAGTGAAGTTATTTCCTACAGCTTCTCTTAAAGCTATAAAAGCTTCAATATCCCTGTTTACACCCGCCTCTCCCAACAACCATTTTGAGGGGCGACCTAATTTAATTTTAATTGCACGGTATCCCTGCTCTTTAATCATTTTACCTGTTTCCGCTATAATGCTTACATCCCTTTTGTTAGCAATGTCTTCAAAATATACAGTGCCATCGTAAGGGTCTATTCCATCCCGCACAGCCTCTCCCATCAATTTCCAGACAGGCATATTTTTTTGTTTGCCGATGCCATCGAGTATAGCGCTTTCAACCCACGCGTACCTGTGATCGAAAAAGTACTCATGCATTGCAGGCACTACGCCCGATATTGTGTCGCCCTTCCAGGTATAAAAACTAAAGGGATCTTTACCTATTAAGAGTTTAATTTTAGCCAGCACCTCATCTGTTGCTTTTGAATATCCCATAGGCCCCACACTCTCCGATCCATCAGAAAAAGTCATTTTAACTAAAGCATTTACACCTTTTACACCCTTTGGAGCCACATCATAAGAGTTCATGGCAATAAACCGGCTAAAATTTCCGGTAGCCTTTAAAAGCGTAATACTTTTAATTACCGGGCCGGCAAAAGGCGATTTAGTACCAGTTAATGCAGAAGCCGCAGAAAGATCAGCTAATGGCAGTAAGGGCAATACCCCCAGTTTTGATACAAAATTTCTTCTTGAAAGCATATTTAGATTTTTTATTTAAGAAAAAGAAGTCACCTGCCGGTTTTTATACCGGTAAATTGGGCGGGTAGTAATTGTATGAAGGGTATGAAAACCTCAGGTTATTTTAGGCCGCTGAATGATCTATATCTGGTATGTTCGAAACTTTATGAGCAGTCGATACCGCGGAGGAACGTTTGGTGTGCACATTATGGCAGTCGTTTTTTAAATGAGTATTTGGCATATCCGGTTAAAATCCTCACAACAGAAGTTAAGCAAAAATCGTAGGTAAAGGAAAGCAATTAAAAAGATGCGCGGGGCCAAATTCCTATCAAACTTTAGTCAATCTGTCTCAATTTCAACATATGATAAGCCCGCGAACATCCCTCACGTGATAACGTGATATTTTTTTAGTGTAGCTTCGGACAAATATGACAACAGCCAATAAATTCTTGTAAGTTTTAAAACCCGATAGGAGCCTTTTCTTTTGAATACCAGAAAATTTATTGCATTAATAATTCTTACAGGCCTTGCCATTAGCTTAAGTGCACAGCCATATTATTTCCGGCACTACAAAGTAGAAAACGGACTTTCAAATAATATGGTTACCGCTGTATTGCAGGATAAGAAAGGGTTTGTATGGTTTGGAACAAAGGATGGACTGAACAGGTTTGATGGTTATAATTTTAAAGTTTTTAGAAATGAACAAAATAACCCAAAATCAATAGGTGCTAATTTTATTCATTGCATTTATGAGAGTGCAGATAGCAATATTTGGGTAGGTACCTACAAAGGCTTGTACCGCTACGATGAATTAACTGAAAGCTTTGATCTTGTGATAGCCTATCACGGAAGCTACACACGGGATATAAAAATGGACACCAAAGGTAATCTCTGGGTCATTACAGGACCTACATTAAACCGATATAACATTAAGTCAGGCAGGCTGGATAAGTTTCCGCCTGATCAATATTTTAATGTTACCTCTTTATGTGTAACCAACGATGGAACAGTATGGGTAGCAACTGATGATGGCTACCTTTATAAACACAACGATGCCAACGGAAGGTTTACTGCCTATTCTGCATTCAGTCATTCCAGTGCAACTACTTCAAAATCTATTCAAAAACTATTTGCAACAGGTACTAACGAAATATTAATAGGTACAAAAAACCATGGGATCAAATCATTTAATACAAACAACTATACTTATAAAGATCTGCTTACACATAATGATGATAAAACCGAACTTTATGTAAGAGACTTTTTAATTTACTCAAAAGATGAAATTTGGGCAGCTACCGAAACGGGCATTATTATTTACAATGTAAAAGCAGCCAGCTTTACAAGGCTACAAAAGCAGTTTACCAATCCTTATACGCTTTCTGATAATGCTATACGGGCTATATGCAAAGACAAAGAAGGGGGCGTTTGGGTAGCAACTTATTTTGGTGGTGTTAATTACTACTCCCGGCAATTTTCTTTTTTCAACAAGTACTTTCCCACCTACAGCCAAAACTCTCTAAGGGGCAATGCAGTAAAAGATATGTGCCAGGACTATTCGGGCAACATTTGGATTGGCACCGAAGATGGTGGACTCAATAAGTTCATTACTGCTACCGGCACATTTAAAAACTTTAAACCGAATGGCACAAAAACAAGCATCTGTTATACCAACGTTCAGGGCTTAATGGCAGTCGATAATGAGCTATGGATTGGAATGTATGAGCATGGTATTGATGTTATGGACATTAACATTGGTAAAGTGATAAGACACTATGGCGCAGGTGCAGGAAAGGATGCCTTTAAAAGCAACTCAATAGTGAGTTTTTGCAAAACAAGAATAGGAGATATTTTAGTAGGCACCTACCTTGGCCTTTATCGCTACCACCCAACTACAAACACTTTCACCATTGTAAAAGGTATACCTACTGATGCCAATATACAATGTATACTTGAAGATGATGAAGGATTACTTTGGGTAGGAACTGTAGGCAACGGCCTGTTTGTAATAAATGAGCAAAATGAAGAATTACACGCATACAATAATTACATACGAAATAAAGACATCTTACTACAAACCAATAGAATAAACGGAATTTTTGAAGATAGCGATCAAAATATTTGGCTTGCTACCGAAGGCTTGGGTTTATACAGGTATAACAAGCACCAAAACACGTTACAAAAATATACTGCTGAAGATGGCTTGCCCAGCAACTTAGTCTTTAAAGTTTTAGAGGACGGTAAAAAAAATCTTTGGTTTAGTACTTCAAAAGGCTTGGTGTTTATGGACCGGGCAAAACAAGACTTTACGATTTACAGAAGCACCAATGGCCTGCTAACGGACCAGTTTAATTATAACTCTGGTTTTAAAGACAGGGAAGGCAATATGTATTTTGGAAGTGTGGGAGGATTAATATGGTTTAAGCCCGAAAGATTTACTAAAATCAACTATACGCCAAGCGTTATTATTACTGACTTCCGGCTACAAAATATGCCTCGCGGTAGTGCACCTTTTAACACAAAAAAATCCATTCTGTATACGGATAAAGTAATCCTTAACTATTACGAGTCTTCTTTTAGCATCGATTTTACTGCGCTCAATTTTACCGATCCTGAAAATACGCAGTTTGCTTATAAGCTTGAAGGTATTGACGAGAACTACACCATTCTTAAAACAAACAGGAAAGTTTATTTTACCAACCTTTCTCCCGGCACATACACCTTTAAAGTTAAGGCCGTAAATAGTAGCGGAGTATGGAACGCTGATGAAAGAAAATTAGTAATAGAAATACTTCCGCCTTTTTGGGCAAGCTCTGCTGCTTATCTGGTTTATATCATTACCTGTTTAATTATAGGTTTCGGGTTATTGCATTTATACAGAAAACGTTTAGAAGACAAGAACCAGAAAAAGATGCAACATCTTGCATATGAAAAAGAGAAGGAAGTTTACCAGGCCAAGATTGATTTTTTTACGAACGTAGCACATGAAATAAGAACGCCTCTTACGCTAATAAAAGGGCCTTTGGAATCATTGATTGAAAAGGTAAGCAACGTACCGGAAATCAGAAATAGCCTTAAGATGATGGAGCGCAATACGAACCGCCTTGTTGATCTTACCAATCAATTATTAGACTTTCGAAAAACAGAGACAAAAGGCTTCAGTCTCAACTTCAGTAAAACGGACATAACAGAGTTATTAAAAGAAATATATCACACCTTTAAGCCTGCGGCTGAAGAAAAAAGTATCGACTTTGAAATTTCATATCCCGCAAACAGTATTGCTGCTTTTGTAGATAGCGAGGCTTTACGTAAAATATTAAGTAACCTTTTAAGTAACGCTATAAAGTATGCTGAAACGGTAACATCTGTCTACCTGCTACCGGTTCATGAAAGCCATCATTCTTTTATAATAGAAGTAAGTAATGACGGCTTTGTAATTCCGCAGGAAATGAATGAGAAAATATTTGAAGCGTTTTATCGCTTACCACAAACACAAGCGCAAAACGGATCAGGAATAGGTTTATCCATATCAAGATCATTAGCAGAGTTACATAATGGAACCATACACTTTAAGGCCATAGAAAACAATCTGAATGTTTTTGTATTAACCATGCCATTAAACCAGCTTAAAGAAACAGGTAGCTTTTGAAGTGTATACCGGCAAAGAGGTAACTAAAGGAACCTTAATTAAATAATTAGGAGATGAAGCCGCTTTTATTATTAATAGACGACAACGAAGACATCGTAGAATATTTAGCAGGAGAGCTGAGCCCGGATTACGACGTTTTAAAAGCCTTTAACGGGCAGGAAGCTTTGGAAATTATGAAAGACGAGTCTGTGCAGCTGGTTATAAGTGATGTTATGATGCCGGGAATTGACGGGTTTGAACTATGCAAAATCATAAAAACAGATTTGACCTATAGCCATATACCTATTCTGCTATTAACTGCAAAAAACACTTTAGAAGCAAAGATTGAAGGCCTGGAAAATGGTGCTGATGCGTATATAGAAAAACCGTTTTCTCCTGCGCATTTAAAAGCCCAGGTATCAAGTCTTTTAGCTAACCGGTTTAAGGTAAAAGAATATTTTGCACATTCGCCGCTTGTACATATAAAAAGCATTGCATATACAAAAGCCGATGAAACATTTCTGGAAAACTTAAATGAAGCGATCAACAGAAACATTGACAATAGCGAGCTGGACGTGGAGCATCTTGTAAAGCTCCTGCACATGAGCCGCCCTACCCTCTATAGAAAAATCAAAGCCATATCTAACCTTACTCCCAATGACTTTATAAATATAACAAGGTTAAAAAAGTCTGCGGTTTTACTTGTTGAGGGCAATTATAAAATTGCTGATATAGCTCGTACTGTAGGGTTCAGCTCTCAAACTACCTTCGGTAAAAGTTTTATAAAACAGTTTGGAATCACCCCAACAGAATATGCCAGTAGCAAACGAACCAATGAAAAGCGTTGATAAAAAATGTTTAGTCATACGGATAGCTTATGAATTTGAAGGAAAGGGATATAAGTATTGCTTTGTGGGGAAATATTTTTTAACTGATGCGTTTAACAAGCCGAAAAGGAAAGGTGGATAAAGGTTCAAGAAGAAGTGATTCAAAGTTGAATGCTTAACCTTTATCTTTTCAGTAAGTTCTTCATCCTGCCGGCTTGGTTTTAGGTTGCCTGATAGATGATTGTGGCTAATGGTGATTCCGCAACAATTGGCTTTTAAAGCAGCAGCAAATATCACTCTTGGATCAGCCACAGTTCCTGAAATTCCACCAGTAGATACATCATAAATTGCTAACACTGCATTTGCTTTATTCAGAAACAATACTTTAAACTGCTCGACAAACTCAATCTTGTTTTCATCCCAGGCTTTTAAAAGAACCTGGTAAGCTTCTTTCGCAGAAGTGATTTGATGCCGATTTGATGCCTTCACTTTTGATTTGTAAATCAACTCAACTTCAGCTACTTCATACAATGCTGATACATCCATAATGCTTTCCATAACTCTTGCTTTAAAGATTTAAAAATTAATTATGGAGCATCACCTGGCTTAGGGCAATCAAGCAAAAAAGGAAACGGAATAAAGGAGGGCTTTTGTGAGTTGGCTTTGTGTTTATGCCCTAGTCTTTCTTTGCGCTACAGCAGCCCTAAGCCTAACTTTGCTTGAATGATTAATGATTAATTCTTCAACCATTTATATCATCTCCAATGCTTGTTGCATTGCAGCTTTTTCATTGCTGCTCATTGTACAAAGCGTACAAGAGTGCGACGCAACGAAGCATAATAGTAGCAGTGCTGTTTGGCTCATAAAACTCAAAATCATATAATCCATGAAGTCTTTTATGTTACCTGCATTTGGATATCTATTAAACATCGTTGTGTCACTCCCTTCAACTTATAGATAGATTATTCAACCTTCTCAAAATCTGTCTTAATAACATCAAACATTAATATCAATTCATCTATAATCCTTCATTCATCTATAAGATAAATGCAACGAGCCGCCCCTTAAAGGGCGGCTCGTTAAATGCCTTTGTTTTCAATTAAAAAAACAGCAGCAGAACGCCATACCTAAGCTTTCTACTTGTGTAATTATCGTTCTTATATACTCATGAAGGCAATAACATGCGTATAAAGAATTACAGCCATCAAATAACTGGTCACTGAATAACGTGCTTCTCTTTGAAACCTGTTTCCATATTGGTCTATGGGCTTAACCTTCAATTTTCCCGGCTCAGCAATGTAGAGTTTTCGGTAAATAAGGATGTACAGCAAATTGGTGGTCTGGATGAATGATCTGTGTTAAAAGTAGTGCGGTTTATTTTGGTTTTTCAAAGATTGTTTTTCGGTGTTTCATCCGGTAACTTTCTCCA
>JAQBNO010000138.1 GCA_028288485.1 Segetibacter sp.
TTTAAAACACTTAACGCAACAACAGTATAAACTTTACAACGGTTCGTGATGCTGAAAAACTAGTTAAAAATTGCAGGACGAAGCCTTGCCAGGAACAAGGTGTATACGATGATAAATATAGCTGGTGTCGCCCCCGGCCTTGCCTGCTTCAAATTGATTGCATTGCCGAAAATAATATAACTGCACAACACAAAGCGAACAACGATGAGATAAAGCTGATGCGGAAGACACAATGCCAGGAAACGTTTAAAAGCACCGCTCCTTCTCCTTGCCGGGAGAAGGAGTTGGAGGATGAGGTTGTAACAAAAAATTAAACGGTAACCGAACTAAAACTAAAAAAATGAAAAAGCTCTTTTTGTATTTAATGATTGCAGGTGTAAGTACAACAGTACATGCACAAAACAAAGCTGGTGAAATCCCTTACCTCACTAAATCGTTTGCAAACAATTCAATCTCGAATGTAGAAGTAAAAACATCAGGTGGAAGTATTTCTATTGAAGGAGTAAGTCCTGCAGAGGCAAGAGTTGAAGTATATGTAAGCCCGAATAATAATGGAAACTTACCGAAGGAAGAAGTAAAAAGGAGGCTGGAAGCAGATTACGATTTGAACGTTTCCGTCAGCAATAATAAAGTTACTGCGATTGCCAGGCCAAAAGAAAGGAACATGAACTGGAAAAAATCCCTGAATATTTCATTCAAAGTTTTTGCCCCTAAAAATGCGAACTCCGACCTTGCTACAAGCGGCGGAAGCATCAGCCTTAAAAATTTATCAGGTTCACACGATTTTGCCACCAGCGGTGGAAGCCTTCATGTTGATAATTTAACCGGGGAGACAGATGGCAAAACATCCGGTGGAAGCATTCATGTTGCCAATTCTAAAAACGTTATCAAACTTGCTACAAGTGGTGGAAGCATTCATGCTGATAATTGCGATGGAGATATTCAACTGGCAACGTCAGGCGGGTCATTATACCTTACGGGGCTTAAAGGAAACATCCATGCCAATACCAGCGGAGGAAGCGTTAATGGTTCCAACGTTCAGGGCGAGCTTTCAACCAACACTTCAGGCGGAAGCATCAGGCTGAGCGATATGATGTGCAGCCTCGAAACATCTACCAGCGGCGGCAGCATCGATGTTGCTATAAAAGCGTTTGGCAAATATTTGAAGATCAGTAATTCATCCGGAAATATCAATTTACAAATTCCTGGCGATAAAGGCGCTAATTTAAGCCTTGCAGGCCAGCGCATCACTGTGCCACCCTTAAACAATTTCAACGGCAAAGTAGACAAAGAAGAAGTTGAAGGCAAGCTTAATGGCGGCGGAATTCCTGTAACTGTAAGAGCAGGAAGTGGCAGAATTAACTTGTCGATGAGATAGTGTGAACCGGATGCCTGACCTCGGAAAGTGGGATGTCTGGGACTTGGGACGAATAGATAAATAGATGAATATTGATGTGGAAGATGAAATGTTTGCAAATAATCTAAAACATCACTCCTTCTCCTTGCCCGAGAAGGAGTTGGAGGATGAGGTCTTGATGGAATTGAGGAGCGTTTTACTAAGTTATTCGCTCCACAACCTTATAAAGTACAAGTGAGTGACACAACCAAAGCCGAACAAAGAATTACCGCACACTCAATAAAAATAAAATAAACCAAAAGGCTCACGCCACTAACTGTTTCATATGATAAAGAATTATCTAAAAGTTGCTTTTCGTAAACTCTGGAGTCACAAGGCTTTTTCATTGATCAATATTATTGGCTTAGCCATCGGGATGACGGCGTGTTTCTTAATTTACCTGTATGTAAATTTTGAGCTGAGTTACGACTCCTTCCACACAAAAGCCGATCGTATTTACCGGGTAGTTGCTGATATTAAAACACCTACTGAAGTTATTAATGCGGGTGGCCCTGCATGGGCCGTAGCACCAAATGCCAAAGACGAATTTGCGGAAGTTGAGGCTTTTGTGCGTATTGCAGGTGGTGATAATGTATTAGTAAGAAAAGGAGATAAAAAATTCCAGGAAGAAAATTCGGCCTGGGCAGATTCTGCATTTTTCAAAGTGTTTGATTTTGAGTTAGTGAAAGGCGACGTTAATACTGCCCTGAAAGATCCTTTCAGCATTGTATTTTCAGAAACGGCTGCAAAAAAATATTTTGGCAAAACTAACCCCATCGGTCAAACTTTATTGATCACCGGCGACGCACTGCCGGCAAAAGTAACAGGAGTAATGAAAGACATTCCTGAAAACTCACACATAAAAGCAGACATGGTTTTATCGATGACTACCATTACACAACATTTTAGCAAGGGCCTCGACAGCCAATGGGGCAACTATAGTGCGGCAGCCTATTTATTACTGAAACCAGGAACAAATTCAAAAGCGCTGGAAGCAAAATTTCCCGGCTTCCTTGAAAGGCGTAATGGTACTGAAATGAAAAAAATCCAGATGTACCCTACCCTCTTCCTCGAACCGCTAAAGGATGTTTACCTGCGCTCTACCCGCGACGGCAATAAAACCGGCAACATCAATAATGTATACATCTTTTCGATTATTGCAGTATTTATATTGCTGATTGCCTGTATCAACTTTGTCAATCTTACCACTGCACGTTCTGCCGAACGTGCCAAAGAAGTAGGCATAAGAAAAGTTGCGGGTGCAGCTAAAAAGGAACTGGTAGGGCAATTTATCGGCGAGTCGGTTATGCTTTGTTTAATTGCTTTCGTACTCACCATACTTTTTTCGTGGCTGCTGATGTCGTCGTTCAACCAGCTGGCGGGAAAGACGATCAGCCCGGGCATTTTCCACAACATGAAGTATATAACCCAGCTTTTTCTTGCTGCAATAGGTATTGGTTTGCTGGCCGGCATTTACCCTGCATTTGTATTAACATCGTTTAAACCAATTGCTGTTTTAAAAGGCCGCTTTGCAACCGGCAGCAGGGGCATTATACTTAGAAAAGGTTTGGTTGTTGCCCAGTTTACCATCTCCATTGCCTTGATTATTGCAACCATAGTTGTGTACAACCAAATGACTTACATGCGCAACCAGGACCTGGGCTTTAGCAAAGAGCAGAAGATAATCATCGACTCGCAAGGCGACAAAGGCAAGAAAGCTTTCCAGGAGGCGTTGGCAAGCCTGCCCAATGTAAAGTTAACGGCTACTTCCTCGAGTGTTCCCGGCGGTGGCAACCAGGGTGCTTATTCGGAAATTGAGAATACGAAGGGCGACCTTCAAATAGCTAACCTCGACCTGTACTTCGTTGATTTTGATTACATCAACCTGTTTAAGATAAAGATGGTGGCAGGCCGTGGCTTTTCGAGAGACTTTGCAACCGATACTACACAGGCAATGGTGTTGAACGAGGCCGCTGTAAAAATGTTCGGCTATAGTTCGCCGCAACAGGCAATAGGTAAACGTTTTAAACAATGGGGCCGCGAAGGAAAGATCATTGGCGTAACGAAAGACTTTCATTTCAGGAGTTTACAACAGCCCATTAAGCCGTTAAGTATGCGCATCGAACCCGAACGTACCAATCTTGTTTCGGTAGATGTTTCTGCAGCTAATTTGCCGGCAACCCTCGCGGCGATCGAAAACAAATGGAAATCGATTGTTCCCAACAGGCCATTCAGCTATTACTTCCTCGACGAATTTTTCGATAAACAATATCGAACCGAAGAAAGGTTTGGAAAGCTGTTCCTCAATTTTGCGGTGCTGGCTATTATTATTTCGTGCCTCGGTTTGTTAGGGCTTGCTTCGTACAGTACTATTCAACGTACAAAAGAAATAGGCATACGGAAGGTGTTAGGCGCTTCGGTTTCGGGTATTGTAAACCTATTGTCAAAAGACTTTTTAGTGCTCGTAATTATTTCATTTGTAATAGCAGCTCCGGTTGCCTGGTATTTTATGCACAAGTGGCTGCAGGATTTTGCCTACCATACCAGTCTAAACGTATGGATACTTGTTTTGGCCGGCTTTACCGCACTCGCAATAGCCTTATTAACTGTCAGCTTCCAGGCAATCAGGGCTGCAGTTTCGAACCCGGTGAAGAGTTTGAGGACGGAGTAAACAATTTAAAAATCTGAGAATGATGAATGTGTTGAGCATTGCACATTTAGTATTGAATATTTTTTTGGACCAGACACAGGAATAGGTATTAAGCTTCTCTTGCGTCGCACTCTTGTACGCTTATAACAATATTCAACCAATAAATCCACCAGCAAAAACTACTGCCAGTGCTAAAGAATTATTTCAAAACGGCTTTTAGGAATCTCTGGAAAAGCTTGAAGGCCGACTTTCCCGGTGTCGCAAACGCCTGCAGGGTTACAGAAGATCAAACTTGAAGAGTTTAAGGACAGAGTAGAACCGGGATTTAAAGGATTTCTGGACTATGAGTAAAAACGTACAACAAGTGTTCGTTTTCGTACAACAAACGAAGTTAGTAAAAAGATAAGTGGCTGAGAACAAGCTTCTTCTGTCGATGGCACAGCTCTTGGTCTTTTAAGTAAGGCTTTATCTACATCAACTAAACGCTGCCTGATGAACTGAGAGCACAAGTGAGTGACATCACCGGGGGATCCATTCGGACAACGGTGACGACAAAAGAACAACTGGTTGTTTCACAAACACGGTCATTTTAAGTCTTCAACCAATAACTTTTTAAATGCTAAAGAACTACCTGAAAACAGCCATCCGCAGTCTGCTGCGTTACAAAGGTTTTACGCTGATAAACATTGCGAGCCTTGCAATTGGTATTACCGGCTGCCTTGTTATTGCATTATTCGTGTGGGACGAGTTGCAGTACGAC
Source organism: Segetibacter sp. (assembly GCA_028288485.1). GTDB lineage: Bacteria > Bacteroidota > Bacteroidia > Chitinophagales > Chitinophagaceae > Segetibacter. The sequence continues at coordinate 4,807 of JAQBNO010000138.1, forward strand.
AAGTTTATTAAAGGACATGAGAATGTGTACCGGGTTTACGATGTTAGTACAGGTAGTACCGGCACGCGCAACCTGGCTAATACACCACCCATGTTTGCTACCTACCTGAAACAACAATATCCGGAAGTAGACAACACCCTTCGCCTATTTATGACGCCAACCAAATTCCTGGTTGAAGCCGGGGAAAAATCAAATTACGAAGACAAAGGAATGTTTGTTGAAGGCGCTTTTTTCAACTTCTTCCCTTTCAGGTTTTTGAAAGGCGATCCGAACACTGCACTCGAGGCACCAATGTCGGTTGTTATATCAGAAGATATGGCTAAGAGATATTTTGGCACCAGTGATGCAATTGATAAACCTATCTATATCGATAAAGACACGTTTGCTGTAAAGGGAATTCTTGCAGCTTTACCTGGGCACTTTCACCTTGATTTTAATTACCTGATGTCGTTTTCTTCAGCACGCATTCCTAACGCAAGGATGGAAAGATGGACGTGGCAACAGTTCTTTACCTACGTAAAAGTTAAACCAGGAACAAATGTTCAGCAATTAGAGACCAAGTTCCAGGCAGCGATTGTAAAAGAGGTGCATCCTAAAACGAAACCTGATGGTTTTTCATACCTCCCGCGGCTGCAACCCTTACAGGATATCCATTTGAAGTCTGCCGACTTTGTTTATGATAACGCGGTACGCGGAAACGAAACGTATGTGAAGGGATTAACGATCATAGCCTTATTTGTATTAATTATTGCCTGCTTCAATTTTATCAACCTTGCGACAGCAAGATCTTTCAGGAGAGCCAAAGAAATTGGTGTCAGAAAAGTTGTTGGAGCTGATCGCAGACAACTCATAGCACAGTTTACAGGTGAGACGATTCTTCTTTCTGTCTTTTCAATTGTGATAGCTACAGCGGCGACACTTATACTTGTGCCATTCATCAACAGTTTTACCGGAAAAGATATTTCATTCAACCCGGTCACCCACCCGCTACTTGGATTAATCTTATTAGCTGCCGGAATTATAATTGGAATTCTTGCAGGCATCTACCCTGCCCTTGTTCTTTCAGGTTTTGAACCGGTGAAGGTATTGAAGGGAATGAAATTAACGGCTGGTGGCACCAGTCATACTTCGTGGCTACGGCAAGGGTTGGTTATCATTCAATTTGCATTGTCCGCATTACTGATTGTGTCTACAACAATTGTTTACCGGCAAATAAGCTATCTACACACTAAAGACCTTGGTTTTAATAAAGACCAGGTATTGTACTTC
>JAQBNO010000018.1 GCA_028288485.1 Segetibacter sp.
AATCCTTAAAAAGGTAGCATAAATACCTGGTCTGTTCATACCCTCTTATAGAAAAAGCCTGTACCCGTTACAGGTTTTTTCATTTTGTGCTTAGCCCTATGTAAAAAGGCAGGAAAGTTTAGATGCCTCTGGTTATGAGTAGTCGATTAATAAAAGGCTCTTTTTTTTGGTACCCGGGAAGAGAATTATTATGGGGCATTGTTGCGTCGCACACTTGTACACCGCAGGAAAATCAGCAGTTTCCTGTTGTGTTGTATTTCTCAAGAGTTAACAGTGAGAATAGGTCGTATTTGCGGTCATTATCGTTAAAGGTGGCGCTGGCATGAAGATGGAATAGTAATTTAGACTGGTGTTTTGCCGGTAACGATTCATGTAGAACAAAAAGCTATTTGATCTTTTAAAATTTAAGCCATTGTTATGTCCGACTTAGACCTTAAGGAACAACCGCACACAAGATTAAATATTTTGACAGGGGAGTGGATCCTGGTTTCTCCTCATCGTACAAAAAGACCATGGCAGGGAAAAGTGGAAACTGTGCCATCGAACGAGCGTCCATCTTACGATCCTAAATGTTATTTGTGCCCGGGGAATACAAGGGCCGATGGAACCGTTAATCCTCACTATACCGATTCCTTTGTGTTTGTCAATGATTATTCTGCCTTGCTCGAAGATACACCTGGTGGTTCTTTGAATATACAAGGACTACTGGAGGCAAAAAGTGAAAAAGGAATCTGTAAGGTAATCAGTTTTTCCCCCGATCACAGCCTCACTTTACCCACCTTAAGTCTCGCTACGATTGTAAAAGTAATTGAACTGTGGCGGGAGGAGTTTAAGGGATTGGCAGACGACCCAACAATAAAACACATCCAGATCTTCGAAAATAAAGGTGAGATCATGGGAGCGAGTAATCCGCATCCCCATGGGCAAATCTGGGCCCAGGGTTCGCTGCCGCTCGAAATAGTGAAAGAGACCAATCAACAAAAAAAATATTTTGAACAGAAAGGCCGCAGTTTACTGGGAGATTACTGGGTGCTGGAGGTGGAGCAGAAGGACAGAATGGTTTTAGAAAACGAGCACTTTGTTGCTCTTGTTCCGTTCTGGGCTGTCTGGCCCTACGAAACTATGATCATCAGCAAAAGACACATTCGCACAATCGTGGAATTTACACCGGAAGAAGATGGCGCGCTTGCTGATATCCTTAAGAGGCTTACGGCTAAATACGATAATCTTTTTGAAATTTCGTTTCCTTATTCGGCAGGCATTCACCAGTCGCCTGTAAATGATGGTGAACACCCGGAATGGCATTGGCATATGCATTTCTACCCGCCATTGTTACGGTCTGCAACAGTTAAAAAATTCATGGTGGGATACGAGATGTTAGCAAATCCTCAAAGAGATGTTACGGCAGAATGGGCGGCAGAAAAATTAAGGACGTTAAGCGAGATACACTTTAAAGAGACGAAACAGTAAAAAAGCGGTGGACTACCGGGTTGTGATCGATATTCTACGTAAAGCGTTACTTTAACGCCGCTTTTCCACCCGTTTCAAATGGAATATGTAATCCACCTGCTACTTTTTCCCTTGTTTTAATTTGTGTTTTTGTTTCTTATGTTTTTCCAACAGAAATTGACGCTACAGGCGTGCAACCCTTCGATAAGCTCACGGTAAGGTTCGGCAGCCCACAGTACCCTTCGAAACCGCTTGTGGCAAGAACTGAACTGCTACGTTGCATATTGCGTTACAGTACAAGCGAGCGTGGCAACGGCAGTTGAAGAAAGATACATCGCTGGCTACATAAGAACACTTCTTGTAACAACGATTACGATAATAGTCGCCCTAATACTTTTCTTTCATCATTGTAGCTAATATCGAAACGCTTAATCCCATTAAGGCAATTACCGCGAAAGACAAGCGAAGGCTGGATATTCCCGCCAACAAACCGATAAGCGGCGGGCCAATTAAAAAGCCAAAAAAACTGATTGTGGAAACAGATGCAAGCGCAATTCCGGGCGATAATATTTTTGATTTCCCTGCCGCACTATATACTAATGGAACTATAGATGAAACGCCTATTCCTACCAAAAAGAAGCCTGCAATGGCAGTATAAAACTGTGGAAGAAAAACAGCCAGCAATAAGCCGCCCATTATAAATAAACCACTCACCTGGATAATTTTTTTAAAGCCAAAACGAAAAGTAAAGTAATCTGCCAAAAAGCGGCTGAGCGCCATGGTAGACATGAATGCTGTATAGCCGGCACCAACGAGCGAGGGAGAAGCCTGCACCACTTTTTTAAAATAAATACCACTCCAATCAAACATTGCGCCTTCACAAAGCATAGAGCAAAAGGCTATTAAACCTAACGTTAAGAGGGATTTGTCGGGCAATGCAAACAGTGGTGGATTTTCTGCAGCCTGTGCATCTTTTTTTACAAGGAAACGGGATGACGCGAGAAAGATAATAAAAGAAATAGCCAGGACGATGGCAAAATGAACAGGAGGATCAAAGGAAAGTCCGCTTAAAAAAGTTCCAAAAGCAGCACCGGTAAAACCTGCCAGACTCCAAATACCGTGGAAGGAAGCCATGATATTTCTTTTATACAATGCTTCTACGCCTACTGCCTGGGTATTTATTGAAATATTCCCCATATTTCCTGCAAGTCCAAAGCAAAAAAGGGCAACGACTAACTGTAAAGTATTCTCAGCAAGGCCTAAAGTAACAAGAACACAGCCATAAATTATCGACGCAAAACGAACAACTGATTTACTTCCTTTTCTTGAAACGAGCCATCCGGATATAGGGAGGGAAACAAGTAAACCCGCCGGTAATGCAAAAAGCACGACGCCTAACGATGTATCAGAAAGACCTAACTTTTGTTGTATTAAGGGAATGCGTGATGCCCAACTTGCAAAACTAAAACCAAATATAAAAAAGAAGGCTGCAACTGAAAAACGATGTGATCTGTTAGAAATTGTAGAAGTCATAATAGTTGTAGAAAACAGGATCGCTCATTACCCTTTTTCCGTGCTTGTAAAACAATAATTATGGCAGGCCGACCGTAAAAAATGCAAAATAGAGTGTTTAGGAAAAATCGTATAACTAAATGTAAATTATTTGTTCCACGTATCTTGAAGCAATTTTCCGGTAGCGCCCGCCACCAAACCTCCAACGAGGTACAATCCTAGCGTCATTAACTTTGTTCCGGGGGTGCGATTACTCGGAGCTGGATTTAGGCCGAGAGGTTTGGGTAAATAAACTGCGCCAATACCTGCTGCAAAACCTAAAATTGTGCCCTGGATAATTGCTCTCTTTTCGTTGCCAATTCCGGCGAGGCTATAATAAAGGGAGTTGGAGATCATGTCGCCTGCCATCGTTATTTTAAAAAGGTTGTCGTTGTTTGGTACGTCCACATTCACTTTTTCTAATGATTTTTCTATGGCCTCCATGCCCAACAAATCCATGCGGGGAGCATCTTCTAATATACGCCTGGTAGTTTCATGTAATAATGTAAGTACTGCAGCACCTGCAACCCCGCCACCTATAGCTGAAGAAAATTTCATAGTTCTTAATTTTCAGCTACTCCTAAAAATACGGTGCCAGCGACAGTAGTTTGAGTGGCCGGTTTCTTGTATAGGAAAGGAAAAACCTGTACATGGAAAAGGCCCGGGCATTACCCGCAGTAAAAAGAATTGCACTTGTTGCACACAATAATAAAAAAGAAGCGCTGCTCGAATGGGCAGAAGCTAACAAAGAATTTTTATCGAAACATGAGCTGGTAGCAACAGGCAGCACGGGTGAATTAATTGAGAAAAAATTAAAAGTACCTGTGACCAGATTGCTGAGCGGGCCATTAGGAGGGGACCAGCAAATAGGATCGTTGATTGCAGAGGGAAAACTCGATTTCCTGGTATTTTTTTGGGACCCGATGGAGGCGCAGGCGCATGACAGCGACGTAAAGGCCTTATTAAGACTGGCTGTTGCCTGGAATATTTTAGTAGCAGATAATCGTACAACTGCTGATTTTATTGTATCCTCTTCGCAAATGCAAAAGAAATATGAGATACAATTGGAGGATTTTTCAAAGTATTAAGTTCTACCCATCGGTATTTTTGTTCATTGCCTCTTTTAGCTGCTCAATGGTGGTTTGAACCATATAGTAACACTTCGCTTTTTGTTCATTCCAATAGCGGGAGGGAAAAAGTCTTCCACCACAAGCTGCAGTTTCATTTTCGAGAGGCCCTCCAAATACCCCATTCGATCTTAACGGGTAATGTTCAAAATTGCTGAAGGAATAGCGGTAAGAATTGTATCTACATTCTATTGATAAGGTAAAACCTATGTATCCTTTTCCACGTTCGCCTAACTGTTCGGCATTAACGAAATAAGCGCCTTTACAGATTATCGTATTTGTAGTATCGTTCTCCACCAATATCGTATCCTTTTGACTTCTAAAATGAGCGGTAATAAATGCCCGGGCATTATTAAACAATGTATCTGCATTAGCATTGGGCATATTAACAGACTCGTTGAAGTCAATCTTTTGGGTATAGTTATTAAATGGCCAAAAGTAAAAACTCTCGGTATGCTGGCTAAAAGATTGGAAGCTCAGAAATAACACTACAATTAAAATCAGCACTCTCCTCATTAACAATATTTATTACAAGATAAACAAAACAGGTTTTGGATGGAAATTTTAGTTGTGAACATATGTGGAAGATCGAAATAAGAATAAAGTATCATAAACTTTCGAAGCCGGTGTGAACAATGATTAATTAACCTGTTCTGTATTATGGGGTGTTTTAACAAAGGCATCTACCTTTGCAAGTACCGAATAAAAAGCATTGTAGATTTGACGAAGACGTTCCACGTTCGTTATTCCATGTTCTATTTGTAGTTCTAAAAAAGGTTCGCCAGGTAAATCTCCTGAAGCGTGATGATGAGTTATTCCGAATGTAAAATCGGTTAATGACTGAAAAACCGCTCTTACTGCGCTGTCAGAAAAAATATCTTTCAGTTTCAATGTATCGTTTGTTTTAAGAATCAGGGCCTTGTCAAATTCTTCGAAGCCGATTTCAACGTCTTCCATTCCGAAAAATTTCCCTATTTCATCTGTAAAATGTTTTTCGTGAATAGCAAACCGAAAGGAAGGAGAGGTATTTAAGTGTGCGGCAAACGTGGTGCTTTCAAACCCACTTTCAAATCCGCCCCCTAAATCTATATCAATATTTAAAGCTATTTTACGGCTTTCGTGCTCAATTACCGCTGAATATTCCAAAGGATCGGGATCATCAAGAAATTGAGCAGTGATCTTTTCCCAAACTTCATCTTGTGTTCTTCCGGAAATGAAATTTTCGTGGCTCATGCAATTAGTTTAGAAGACTTATTTCAACAATTATTCCTCGAAAAGGAAATAGAGGTTGCTAACTATTGAAAGAAAGTCTTTTTTGCAAATTTTGACACATACCAAACTGCTAACAATTCTTTTTATAGCTTAATTAATTACAGAACGATGAACGGATTGGGACCCTTCTGCTTCGCTCACCGTGCCCTTCGGCAAGTTCCAGGTAAAAACTGCTACGCTAAGGTCAATTAAATAATTATAGGTTGAACTTAGCGTAGCAACGATGACCATTGGGGCGGTAATGCTTGTACCAATTTTCTACCTGTTTTTTATAATTCGAGGTGTAATGGTATATTAATTGCACTTGTACATATAAAAATATTTATATGGGAAAAGATCAAAACGGCGCCTTTCACCCTGGCAAGGGGAAACCCTCCGGAGCCAATAAAGAAGAGGGGCTCGGGTTACAGGCAACCCCGCCTGAAAAAATGGACGAATACATTGAGATAAGTGATAAATACACTACAGGAGAAGATGAATTAGCACCTGGGGTTCCGGTAAGGCATGCCAACCGTAATACGAGTAAAGGCGAAACGACTAAAACGGGCGAGAACTTCAATCAATAGGGGCATTATTAAATAAGTATAATCCTGTTCCTGCAATTAAGTCTACACATAGCTGAAATTTTTGGACAAATAACATGGGATAGGTTTTTGTAACAAATAAAGAAGCCCAGTGGGGTCTTGATTTTATTAGTTATTTAAAAAGAATATTATGGCAAAACAAACAATGGGAAAAGATCAAAACGGAGTATTCCATCCTGGTAAAGGAAAGCCATCGGGAATTAATAAGGAAGAGGGCCTGGGTATTCAAGCGACGCCCCCCGAAAAAATGAATGAGTATATAGAAATTTCAGAAAAGTATACTATTGGCGAAGATGAACTCGATCCATCTGTGCCTGTGAGGCATCCCAACAGGAATACCTCGAAAGGGGAGGACAGGTACAAGGGTAAGGAAAATGAAGAAGAAAGTAATAAAAGCAACAACCAAACCTTTGATGAAGATCGAACACCAACCCAACCTGAGCAATTGCCAGGCGTTTTAACCAGAGAGAGATTTAAGGAGTTAGCTGATTATAAAGCCGATTGTTGTATTTCAATTTATCTTGGTGCTCATGCTGCAGGTGTAGAAGTAAATGAACACTTTGACCCGATCAATTTTAAAAACCAATTGCAGGAAGCTACACGCAGGTTAGGCGAGAAAGGTTACGACCAGGGACAGATCCAAAGATTGCTGGAGCCGGGTTTTGACCTTGTGAGAGATAATGATTTCTGGACAGAACTATCCCCTGGTTTTGCTGTTTTTATTGCCGACGGATTTTTTAAGTACATAAAAATGCCGGTAGCGCCGGTAACGGAAGAACTGGTAATTGAGCCGTCTTTTTATGTTACCCCGTTAATACCTCTTATGACAAGCAAAGAATATTTCTATTTGCTTGTAATCAGTAAACAGTGTGCGAAGTTATTTAAGGCTGATGCGTGGGGAATGCAGCCTGTGCCTGTTGAAGTGCCGCAGAGTATTGAGGAAGTAAAAAGGGTGTCAGGTTTGGATGCGACTACCTTTAGATCAGGTAGCTCTGGTTCTCGGGGTCCGAGAATGTCTCAGGAAGGCGTTTACCATGGAACCGGCGGCGGTAATCCTGACGGTAAAGACAATATGCTGGTGTATTTCGAAGCAGTTGATGACATTTTGTGGGAAAAGATTTTTAACAAGGAAAACGCCCCACTTGTGTTAGCTGGCGTAGAGTATATATTGCCGATTTACAGGAGTGCGTGTGATTACCATAATCTATGGCCAGAAGTGCTTACCGGTAACCGCGACACGCAGGAAACCCAAAGTCTGTACAAGGATGCGATGGAAATAATGAAGCCTTACTTCGAGCAAAGAGTGAATAAGGCGCTGGAAGTATATGCAAATAATTCTGCTACAGGTTTAACTTCTTCGATTGCCGCCGACGTTATTCCTGCTGCTTTTTATTCACAGGTTTCACATTTGTTTGTTGCGAAAGGAGAGAAGATCTGGGGAACATTTGATGAAATGGCAAATGAACTGGTGTTTCATGACACACCGGACGAGGGAGGTGAGGACCTGATTGACCATGCAGTAGAAAAAACCCTGGCAAATGGAGGTGAAGTATTTCTTTTGGAGAAAGAAAAAATGCCGGCAGACTGCCAAATTGCGGCATTAATGCGTTACTAAGTTAAAGTAAAGAGGGGTTTAAGGAAGGGAGCGTAGAAAAACGCAGTGGTTCTATAATCACTGCGTTTTTGTTTTTGGTGAGTCGCATTTGTACACTATTGATTTTTACTTGCCGCCCTGTCGCGACTCTTATACTTTTAGTCCCTAATTCATGTTATTAGAAGCAAGTTCCGATTTCCTCAAAAACGTGCATAATCTCACAATCAAGGTTCTACAAATCTTCCCCGTTTCCGAACTTCCCGTTTTTCATATCCTCGTAAGCTTGTTGAATTTCTTCGCGGGTGTTCATTACGAAGGGTCCGTACGCAAAGAAAGGTTCGTGGAATGGGGTTGCGTAGCCAAATAAAATAATAGCATCTGTTGTTGCTTTCATTTCAATCATCTGTCCGTCGTGATTGAATTCTATTAAATGGTGTATTCGCGCATCATCTCCATTAACCTTTATTTCGCCCTTTACTATATAGAGGAAAACGTTTTGTTCTTTTGGGATTTTAATATCAAACTTTCCACCTTCTTTAAAATCAATAAACGAAAGGTGAATGTCGGTGAGTGGCTCAAACGCACCTTGTACCCCGTTCCAGTTTCCCGAAACAATATGAGCTTTTACCTTTTCATGGTCATATTTTGCAACAGGAATATCTTCTGCCTGTAGCCCTATATATTTTGGTAGCGTCAGCTTATGCTTTGCAGGAAGGTTAATCCACAATTGTAAAATTTCAAGTGGTCCGCCCTGCGCTTTAAATTCAGGTGAAGATACTTCTGCATGTATTAGCCCGCTTCCGGCTGTCATCCATTGTACGCCTCCTTTTTTAATTACACTTACCATTCCTGTACTGTCTTTATGGGTAAGATCTCCCTCTAAAATAAAGGTGACTGTTTCAAAGCCCCTGTGGGGGTGCGGACCAAAGGGTAAACCAGCGTTATGAGGAAGGTACTCCTGCCAGCCATGATGATTTAGAAAGATAAACGGATCGAGCATATTCATTGGAACAGTAGGTGTTGGCATTGCACGGTAAGTTACCAGGTCTGCTATAGGCTCGTATATCGCTTTATGTTTGGCTTTAATTGTTCTCATATGTTTGGATTATTTTAATCATGAAGTGTAATTGCAATACTGATATTATTTTGAAAAGGAACCGTAAAAGTAAAGAAAGATGATGTAGTCTAACTTATAGTTGACTAGTAAAATTGTTTGAAATGGTTTTGAAACGGTGCTATGAAACGATAGGGTACAAGTGAGTGACACAACCGGCGTAGCTACAAGTTGGTGTGGCCGGTTACCAAAAAATTCTCCTGCTAACCACAATCGAACCTGCAATTGTTATTAGGGTTAAACAAAAGAAGTAATCCTTTGTTCATTCAACTAATTTGTAGGTTCTTTATAAGTTTGTAGCAAAGTCTACTACACCTAGTGATTGCATAAAACCTGTAAACTCTATTAATGAAAACTTCCTGTGTGTTTTTAGTATGTTTCGGCATTTTTTTTACTGCATGTAAAAGCGATTCAACGTCAAACAATCAACCTGATTTTTTGGCAAAAAATATTGATACCACTGTTGATCCCGGCAGCAATTTTTTTGATTATGCAGTGGGTAACTGGGCAAAGAATACACCAATACCGGAAGAGGAAAGCGCGTGGGGAATAGGCAATTTGGTTCAGGAAGAGATATATGCCAGACTAAGAAAAATAAATGAAGCCGCTGCAGATAAGAAATCAACAAATGGGGTAGAGCAAAAAATTGGTGATTTCTGGTATAGTGGAATGGATACTTTGTCGATAGAAAAACAAGGTCTGCAACCACTGACTGCTGATTTTGAAAGGATCGAAAAAATGCAGTCAGTTAATGATATAGTAAACCTTGCGGCTGCGTTTCATAAAAAAGGGATTGCAGTACTATTTAGTGATTATGTGTCGCAGGACGACAAGAACAGCGAAGTATACGCTTACCAGATGTCGCAAGGTGGACTGGGGATGCCCAACCGAGATTATTATTTCAATACCGACGAAAGAACCGACGGCGTTCGTAAGGCCTATAATAACTACCTGGTTAAATCCTTCATGCAATTGGGGAACGACAGTGTTGCAGCGATTAAAAATGCAAAAGCTGTCTACGATCTTGAAACAAGGTTAGCAGAATCGAGCCGCAAACTTGCAGACCTAAGGGATCCGTATAAAAACTATCATAAAATAGCCGTAAGCGGCCTAACTAAGTTATCATCGAACATTGATTGGCCCGCTTACTTCAAAAACGTAAATGTTTCAAAAGTTGATTCAGTTATAGTTGGTCAACCGGAATTTTATACCGCGTTAAATAAAGAGCTTAAAAGCACAGGTATTGAGGACTGGAAAAATTATTTTAGATTTCATCTGGTGTATAATAGTGCTCCTTACCTCGATAAAAAAACCTTTAATAACTACTTTGATTTCCGAAGGAGTTTATCAGGAGCTAAAGCTCCCCGTCCACGATGGAAAAGAGTTATAGATGCTGAAGAAGATGCCATGGGAGAGGCGCTTGGGCAAATATTTGTAAAAGAATATTTTAATGAAAAGGCAAAGAAACGTTATTCCGACCTTGTTGAGAATGTAAGAGACGCATACAAGGAAAGAATAAAACAATTGACGTGGATGAGCGACAGCACCAAGGAAAAAGCGTTGCATAAATTAAATAAGATCAGTAAAAAGGTCGGCTATCCGGAGAAGTGGAAAGACTTTAGTGCATTGAAAATTGATCGTGGTCCTTTTATACTAAACGTTCAAAGAGCAGATGAGTGGTGGCACAATTACATGATCAATAAACTGGGTAAACCTGTTGACCGGGATGAGTGGGAGATGACTCCTCAAACCTATAATGCATACTACAATCCGAGTAATAATGAAATTGTGTTACCTGCCGGTATTTTTGCTGTTCCGGGAATGCGTGATGAAGACCTGGATGATGCGTTTGTTTATGGTTACGCCGGAGCTTCCACCATTGGCCATGAAATAACACATGGATTTGATGACCAGGGAAGGCAATACGATGAAAAGGGAAACCTGCACAACTGGTGGGCCGCGAGTGATGAAAAACAGTTTTCTCAAAGGGCAAAGAGCATAATAAAACAGTTTAATGAATTTAACCCGGTTGATACTCTGCATATAAATGGAGATGCGACACAAGGAGAGAATATTGCCGACCTGGGAGGAATCGTATTAGGACTGGATGCATTTAAAAAAACCGACGCGTACAAAAGTGATAAAAAGATAGGCGGGTTAACTCCACTTCAACGATATTTTTTAGGTTACGCTTACGGGTGGATGTATCAAACGCGGAAGGAAAGATTAGCGAACCTCGTTATGACTGATGTTCACGCTCCGGCAAGAGAACGTGTAAACGGACCAATGGTAAATGTGCCTGAATTTTATGAAGCTTTTAATATAAGACCGTCCGGGAAGATGTACAGGGCCGATAGTTTAAGAGTGCGAATCTGGTAAAAAGCCAGTGAAAACCTGGAAGTTACTATAGTTGATTACCTACGATTGCTCGTTATTATTCGAGCTATTTATACAACGTCGGCAAAACTCGTTAAATTCGTTTTCAATGTCTTTAGTCACATATCCTTCAATCTCTTTTTGGATAAGTTGATTATTTTTTTGGTCTATGGTAATGATGCCGTCTTTTATAACAGCATTGTTAATTTCAGTCCAGTTTAGAACTTTCCTGGGAAAGGTGTTGAAAGAGACCTCAGCTTCTGAAAACCCTATTTCCTGCGGAAATTTTACTTGTTTTTCCAAAAGGCCTGCAATGGCATACAAAATACCCATCCATAAATTTGTTTTCGGTCCTAGCAGCCAACCTGCTGCTGCAGCAAATAATCCAAGCCTGTAAAATGCTACTCCCTTCTTGCTTTTTCTATAGAAAGTGTATGCCCATGCCAGAAGAATTGCAGGAATGATAACCAGGTAAACAATACCGCTTTTGGGAAAATGGTAATAAAAAAAACCAAAAGCCAGGATAGCAAAGATGTACATTAACTGGCTTACCTGGTCCACGAACCGGTAGTCGGGTTTCTTTAATGTAATTAGGAAATCGTAGACCATTTAACTGTTACTCTTAACCATTAGATTACATAATTTAAATAAAAGCCGTGCCGCAACATTCGCGTCTATGCCGCCCTCACCAACTCCTACTTCAACTAAATCGAATCCTATTAGCTTCCTGCCGCTGTCAATTACCTTTCTGAATAAATAAACTACTTGTTCTGCTTCAAATCCGCCGGCAACAGGAGTTCCGGTATTAGGAGATAATTTTGGATCTAAGCCGTCGATATCGAAACTTATATACACCTGTTCAGGTAACTTTTCTACTATTTCATCTACAATATTCTTCCAGGTCTCCCCTTCGAACTGCCTTTCTTTAATGTCGCGGTCGAAGTATGTTACAATACGCTCATTGTTATCCTGTACATATTGAAATTCATCTTCTCCATAATCTCTTACACCAACCTGTATGAGTTTCTGCAATTCAGGAATTTCGTTTAATGCATTATACATTATAGAAGCATGGCTGTAATTGAAGTCTTCATAAGAGATGCGAAGATCGCAATGTGCATCTACCTGTAAAATGCCGAAATTGCCGTACTTCTCGGCAATTGCTTTGAAATAACCTAAAGGTGTACTGTGGTCGCCGCCAATAATACCAACAAGTTTTCCTTTATCCAACAGCGCCTTGGTTTGTTCGTACACCCAGGTGTTTAACAAGAGACTTCCCTCGTTGATATCTTTAAGGCTTTTGCACATAAACTTATTTGCCTGTACATCGTCACCTTTTGAGATGTAGTCAATATATAATTCTGCCTCTTTTCTTAAATAATCACTCTTCAGCAAGATCTTTTTATCAATGGCTTTCATAAAAAAACCATTTCTCCACCCATCCTTTAAATCAGGGTCAAAAAGGTCGACTTGTAAACTGGCTTTAAAAATTTGTTCTGCTGCGCGAGATGTGCCTGCACCAAAACTTACAGTAACCTCCCATGGCACAGGTAACAAAACTACTTTCGCATCCTCTTCTGTAAAGGGTAATCCGAAAATGTTATTATTTGGGTTACCGGCCAGGTTAGGATCGAATTGTGATAAATCTACCATAGTTATTATTAAAGCGATGCAAGTTAGACATTTGACGGTTGTAAAAAGCGTTGATTACTACTTCATTAAAATCTTAACATTCAGGAGTATCTGGCAGCCTTTTAAGAAAACGAACCAGAGATAAAGCCGTAATTCTCTACTCTTAACGATCGGTGCTGCTCGAAGATTTGCCGTTGACGTGAGTGACACAACAATGCATAATATTTTTTAAATGCCCGTCCCAAAAAGCAGAAACAATTACATGAACAGCGTTTCGAAAACCTGTAACAATCAATGAAATTTCTTCATGCTATTATTACATTCATTGTAATTAAGAATATAACTACCGGTTTTAACAATAGAAGATTGCATTCGTCATCTTTGTCAACCTGTTTTTAAGTTAACTTTGCAAAAATCTCCGCCGAATGAAAAAGACTCATATCGTTATATTGGTTTTGATAGCTATATCTATCGCTGTTTTAATAAGCTTCATGGGCGACATTACCACGTACGATACGGTGACTTCGGCAAAAGAAAAGCCAGGAAAATTTGTTCACCTGATTGCTAAAATGGAAAAGAACTCGATGAATTACGACCCAATAAATAATCCTAACTATTTAACCTTTACTGCTGTTGACTCTCTGGGCAATAGTATTAAGGTGGTATATAACAATACTAAGCCTACCGACATCGAAAAAAGTGAAAGACTGGTTTTAAAAGGCAAAGTGCAGGGCGACCATTTCGAATGCCGCGATATTTTGTTGAAATGCCCGTCGAAATATAAAGACGATATGAATGCAGCTAAAAAAGAATTAGGAACTGCCGCGAATTACGAAAACTAAATAAACAGACGAACTTACTAATAAACAGACGAACTTAATAGTGCTCATGGAATATATTGGGGAACATTTACTGCCGGGACAAATAGGACATTTCTTTGCAATACTTTCTTTGGTGGCTTCTTTTGTGGCCACCGTTGCTTTTTTTAAGGCTACCAACACCCGTGAAATACAGGAAAAAAATGGTTGGCTGCGTATAGCCAGGATGTCATTTCTCCTTGAAACTATTTCGGTAATTGGCTTATTTGTTACCCTTTATTATATTATTTCGAATCACCTTTTCGAATATAAGTACGCCTGGCAGCACAGCAGCAGGGCCCTGCAGGTAGAATATCTATTAAGCTGTTTTTGGGAAGGGCAGGAGGGAAGTTTTATGCTCTGGAGCTTCTGGCATTGTCTCTTGGGCTGGATCCTGATTTTAAAAGCAAAAACCTGGGAAGCACCTGTGATGGCAGTGGTAAGCTTTGCCCAGTTCTGCCTCGCAACGATGCTGATAGGTTTATATTTTTGGGGCGAAAAAGTGGGAAGCAGTCCGTTTGTATTGTTACGAGATGAAGGATTTTTCGATAGTGCGCCAATATTTTTGGAAGGTGGTCAGCTAAGAAAAGATTATTTATCGTTGTGGCAGGATGGTAACGGGCTTAATGCTTTGTTACAGAATTATTGGATGGTAATTCATCCACCGGTATTGTTTTTAGGTTTTGCTTCAACTATAGTTCCGTTTGCATTTGCAATCGCAGGGTTATGGACAAAAGATCATAAAGGCTGGACTAAACCCGCCTTACCATGGGCTGCTTTTTCAACTGCCATTTTAGGTGTCGGGATAATGATGGGTGCGGCATGGGCCTATGAAAGTCTTACTTTCGGAGGTTACTGGGCGTGGGATCCCGTTGAAAATGCTTCGCTTGTTCCGTGGCTGGTGATAGTCGGAGGTTTACATACCAATCTTATTTACCGTAGCAGCGGTTATTCTCTAAAAAGTACTTACGCTTTCTATATACTTGGGTTCCTGCTTATTTTATATTCTACATTTCTTACCAGAAGCGGAGTTTTGGGAGATACGTCTGTACACGCATTTACCGATTTAGGAATGAACGTGCAATTGTATCTTTTCCTGAATGTCTTTTTCTGGCTGCCTGCAATTGTAACGGCAAAAACAAAAAGTCATCGGCTTGCTGTTGCTGTACTCTTTGTTGCACTAAATGTTACCAGTTACTTTTTTAGCTTCTTTACGCTTGTTTCTACCATTCTTTCCATCGTCACCTTCTTTTGGTTGATGAATAAAGACAACGAAGTACCAACCATAGTGAAGGAAGAAAATACTTATAGTCGCGAGTTCTGGATGTTTATCGGATCGCTGATTTTCTTCCTATCGGCTTTTGTAATTATTGTTATTACTTCGCTTCCTGTCATCAATAAAATCCTAAATACCAAATGGGCCGTGGGAGAGGACCCGGAAGGATTCCATAACCAGGTGCAAATTTTTGTGGCCATCATTATTGGTACTTTGACCGGCGTTACCCAGTACTTCAAGTATAGAAACACTACGAAGGATTATTTCCGTAAGAAGATTGCAGTTCCTGCCATAATTGCTGTAATTGCATGCGTTTGCATCGCAGTTTGGGGCGATATAAACTATGAGAAAAAAGGGCCGGGTTTCCTGATCGCTATTCATCTCGGTGTGTTTGCAGCATTGTTTGCAGTAATCGCCAACGCTTCTTATATCTGGCTGGGATTAAGGGGAAAACTGAAGGCTGCCGGCGCGTCGGTGGCTCATATCGGTTTTGGTTTATTCCTTCTGGGAATACTCATTTCTTCTTCAAAAAAATCAGTATTAAGTTATAACACTACCGGTATGTCTCCCTTAAAGATAGGAGATAAAGAAAGCCCGCTTGAAAATATAACTTTGGTAAAAGGCTTATCTACCGACATGGGCAAATACATGGTGACCTATCTAAAAGATAGCCTAAACCCGCGGGACCGTAAACGGTATTACGAGATTAACTTTAAGAGCAAAAAAGGTGATGAACAGTTTAACGTTTATCCCGATATTATTGAGAATAATAAAGGCGCAGAAGGTGTAACACCTAATCCTTCAGCAAAACATTATTGGGACCGCGATATTTTTACGTACCTGACTTTTTTAGGCGATCCTGAGAAAATTAAAGCGCAGGATACTTCTACTTTCAGAAACAATAACGTTCGTATTGGCGACACGTTGTTTTATTCGAAAGGGATAATGGTGATTGACAAGGTTACGGTGAATCCGCAAAATAATAAACACAGTTTAACTGCATCTGATACAGCTATTGGCCTTGATATCTCCGTTATATCGAAAGAAGGAAACCGTTTTCAGGCCCAGCCGTTATTGCGTGTAAAAGATGGAAACGTTTATTCTATTCCTGATACTGTAATGGCGCAGAATTTAATTCTGACTTTTAACCAGGTTAAGGACCAGGCAAGTGGTTTGTTGGAAATGGGCGTAAAAGAAAGTACGTCAGTTCTCGACTTTGTTACCCTTAAAGCCTATGAATTTCCTTTTATAAATGTTCTGTGGCTAGGTGTTGTTGTTATGGTAGTTGGAATTATAATGAGTATCGTGCAAAGGGTAAGGCAAATGAAACGAGTAGCTTGATTCATTAAAAAGGCGTTCTGAATAAAATCTTTATCCTGGGTGTGTACATTTTTTTTATTGAGCCACCGCCAGTAATTTTATTCAACATCGTTGTGTCACTCACTTGTACGGTCCATCTTTATTGAACTTGATTTAGACCTGTTTAACAAGCCATCCTCGCCTCGGTTTTTGTAGGTGAAGAAGTACTAACAAGGGCAAAAACTACTTTCCCTTACCTGTATTGATATATGCTCCGGGTTTTCATGACAACATCGCTAAGCTTATTGATGTAATGCAACCTTTGCCCGTCTTGTGCTTGCCATCAGCGATGAGGTTTACAAGGTGTAATGATCAATTTGCTTTACCCGGGGAAAAGCCGATTTTTAACCAATCGACTTCCCTACCTGTAGCAGGGCTTTTATATCGTACATTTCCAAACGCGCGTCATTGAGGTACCCCATATTTTTGGTTCTTCCTTCGCGGCTCTACTTATCATTTTAAGTATACTGCTGCTGTCATCTCGCTTTTGTTCATCCTCAATCGCTACATTGAAATCGCCAGGACTTGAAGCAGTCTGCTTAGTCTTAATTTCTACTACTTTACTCCTATAAATAGCTCTTTATTAATTGGCTTCAGCCAATCCAGGGTTCCCAACGAGAGCGAAAAAAATCAGACTCTTAGCGAGCCACGGAATGCCCTTGCGGCATAGTACGATTCCGCTCCATTGTGATACAGGAAAATATGGTCGTATCGGCGATCGCAAAAGAGGGCACCGCCCAGTTTTCTGATATTAGCAGGTGTTTTCACCCAGCTCGAAGTTTTCGTATCGAAATTTCCAAGTTGCTGCAAGTCCCGGTATTGGTCCTCTGTTAAAAGTTCAATGCCTATTTCAGCAGCCATCCCGGTCGCGCTATTTTCCGGTTTATTTTCCTTTCTTGATTCCAATGCTTGGTGGTCGTAACAAATACTTCTGCGGCCTTTAGGACTTTCGGCTGAACAATCATAAAAAATGTATTCGCCCGTCTTTTTATCCTCACCAATAACATCGGGTTCACCACCGGTTTGTTCCATCTCATTCAGCGACCATAGTTTTTCTTCGCCAGCTGGCGAATCCAGCTTTGCAAGCACTTTAGCCCATTCAATACCTGCATGGCGGTTCATGTTTTTCTCGAAACGCCCTTTTAATGTCTTGAGTAGTTCTTCACGTTGACCCCGTGATAACGGGTCTTTTGAAATAGTCTTTTTTGACATTGTTCTTATATTTTTTTTGACATTGTTTTAGTTACAGCCCGACCTAAACTTATTCCATTCTTTTCAACTCGTTGAGGCATTGAAGGGTCACTCACTTGTACGTTGTATTCGCTTCGTTCTTTATCAGACAACTGCAGTATTACTGTAAAAGAATGCTCGCAAATAGCTGGTGCAATTCAACTGGGAGAACAATTTCAAACGCATTTTTTCCTATAACGAATAAGCATTGTGTTAATTAGGTTAGGAGTGAGTTCGCCCATTTTGTTGTCTTGGCAAAGCAATTAGTGTTATTTTCTTGAAGCGTTGGTAGCCTGCAGTCGGTTGTAGCAAGTTGGCTAAGTAGAGTGAGTGTGTGGGCTTGCTACAAGGGTATGCAGGCTTTTAACTACAAAGTGAAAAACTTATTTTTTTAAACCGGCCATTCTTTTGCCCTGCAGCTAAGCTACTCTACGTACTGTTCCCAGTGATACAGGATTGAAGGATCAAAGTCTGCACCATTAGGCCAAACTAAAGTTTGTACTTCATCATCGAGCTTTACTTGTTTAAAAATTCAGGATCTCTCAAAGCCCCATACATTTCCCCATAAAGAACCGGAGCAAGATCAATTGTTTTACGGGTATTATTTTCAAAAATAACTTCAAGGGTATGTAGCCCGACAATATTAAACGATCTAATATAATGTATCTCGTGTTTCATATTTTCAATTTTAACGTAAAGGTTCAATAGGTTCAGGCAGCTTTCCTGATTGCAACCGATCCCAGTCTTTCTGCAATTCTTCCTGGTGAAGTTCTGCCCAATCTTCTACCAGACGTTTTTGTCGCAATGGAAAATTTCCGGCTATTAGTCCAACAGTATTTATGCTGAAAACTCTGCCTGTTTCTGATAATATGCGTGAAAGTGTGGTGTACTATGTTCAACACCTGCTTGCATGTACATGCGAATGATAATCCCAAAAAACCTTGACAGCTCTGGCATTAATACTTGTTTGTTGCAAAATTATTCTATTATTTATGTTTTTGTTGTTGGTAGAAGTGAGTTCATTAATATAGACCAAAATACCATATTAAATGCTGACGATTATTTTAAAAATATAATTGGTGTAACACTTCCGGCTAATGCTGCTATAGAAACTATTAAACTCAAATTTTCTGCTTCAAGAGAGCCTTATGTGAATACTAAGCGCTTGCATCATTCCAAAACATTATTTCACGAGATGAAAATGGAAAGATGTTTGTAGAATTGTTGCTGGTTGTAATTCAACTGGTGATATAATTCCTTAAGGCATTTTTCCTATAATTAATATTATGTTAAGTCACTCCTCCCCGAAGATCTTCTTAGTCACTCTTTTATTTCTTAGAAAACAATGCTTTGGTGTAGACACTTTCGACCCACGAACTTTTACAAGTACAAGCGAGTGACATCATCAAAGGGATCCATTCGGACAACCATGTTGACGGAATCGCGTCTGCCGGTAACACTACCCTTCGTATTCCGGCGGCTATATTTAGGAAATATAAGGAAACCAGGTACAAATAAAAATTAGCAGGCATAAAAAAAGCTACCCGAACGAGGATAGCTTTTTTTATTATAAAGTTTGTTTTTAGAACTTACCGTGCATACTATCGTAGTATTTACTCTTGGCATCAAACTTATCATAGTCTTTAGGATTTAACACCTTGCTTCTGTCTCTTTTATACGCATATAAATTATATAGAAGGTCAGTAGCTTTACCAACAACATTCTTTTCGGTATTTGTACGTGTCGTTTTTGCTGAAAGACTGGCATAGGATTTTTCAAGCCATTGGATGCTTTTATCTGCAGCAGCATCAACTCCTTTATCGGCTGCTGCCCTCCTGGTCTTAATATCGGCAGTTACACCTTTAATCTGACGCGCTGCATCCGATGCATCTTCGAACGCAGTATAAGCAGCAACTCCGGCATTATATGCAGCGAGCGCATTAGTTGTGTCTAACTCGTATGCTCTTGAAAAAGCATAAGCCGCTTTATTTGTATACTCTGCCTTTTTAGCAGCGTCAAGATCTTTGATTTTCTTGTTGTTGATGAAATAATCACCATAATCTAAATAATTGCTGGAGGTAAGAGATTTAGCACCATCAGCCGTAGTAAATTTAGTCAACATTGCATCCGGGGCAAGATTGTCAGACATGTTTGCGAATTCCAAATCGTTCCATAAAGAGTTTTTAGGAAACGTTTCTTTAGCAAGTCCCAGGTACTTTTGAAAATTTGCTTCGTCTTTAGCATTCAAATAATACTTTGTCAGAAAGTCGTAGATGCTTTCATAATCCTGGCCGCTTAGCTTCAGTTCGGCTAATTTGCCATAATACTTTGCGGCTTCTTCATTTTTCTTTGCATTTTGTGCAGTTACACCCGCATATAAATACGAGGTAGTATCAAAAGCTGAATTAGACCATTTTCTGCTGGTAAAAAGATCACCTAATTCGGCTACATCTTTAAATTGTGCATAAGCAGAATCCCAGTTTTTCTCATTATAATTTTTTACCCCGGCACTGAACATGGAACCATAAATAGAATTGATGCCAGCATAACCGTCTGCTTTTAATTTCGCCTCTGTTGGCTCTAACTCAAGGTATTTCTTTAATGCCTGGTAACCTTCCCTGCCGGCATTAGGATATTTATCTTTTAAAGTAGGATCACCAGCAATAGTGCCCAGGATCTCAGCTTTTAAAAGATAGGTTTCGGCATTTTCGGCTGCTTTTGGATCCGCGCTGATTTTGTCAAGTTCTGTTTTTGCTTCCTCTAGTTTTCCAGCGCCTGCGGCACCGACTTTACTTAAAGTAAAGGCGTTTCTTACTTTTTTATAATCCTGGGCTTTAACTCCTGATGCTATAACAAACAAAAGCATAAAGCCAATCGTTATTTTTTTCATGATGTTTATTTTAGTTGTTGTTTAGTCATTATTTTCAAATGTTGTATCGCCCGGGTTTTCGCTTTCTGAAGAACCCTCGCTGGTATCTTTATCCGTGTTTGGAAGAGTCTCGCCTTCTGCAGTTTCCGGCTCCTGTTCTATTCTATCAATCGCTTCATTTTCTGCTTCAATAGAAGCTTCTGTTAAAACCAGGGCTTCTTCCTGTTCCTGGATCTTAGAAATGGCTGCAATCTCATCTCCTTCATCAATTCTGATCAGCTTCACTCCCTGGGTTGCCCTTCCAGCCTCCCTGATATCTGCTACGCTTGTGCGAATGGTAATACCAGACTTGCAGGTGATAACAAGGTCTTCCTTACCTGTTACGTCCAAAATTCCTACCAGGCCGCCCGTTTTATCCGTAACATTAATCGTTTTAACACCTTTTCCACCCCTGTTCGTTATCCTGTATTCGTCGATATTTGTTCGTTTACCAAAACCCTTTTCACTTACAACCAATATATTTCTTGAGGCGTCGTCTTTATTAACACAAACCATACCAATTACCTCATCCTTATCATCGTCAAGGTCTATACCAAAAACACCTATTGCACCCCGTCCGGTCGGACGAACTTTATCTTGTGGAAAACGGATAGCTCTGCCTGATTTCACTGCAAGCATAATTTCACATTGAGTGTCGCATAAGCGGGCTTCCAGCAACTGATCGCCTTCATTTATATTAATCGCATTTACGCCGTTTGCTCTTGGGCGGCTAAAATCTTCCAAATCGGTCTTTTTTATAATCCCTCTCTTAGTAACTAAAATTATAAAGTGATTGTTTAAATACTCCTTGTCGGTAAAATCCTTAATATCGATGATTGCTCTTACTTTATCGTCATTTGGCAATTGCATCAGGTTTTGAATAGCGCGCCCCTTCGTATTCTTGTCTCCCTCCGGCACTTCATACACTTTCATCCAGTAACATCTTCCCTTCTCAGTAAAGAACATTAAAGTATGATGCGTTGAGGCAACAAATAAATGTTCAACAAAATCTTCGTCCCTGGTCTTCGTGCCCATTGAGCCGCGACCGCCTCTTTTTTGCTGGCGGTATTCGTCGGAGGAGGTTCTTTTAATGTAACCTAAATGTGAAATAGTGATCACAACGTCTTCTTCTTCAATGAGATCTTCAATTCTCATTTCATTTGACAAGTAAGAGATCTCTGTTTTTCTTGCGTCTCCAAATTTCTCTTTTACTTCAAGTAACTCTGTTTTTATCAGCTCGTATCTTAGTGCTTCGCTGCCTAACAATTCCTGCAGGTGTGCAATTATTTTCATCAAATTGTCAAATTCTTCTTTGATCTTTTCACGCTCCATGCCGGTAAGACGCTGCAGGCGGAGCTCGAGGATTGCTTTAGCCTGGATCTCGTCTAAACCCCAACCAGCGTTAATTAAATTTTCCCTGGCAATATCAGGAGTAGATGAACTTCTGATCAAACGGATCACTTCATCAAGGTGGTCAAGGGCAATCAGGTATCCTTGTAAGATATGTGCTCTTTCCTGTGCTTTCCTTAATTCAAATTTAGCACGC
The DNA here is from genome assembly GCA_028288485.1 of Segetibacter sp. GTDB lineage: Bacteria > Bacteroidota > Bacteroidia > Chitinophagales > Chitinophagaceae > Segetibacter. Next base: position 21,876 of record JAQBNO010000018.1, read on the forward strand.
CTGATCACCACTTCCATCCTGAAGTCAATGAACTCAACAATAAGCTCTTTGAGGTTCATTGTTTTCGGCCGTCCCTTAGTAAGTGCTACATTATTAATACCGTAGCTTGTTTGAAGCTCGGTAAACTTATACAGTTGGTTAATAATAACATTTGCTACGCCATCTCGTTTAAGGTCAACAACTATTCGGGTTCCTTCACGTTTGTTACTTTCGTTGTTTACGTGGGCAATGCCCTCGATTGTTTTGTCATTTACCAGTTGACCAATCTTGTCGGTTAGCATATCCCTGTTAACCTGGTAAGGTACTTCAGTTATGATTATTGTCTCCCGGCCGCTTGGTTTGGTTTCCACCTGGCATCTTCCGCGAAGTACCACTCTCCCACGGCCCGTCATCATACCTTGCTTCACACCTTCCATTCCGTAAATAATACCACCGGTAGGAAAATCGGGCGCCTTTACATAAACCATTAATTCTTCAATGGTAATCTCTTTGTTGTCGATGTAGGCGCCGCAACCATCTATCACTTCACTTAAATTATGGGGAAGCATATTGGTAGCCATACCTACAGCAATACCACTGCTTCCGTTTACCAGTAGCTGCGGTATTCTTGTCGGCAGAACAGTCGGCTCCTGCAAACTATCGTCGAAGTTAAATTGGAAATCAACGGTATCTTTCTCAATATCATCAAGCATGCTTTCAGCAATCTTTTCTAATCGCACCTCCGTATAACGCATTGCTGCCGGAGGGTCTCCATCCTGGTTGCCAAAGTTACCCTGCCCGTCCACCATAACATATCGCATAGTCCAGTCCTGCGCCATACGAACAAGGGTATCATAAATTGACGCATCTCCGTGCGGATGATATTTACCCATTACCTCACCAACAATACGTGCAGATTTTTTATACGGCCTGTTACTGAAATTACTTAATTCATTCATTCCATAAAGAACGCGGCGGTGAACCGGTTTGAATCCATCCCGTGCATCAGGCAGGGCACGACCAACAATAACCGACATTGAATAATCAATGTATGCGGTTTTCATTTGTTCTTCGATATTTACCTGTATTACGCGGTCGTTGTCGCTTGTTTCGAGTGGTTGTATATTTTCTTCCATTTATCGTTTTAAAATCCTTTTTAGGAGTATTTTCTTATTCTTTTTTTACCAGGTTTTAAGAGTGTGCAAATGTAACTTTTTTTAAGGCAGAAAAAAGGTTAAAAACAGTTGATTTTTAACGAGTTTTATCCACAAATGTTCACTTGTTTTCATGATATTTTTACCCCCCGATATCAAACATATTTATTGTAATGATCTGTTCAAAAAAAACACTATTATAAAAAGTGAAATAATGAATAAAAGTTCAATAAAGTGCTGCGCTAAAAGCAGGTGACAGTGCCACCTGTAAAGCTATTGGTACCGTTGGGCAAACTACTTTCCTAACTTAAAAGACTGGTAAGAGCGGCGCGTGAGGAGAAGTTATGTAAGGTTCTTCAACCGGATGAATTTAAAATGCCTGTCCTGCCGGCCAGGCATTTTGCATACGCAATACCAATGCCGGCCACCAAAAAAACGGCCGTAGTTGTAGCAAAGTCCTACTTTGACGATTAACACTCTACCTGCCTTACCTTTGCCGCCGTATGAACCAGGAAAATGACATGACACCCGACGAAAGCAGCGAAGAACTGTTTGAGACACGGGTGATTAAAACAGATAAAGGGCAGGAACCGTACCGGATCGATAAGTTTTTGATGAACCGCATTGAAAACGCCACAAGAAATAAAATTCAACAGGCCATTGAGGCAGGAATGGTAACAGTGAACGGCCAGCAGGTGAAGTCTAATTTTAAGGTGAAGCCGTTCCAGGAAATAGTGATTTATTCGACGGAACATCCTGAAACAAAAGATGTTGTGCCGGAAAAAATGGACATTAATATCGTGTACGAGGATGATGCGGTAATGATTATTGATAAACCCGCCGGGATGGTTGTTCACCCGGGAAGCGGAAATTATAGTGGAACTTTATTGAACGGCATAGCATATTACTTGAAACAACAAAACCCCGACGTAGACGAAACTACTTTACCTCGTTACGGGCTTGTGCACAGGATTGATAAAAATACAAGCGGCCTCCTGATAATGGCGAAGACTTACCAGGCCGCGGCTCATCTTTCAAAACAGTTTTTCCATCATACCATACAGCGAAAATATCGTGCGCTTGTTTGGGGAGATTTTGAGGAAGATGAAGGTACCGTTGTCGCGCACGTAGGCCGTAATCAACGCTTCAGAAAGCTCTTCGAAGCTTACCCGGAAGGCGAACATGGTAAAGAAGCAATCACACATTACAATGTTTTAGAGAGGTTTAATTATGTAACGCTTATTGAATGTGTTTTAGAAACGGGGCGAACGCACCAGATAAGGGTTCATATGAAACACATTGGTCATACCTTGTTTGCAGATGCAACTTACGGCGGCAACAAGATTTTGAAAGGAACAGTTTTTACTAAATACAAGCAATTTGTCGACAACTGTTTTGAGATTTGTCCACGACAGGCTTTGCACGCTTTTACGCTTGGTTTCAAACATCCTGTAACGGAAGAAGATATGTTTTTCACCTCTCCCATCGCTTCCGACATCGAACAGGTCATAGAAAGATGGAGACGTTATGCAAAAGCAAGAAATGACTGATTCATTTCCTGCCTCTGATAGAATTCTTTTTTGGAGCCGTCATTAGTTTTTGTGTTTAGCTTCCGTTGCCACGCTCGCTTGTACTGTAACCCAATATTCGACGTGGCAGTTTTTACAGTGAGCATACTCGAAGTGTACCGTCAGCATAGTCGATGTGTACCCTGGCCGTAGTCGATGTGTACCCTGAGCGTAGTCGAAGGGGGCACCTCCACTACTTCTTAACTACATGCAACCTTAACCCTTATAGCTATTTCTTAAAGTCAAATAAGGTGGCCGTAAAAATTGCTCTTTCAGTTTTTTTAAAAACTACATCCCAGTACCCGTTATACCGTAAAACTTTCGGAACCAGCAAATCTCCCATCTTTTCCAATTGCACTTCCATGTCGACATCAAAATCAAAAACACCGGCTTTATAACTAAGGCTGTAATTCCTGCCAATAATTTCAAGGCTCTTTGCATTAAACCAGGTCGTCATTTCATCAATAACAATATCATTCCTCTCTCCACCCGACAAATCTTCCCTTGGCTTTATCGTAAAAACATAACACAGCTTTCCCATGTAATCTTTCTGATCAATCCTGAAGTCGTAAAGCTTGCTCACACTTTCATCGAATAAAGCAACTTTATTTCCAATGAAAGGTAGTCCGTTAATTTTTGTGCCGGGGTTAAAGAACAGCTGCTTTAATTGTTCTTTATGTTTTTCCATGCCGCTTTTTCCTTTTAACGAGAAAGTTCGGCCACCAACAATATTTGTTTCACCACAAACCCTGCCTCTTGTAAAGAAAAGGCTCGCATACATCTGCGCGGTGGTATAATTGTAATTGCCTCTTTTGTCGTAAAAATCGCCGGCAGCCTTCTCTTCTATTGTCTCCATAGTCCTGCAGCCATTGGCATAGGTTTGCTTCGTGGTACTAACCAGCGATGCTTCTTCGCGACCCTTTTTGTCGCGGAGCCGAATGTCGTTGTAAGAAGAGAAATTTAAGATGCGTAGATTACGAAAAGCTTTATAGAAAGTCGTGTCGTTTTTAACGTAGTCAATAAAAGCAGTTACATTAAAATTATTACGAACAACAACATCTGCAAGTGTAAAAGACTGGTTCTTGTATACAATAGTTGTATCGTTACGAGGCGGCATTGTATCCTGGGAATAAGAAATGGATACACAGAAAATAAATAATAGACAATGAATTAATAATGTCTTCGTCATTTGGCGTACATCATCTTATAATCCATTTTCAGTTTTCCTTTGCTGATGTCGTTTAACTTACCACTGAGCATTTTTTTACGCAATGGTTTTAGGTAATCAATAAACAACCTTCCTTCAATATGGTCGTATTCGTGTTGAATAACCCGTGCTGTTATACCTGCAAATTTTTCAGTTTTTCGCTGGAAATTTTCATCCAGGTATTCCACAATCACTTCTTCGGGTCGCATAACATCTTCCCGTATTTTTGGGATACTTAGACAGCCTTCGTTGTAAGACCAGTCGTCTCCGTCGAATTCTTTTATATGTGCATTAATAAAAACCTGTTTTAAACCAGGTTCATCGGCATACTTTCCTTTATCTTCTTCATCCTGGTTTTCAAATATCTGGCGACTATCGACTACAAATAGCCTTATGTCGCGGTTGATTTGTGGAGCTGCTAAACCTACGCCGTTGCTGGCGTACATGGTCTCCCACATATCTTCTATTAGCTTAGGAAGTTCGGGGTAATCGGGAGTAATATCTTTGCACACTTTTCGTAAAACAGCCGCTCCGTACGCTACAATCGGAAGTATCATGAAGTAGAAACGTTAATTATAAAACGGCAAATTTACCGCCAAATAAAACAATCAACAAATCGAAGGTTAGCCAATAGTGTTAAGATATTCCTGCAACATAATCGTTGCCGCGATTTCATCTACCAGGTTTTTATTCTGCCTGTTTTTTTTCTTCATTCCACTGGCAACCATGCTTTGCACTGCCAGTTTTGAGGTATACCGTTCGTCTACTTTAATAATAGGCATTTGTGGAAATACTTTTTTAAACCGGTTTATAAAAGCTTGTACAAGAGGTGTAGCATGAGTGTCACTATCATCCCAATTGGTCGGATGTCCAATAATTACTTTCTCAACCTGCTCTTTTTTGAAATAATCAATCAAAAAATTTTCAAGGTCTTTTGTGTGAATACCTGCAAGGCCGGTTGCTATTATTTTCAGCGGATCAGTAACTGCAAGACCGGTTCTTTTAGAGCCGTAATCAATTGAAAGTATACGAGGCACAGAGGAGTAGTGTTGGTTATAGAATTGGTTAGTACTGAAAAGGCGAGCCGGAACTCTTGTTGAAGTATAAGTCAGCTATAACAAAAATTGCAAAAACTACACTGGCTATGCCATTTGCCGTCATAAAGGCGAGGTTAACTTTTCGCAAATCGTTGGGCTTAACAATAGAATGCTGGTAAATGAGCATACCAGAAAATACTGCAACTCCGATCCAATATAACCATCCAAAATAAGCTATTAGTCCTGCTATAATAACGAGCGAAGCGCTTAATAAATGTAATAGTTCGGAAACCCGCAAAGCATTTTTCTTACCAAGGACAGACGGTATAGAATACAGGTTTTCGGACTTGTCGAAATCTATATCCTGTAAGGCGTAAATAATGTCGAAGCCACTCACCCAAAAAAGAACAGCAAACGAAAACAGCACCGGCAAAACGTCAAATCTCCCTGTCATTGCAAGGTAGGCGCCAATTGGTGCCAGTGCTAAACCCAGCCCTAAAACAAGATGACAAAGCGCAGTAAACCTTTTTGTATAGCTATAAAATAAAATGACAAACAAAGCAACAGGACTTAAGAAAAAACATATTTTATTGATAAACCAGGTACAAATAATAAATGCAATACAATTAAAAATCACAAATCGCAAAGCGCTGTTTGCAGAGATAATTCCTGCAGGAATCTCACGAATTGCTGTACGTGGGTTTTTTGCGTCGAAGTTTTTATCAAGGTAGCGATTGAAGGCCATTGCAGCACTGCGGGCCGTAATCATGCAAAGTATAACTAAGATGAATTTTATAACCATTTCCCACACTACAAAATTAGTGATGTCATTTCCCCACCCTATTGTTGAATTTAAATCCCATTGTCTTACTCTAAACACTCCCAGGAAAAATCCGATCATTGCAAAGGGCATTGCAAAAATGGTGTGACTGAACTTTACCAAACTCAAATAATTCTTTACTCTACTCATTGTTGTTCATTAACCACAGCAACTAACTGCACCGCAAAATTACCGAAAGTATTGTGATGAGAATACAACGTAGGAATACAGTGAATAAAAAGACCTAAATTATTAATTCTTAACAAAAAACATTAAATTAACATACACGATAATAGCCAGGCGTTTGTAACGCCTGAAATGTTAGCATAAGTTCGGGTACTTCTAAAAAAGGGTTAGTCATGATTAACAAAACACAAAGGGTTATATCTTTTTTAAGCAAAGGCTATAACAACAATTCCTCGTCTGCCTCTAAAGTTCCCTTTACTATCCAATTAAACGGTCACCCTAAACAATTAATTGGAAATGGTGAACCCGGGTTTAACCTTGTCTTCAAAAATAAAAACAGCGTGAATGCCCTGACCTCTATGGATGACACAAAAATTATTGAGGCTTATATGGCCGGGGATATTGACATAGAGGGTGATTTGCTGAAAACGTTTGAGTTACGTGGAATGTTCCGCGACTTCCATCCCCTGCAATATCTATGGTGCTTTATTCACCCGTTAATTTTTGGACAGGTAGCCAGCGACAGGAAATGGATTGCCGAACATTATGACCTGGAACAGGATTTTTACCTTACTTTTTTAGACAGCAGGCACCGGTGCTACTCGCAAGGTGTATTTGAATATGACAATGAGGCTCTTGAAGATGCGATAACCCGTAAACTCGATTACGCCTTACAGGCTACACTTCTGCAGCCGGGCCAGCATGTGCTTGATATTGGCGGCGGCTGGGGCTCGTTTGTGGAGTATGCAGGACAAAGGGGTATCAGGGTCACCTCGCTTACATTATCGAAAGAATCGGAGATGTTTATTAATAACATTATTAAAAAAGATACACTTCCTTGCCAGGTTGTCCGTCAACACCTTTTTGAACACAACCCGGAAGTTAAGTACGACGCAATCGTTAACCTGGGAGTAACCGAGCATTTAACCAACTACGGGCTTACTATCAAAAAATATCAAAGCCTGGTTAAGCCGGGCGGAAGAATTTACCTGGATGCCAGCGGCAGCCGTACAAAGTTCGGTTTTCATTCCTTCATTTACAGGTATATTTATCCAGGAAACTACTCGCCGGTGTGCCTGCATGAGTATTTACAAAAGCTTTCGCTAACCAATATGCAACTTGTTGAAGTTATTAACGATCGCCATAACTATTACCTAACTACTAAATGCTGGGCCGAAAATTTAGACAGTAACCGGAATGTCATTATTAGCCGGTGGGGAGAATTTTTGTACAGGAAATTCCAGGTTTATTTATGGGGTTGTGTTGATGTTTTTAATAAAGACATCATGCAGGCGTATAGGTGGGTACTGGAAGCGAAAAAATAATATTGTGTGAAACGTCAAACGTGAAAAGTGAAAAAAAACCGGTTACGTTTTTCAATTGACGTTTGACATTTGACATTTCACCTCTCTCCTCCCATTTACATCTTGATATTTTGCGCCTGTGTCGGGGCTTTTAGCGCCAGTTCAGTAGCCAGAAAACAGTGTTCCTGCGTCATGGCAGTTTCGGTACGATTAACAATATCATTCACCAACAGCTCGCCATATGGTAAGGGTTCTTTACTGCATTCAATATACTTTGTCTCTTGTTGATTCACCAGGAAAAGGTGATTACCTCCCGGCCTGCCCGCGATGTCAATATTTTTTCGAATCTCTATGTAACCCTCCGTTCCGAGAACTGTAAGTCGTCCGTCGCCCCAGGTATTGAGGCCGTCAGGTGTAAACCAATCCACCCTAATGTAGCCGGTTCCGCCGTTACCCCGAAGTGTAACGTCACCAAAATCTTCAAATTTCGGGTATTGAGGATGATTCACATTTCCTACCTGGCTGGCAACTATCTCTGCTTTGGTGGAGCCTGTAAAGAAAAGATATTGGTCGAACTGGTGAGAACCAATATCGGTGATAATCCCGCCGAAACGTTTAGGGTCGAAGAACCAGTCAGGCCTTGACTTCGGATTCATTCGGTGGGGTCCCAGCCCGATTGTTTGAATCACTTTGCCAATTGCTCCTGCTTTAACCAACTCCCCTGCTTTAACCGTCGCCCGATTTTCAAACCTTTCACTATACATTATCGAATAAATGCGCTTTGTTTCCTTCTGTACACGACGAACTTCAGATAATTGGTCAAGGGTGATAATGCCTGGTTTGTCAACCATGTAGTCTTTGCCATGGCGCATAACACGAACTCCAAGGGGAGCACGTTCATCAGGTATTCCGGAACTAAGAATAAGTTGAATGGAGTTATCCTCTAAAATTTCATTTTCACTGCGTGCCAACTTTGCCTGCGGGAAGCGTTTTGAGAAATCAGCTACAAGATCAGCCTCTTTGGCATAAAAGGAGATTAGCTGTCCCCCACCTCTTGTTACCGCTTCTACCTGCGAGTAAATATGGCCATGATTGATCCCGATGACGGAAAAATTAATTCGTGGCGGGGCAGAATACGCGTTGATATTTTCTTTGCTAATGTTTGAAGTCGAAGGCAAAGTTCCATCACCAGCAAAGGTGCTTTTAGGTAATGTGGAGAAAACGGCTATTCCGGCAGCAGCGTTGGCGGCGTTTTTAATAAACCAGCGCCGGTTAATTTCATTTTTTTTCATATAGTAAGTTCAGTTAGACGAATTTAGACCATTATCTTTTATTACGTCATTGTTTCCGGAACTTAAATAATTTATAGCAAAACACAATCAAAGTATAATATCAGCACAATTGACGAACGGAATGTGACCCTTCGACAAGCTCAGGGTAAACTGACACGATGCTATGAAAAACTGCCATTGAACCGAGCGTGGCAACGATGTTTCATCTTGGTCTCAAATGCTGGTACCAAAAATATTAAGCGATAAAATATTGGCCTTTTCCCCGCGTTATATATAGATATATTCTTTATGCTTTTTAATTCCGCCAAAAAAGCATAAAAGAGGTCGGTCATCATTAATTTTACCTATCTTTCTTTTACTGTCATATGAATTCCTGAATTTTTTTCTCTTATATTATTAATTAAGAAGGCAGTATGTCTGACTTTAAATCTTGTACCTGTATGACAGCAGAACATGAGCGGCTCGCCGTTAACTCCATTAAAAGTGTGCCGTTAGTTCAATGGGGCCCCTACCTGAGCGAGCGACAATGGGGAACCGTACGGGAAGATTATAGTCCCGACGGAAATGCCTGGAGCTACTTTCCATTTGAACACGCACATTGCCGCTCCTACAAATGGGGCGAAGACGGACTTGCAGGCATTTCAGACATGTTTCAAAATCTTTGTTTTGCTATTTCCCTTTGGAATGGAAAAGACCGTATTTTAAAAGAACGACTTTTCGGGCTGCAGAATGGGGAAGGTAACCATGGTGAAGATGTAAAGGAATTGTATTACTACCTCGACAATTTACCTACCCATTCTTATATGGAATACCTGTATAAGTACCCTCAACTCGGGTTTCCATACGATAAGTTGAAAGCAGAAAACAAGAACCGTTCGAGGCAGGAGCCTGAGTACGAAATATTGGACACCGGTGTTTTTGATAACAACCGTTATTTTGATGTTTTGGTTACTTATGCAAAGCAATCAGCGAAAGATATTGCGATTAAAATTGAAATCACAAACCGGTATAGCAAGGCAGCGGAGATTACGGTATTGCCCACCCTTTGGTATTATAACCGTTCTTCCAATAAAAGAATGGCTGAGCAGCCTTCGATTTCTTTGATAAATAAAACCTCCGTTCATGCTTCTCACCAGAAACTGGGCGAATATTATTTCTACTTCGAACCGGCCGATACGGTACTGTTTACCAACAATGAAACCAATACACAGAAAGTAAGCGGAATACCTAATGAAAGCATTTTTGTTAAAGATGCGTTTCACGATGCCGTTATAAAAGGCACGAATAAAAAAGCGCTTAGCAAAAAGAAAACAGGATCGAAATTTTCACCTGTTTATAAATTAAATATTCCTGCCGGGGCATCGAAAACGATCTATTGCAGGTTAACCGATCAACAACAGCTTGACAATCGTTTTGGTCGCAACTTCGAAAAGATTTTTGCCAGCCGCAAGAAAGAAGCCGATGATTATTACGCTGCTATTTTACCACAGGGCATGACGAGTGATATGGCAAAAATTCAGCGCCAGGCAATTGCAGGCCTGCTGTGGAGTAAGCAGTTTTATCACTTCGATGTGGAAAGATGGTCCGGTGGAACCGACGGAATTACACCTGTAAGTGAAAGCAGGAAAACGGGGAGGAACCATGACTGGCACCACCTGAAAAACCAGGATATTATTTCAATGCCCGACAAGTGGGAATACCCCTGGTACGCCGCCTGGGATCTCGCTTTTCAATGCATTTCAATGGCGGTGGCCGACCCTACATTTGCCAAGCACCAGTTGTTGCTGATAATGAGGGAATGGTATATGAAACCCGACGGACAACTACCTGCATACGAATGGAACTTTAGTGATGTTAATCCGCCGGTTCAAGCCTGGGCGGCGATGCAGGTGTATCATATTGAAAAAAAGCAAAAGGGAATTGGAGACATTGTTTTCCTCAAAAAAATATTTCAGAAGCTGCTGATTAATTTTACCTGGTGGATAAACCGGAAAGATAAAAAGGGCAATAACATTTTTGAGGGTGGCTTTTTAGGATTAGATAATATTGGTGTCTTTAACCGCAGCTACCAATTTAGTCCCGACATGCAATTAGAACAGGCTGATGGAACCAGTTGGATGGGAACGTACGCATTGGATATGATGGATATTGCATTGGAAATAGCTGTACACGATCCGTCATTTGAAGACACGGCCACCAAATTTTTTGAGCATTTTGTCCTGATTGCTGAAGCGCTCAATCAACACCGGCTTTGGAATGATGAAGATAAATTCTTCTACGACGTTTTGTGCGTGAATGGACAGGACCCGCTTCCTCTTCGCATAAAATCAATTGTTGGATTAACTTCTTTATTTGCCATTACTACTATAGAAAAAAAGGTACTTGATAAGCTCAAAGATTTCAAGAAAAGGATCAGCTGGTACGAGAAATACCGTAAGAACAACAACAAATTCTGGCCCAACGAAGAGCGAAGTGACGGCGAAGAAATCTTACTCTCCCTGGTTCCTAAAGAACGGCTGATCCATTTGTTGGAGCGTGTGCTCGACGAAGATGAATTTTTGTCACCAGGAGGGATACGGGCTTTGTCGAAGTACCACGAAAAACATCCATATTCGGTAATGGTTGACGGGCAATGGAATACCATCAATTACGATCCGGGAGATTCAACATCAGATATTTTTGGCGGCAACTCTAACTGGCGCGGCCCTGTTTGGGTTCCCATTAATTACCTGATCATTCAAGCTATTCGCAGGTATGGTGAGTTTTATGGCGACAGCCTGAAAATGGAATGTCCCACCCGTTCAGGAAACAAAATGAACCTGTGCGAGGTGGCAGATGAACTGACCCGCAGGGTAATCAGTTTGTTTGAAAAAGACCCGCAAGGAAACCGCCGCCTAAATGGCGACTACAACTGGTTTTACCGACAACCCGGCAATGAGGACCTGGTGCTCTTCTTCGAGTATTTTCACGGCGATAGCGGAAGCGGATTGGGAGCAAGTCACCAGACAGGCTGGACCGCTTTGGTAGCGGAATTAATTAGTGAATATGGTAACAAGAAGCAAGAATGCAATACGCAGGAGGAGATCGATATTAATGAGGCCATGAGTGTCCTCCATTCTAATGGAAGAATGGAGATGCAACTTATTTAAAGGAAAGGCGAATTATACAATTTACCTTGATAAAAGCAGGATATACCGATAATGTTTTATTTGAGCCGCTCTTTAAGTAACTTTAATCATTAAAAATAAACGAAATGAAAAAAGTATTCTTATCGATTTGCTTTGTTATAGCAGCAGTAAGCTTTGTATCTGCGCAGCAAGGCGGAGGTGGCGACCAGGCTGACCGTATTGCCAGAATGAAACAAAGATTGAAGGATGAACTGAAACTTACTGACGTTCAGATCGACACAGTCATTTCTATTCAACAGGTATTTCAGCCAAGAACCAGGGAAATCAGGATGGATCAAGCGATGTCTGACGCCGACAAGCAGGCAAAAATGAAAGCCATCAGTGACGAAAGAAACAAAAGGTTCGAAACTTCACTTGGTAAAGATTTAGCCGCCAAATTAACTGAATACTACAGTAAAATGCAGCAAAACCGGGGTGGTGGTGGAGGAAGTCCGCAGCAGTAGGAACTGAAGAAACAATCTTTAATTTCAATTTCGGCTCCCATTCCTTACACTATCCGAATATAATGTAATAAAAAGAGGTTGGCTCAATTATGAGACAGCCTCTTTTTATTTTTGGCCTGTACAAGTGAACAAACGTACCCGGGTAATTTTGAATTTTATTTTTTTGGAGCCCAACATTGAAACTTTGCTAAAACATCGTTGCGTCGCACCCTTGTGCTTTTAGTATGTATCGCGGCAGTTCCAAAAGTATTTTGAGTTTCATTGTAACACCTATACCAACCTTTTCATTTGGAATTTTTGATATTTTCTCTCCCCGGGCTTTTACAATTCATAAAACACGCCCAACCTGTTTCCCTACATGAAATAATGAATGGATAATTGCTCAGAAAGTATCTTAGCGGCAAAAACCAGGATAACAACAAGAGCAAAATGAGTTTCCAACCCTCTCCCTTCTTAAAATATATCACCTCCAAAGAGAACAAGATATGGCTCCAATTAACAGCCCTTATTGGCATTGTATCTTTTATTGTCCTGCGTTTATTGTATTCAATGCCAAGTTATTACTCCGATTCCTTTACCTGGATTGGAGCAGCCAAAACGCTACAGCCCATAACCTTCAGACCTGTAGGATACAGTAAGCTGATTGTGTTCTTCCGGTATTTGTCTACTTCCGATATTGCATTAATAGCAGGGCAGTATGTATGTAATCTGATGGCAAATCTGTTATTATTTTTTACGGTTTCATGGTTCTTTCCTTTAAAAAAAGTGTTTAAAGTTTTGCTGTTTGTTTTGCTGATCGCAAATCCCTTTTACCTGTTTTACAGCAATTATGTTTCGTCTGATGCTTTTTTTAATTGTTTTACCGTAGCCTGGTTTACATCGCTTATCTGGATCATGAATAAACCTTCTTGGCCCGTTATGATTAGCCAGGTTGTTTTACTTGCGGGGTTGTTCGCCTTACGATATAACGCGTTAATTTTCCCTGCAATTACAACCATTGCCTTTCTTCTTTCCAAACAGTCGTTGTTAAACAAGGCGGTTGGAATAGCGGGCAGTTTTGCAGTTATCATTTCTATCGTTGTTTATACAACTTATAAAACCAAAGTTTTTACCGGAACGAAGACCTTCTCAGCTTTTAGCGGCTGGCAACTGGCGAATGATGCACTGCATATTCTGCGGCACGACAAAGTTGACCCCACAACAATTGAAGATAAAGAGGTAAGAGATCTGCTTAAGTTTACAGTTCACTTTTTTGATACAACGAAACAAACCTTTCCGGATACTGCGGCAACAGCTTTTTATATGTGGTATCCCGAAAGTCCTTTAAAAGAGTATATGAAAGTGTACCCGAAACGAATGAAGCCCTATTTTGGCACTTGGAACGCGCTGGGGCCGCTCTATTCTAAATTCGGCAGCACACTCATTTTACAAAAGCCGTTCAGCTATCTTCAACACTTTGTATGGTTGAATGCAAAGGCTTATTTTTTTCCTAAAATGGAGATTTATGAAACATACATGGAAGGTCGTGACACTATACCGCCCTTTGTGAAAAAGTACTATAAATATAAAAGCAACAAGGCACCTTCCCACCATCCTGCTGTATACGCCGGTGTTTTTACCCCCGCCCAATATCTTTTTATTCTTATGAACCTACTCTTCCCGGCTTTAAGCATTTATTATTTTCTTAGCGGGAAGTACCGTGAACAACCTGTATTATTTAACCATACACTGTTATGTTTCGGCGCTTTTTACATGGTGAATTTCTTCTTCATAGTACTGCTGGCGCCTACCGTTTTCAGGTACCATGTTTTTATCCTTACACTGTCATTTCCGGTAGTATTGTATTTAATCCAGCAGATTTTCCGGGCACGAAGAACTATATCATGATTTAAACAACGAAATATTTATTCTAATAACAAAGAGGACTTGCTGCTTAATGCTGCAAGTTCTCTTTGTGTGAATGCTTTGATTTTTAATGCTGCATCGAGGATAAAAGTACAAGAGTGCGACGCAAGAGAAGTAACATTAAGTTCTATTGCCCGGTACAAAAAAAATTCCTTGCGTTTGCTACAAACTTTCTTTAGTATACTGTCCGTTTATCTTTCGCATAATATTCAACCGATTGCTGTTTTTTAAAGCTTCCGGCAAAAACTGTTCGGGGCAATCCTGCAAACATAGTGGCCTCACAAAACGTTTAATAGCGTCTGCACCAACGGAAGTGCTGTTAGCATTTGTGGTGGCAGGAAACGGGCCTCCATGTACCATCGCATGGCTCACTTCAACACCTGTTGGAACGCCATTATAAACAACTCTTCCTACCTTGCCTGAAAGCATGTCGATGCAGTCAGCAAAGTCGTTCAACTCGTTTGGATTGGCAAGAATAGTTGCAGTTAATTGACCGTGCAAACATTGCAACGCCTGCAACAACTCGTGTTTATCTTTACAGGCGACAATAAGCGACGACGGACCAAATACTTCGTTTTGAAGATCAGGGTTGCTAATAAAATCAGCAGCGCTAACCCTGGTTAAAAAAGCTGACGCTTTATAATTTGCGCATGCATCCTCACCTTCAAATAAAATGTTTACGCCTTTTTGCTTTGCAATCACTTCCCTGCCTTTGTAATAGCTGCGGCAGATATTTGGATTAAGCATGATGCCAGCGGGTGATGCCCCAATTACTTCCGCCAATTTTTTTGTAAACTTGTCGGCAGCTTCGTCTTCAATTAAAAATAACAAGCCGGGGTTGGTGCAAAACTGGCCGGCACCTAATGTAATAGATGCAGAAACCTGGGCAGCAACGTTTTCATCCTGCCTTAATTTTTCGGGCAGCAACAAAACCGGGTTAATACTGCTCATTTCGGCAAAAACGGGAATTGGCGTTTTCCTGTCGTTAACAGCGGCTCTAAAAATAGCCATACCTGCATTATAGGAGCCGGTAAAACCGACAGCCTTTATGCCTTCATGCTTCACCAACTGAATGCCGGTAACGGGACCCTCACCTATAACAGTAGAGAAGACACCATCGGGCATATTACATTTCTTAACCGCATTATTTATAGCGGTAGCAACCAATTCATTTGTACCTAAATGAGAATCGTGGGCTTTTACAATTACGGTGTTACCCCCCGCCAATGCTGATGCAGTATCACCACCTGCAGTTGAAAATGCAAAGGGAAAATTGCTTGCTCCAAAAACAGCTATAGGACCGATCGGCATCAACATCTTACGCAAGTCAGAACGTGGTAAAGGTTTCCTTTCTGGCAAAGCCGTATCAATAACCGCTTCTACCCATGAACCTTCCCTTAATACGTCAGCAAACAGTTTTAACTGGCCTGTTGTTCTTCCACGTTCGCCCATTAGACGCGCTTCCGGAAGCCCGGTTTCTAACATTGCACGCTGGATCAGTTCGTCGCCAAGCGCCATTATTTCTTCGGCAACTGTTTCTAAAAAAACGGCTCTTTCTTCAGCAGTTTTACCTTTGTATACAACAAAAGCAGCGGATGCTTTATCAACTGCTTTATTTACTTCTTCACTTGTTGCTACTGCAAATTGTTCGGGCAATTTGCTTTGTGTAACGGGGCTGAAAGACTGTAAAAATTCCTTGCCCTCGTTGCTTTCTGTTAAGCCTATTAAGTTATGGCCTTTAATCATTTTCTAATAGTTCAAAATTGTAAGTGATCGTAATTTAGCTCCTGCCACTACTGCTGAAAAGGCAGTAATGGCAAAAATGAGCGCTCGTTCAGATACGAAGGTAGAACCTGCACGGCATTCTTTCTAATTAACAGGATCAAGAATTAAATTAAAATCGACATTAAACAGGTCTTTTACTTTCACAAGTCCTGCTAATTTCCTGGGAGGTTTTAAATTAAAATCAGAGAAGGAAAAACTTCTGTTGCCATTTAATAAGACCAGGGAAGAACCTGACTTTTCAAACGTATAGGAGATATCAAATCTTCTGCAACTGCCACCTAACAAGATCTCGACACTTCCTTTTAAAAAATCCTTTTCGTTTTTAATTGCGGGCAACCTTTCGAGAGATAAAAAGCGAATGACGAGTGTAGGATATTCATCAGCTTTAAGCGTTTTCCTAAGATCGCTTGTGAGCATACGATTATGGCAATCAAATTTTAAAACGTCTATTTCCAATGAACCTTTTAAAGCTACACTTTTGTTTCCGGCATTTTCATCAAAACAGATAATAGTATCCGGTTTATAATAACCAGTAATATCGCAACCAAAAGTATTGACATTAGATGAACCGGCTATGCGCAGCGTACTAGTTTTCTGCACGACCCACTTTGTGGCTGGCTTTTTTCGCCCGTCGTCAGGTGAAGAAAATGCAGGATTAATATGCAGAAATGCTATGATGATTAATAACCAGGAATGTTTTAGTTTGAATGTATACATAACGTAATGTTTATAGTGAGGTAGCGTTCGATCAGTATCACTTTGCGGGGGTAATAACGTAGGTCAAAGCTATTCCTGGTTTCCCTGCATTTGTATGATGAGGATTGCGGCGTAATATGATTGTAATCATTAGTTCATTTGGTTCAAACTAATATTATTCTTCTGTAATTTTATTACTATTGGCCTGCTGCTATGAAACTAAAAGTACAAGGGAGTGACACAACGATGTCGAAAAGGAGGACTTCTGCTTGTCTCAAAAAAAATTCCTCTTATTGGTTGTAATGCTATATCCATGGTACTTTAAACTAAAAAAAGGACAGCTTTTTATGCTGCCCTTTTCGCAGGGTACACGAGAAATTTATCGAAATTCTTAAAATCCGACCACGGCTTCAACTACATAGCCGTTGAATTTTCCACCATTACGAAAATCGGCTGTTGGGAAATCTTTATATTTTTGATTTACAATTTCTGCTTTCATTAAAACATTCTTTGTCATAAACCAACCGGCAGCTAAAGCGGTACGATTAATTTTTACATCATAATTGTTAGGAATAGCTACTGTTTTTGCAAGTGTTACATTGGCTGCATTATAACGTGCACCAAGAT
>JAQBNO010000027.1 GCA_028288485.1 Segetibacter sp.
ACTATTCTGCTTTTGTGTTTAATTGTTACTGGCGTCTTTCAATTGCCACAACTCATAACCCTTCAACGTCAAAGGCAATCTTAGTCCGTGAAAAGAATACCGCAACCTGAAGACATTCCTTTCCTCTGCGGCAATCCCATAGCCATCCCCCGTAGCTATTCGGATGACTTTTGCCGGGCAGATCGCCCAGGTGATACTAAAAAAATAATTCAAATCAATTAATCATTAACAGCCATTAAACATACGATTCCATTATTCCTACATTTGTAACCACTAATGGTGAAACTGACCTGGAATATGTAGCGCACACGTTTACATAGCCGGCTAAAATAAACTCATTTTTAAAGAGGAGAATATATGACTACTAAGCGAATATTTTTTACGGGGGGATCGGGAAAAGCAGGAAAGCACGTGATACCTTACCTTCTCGACCAGGGACATAGAGTGATGAACGTAGATCTGGTGCCTTTGGATTGCCCAGGGGCAGATAACCTGATAGCTGATATTACGGATTCCGGCCAAATGTTCAATGCCATGAGTTCATATGCGGGGTTAGATGAGTTAGAACCAGGTAACGGCGCACCACAATTTGATGCTGTAGTACATTTTGCTGCTGTTCCCAGGATCTTGATCAGACCTGATAATGAAACGTTTCGGGTCAACACCATAGGCACATACAATGTGATTGAAGCAGCGGTTAAGCTTGGAATTAAAAAGATCATTATTGCTTCGTCAGAGACCACCTACGGTATCTGTTTTTCAGACGGCAAAACCAACCCTAATGTGCTGCCCCTGGAGGAGGACTACGATGTTGATCCCATGGATAGCTATGGACTATCGAAGGTTGTGAATGAGAAAACTGCACGCGCCTTCCAGCGACGCTCCGGCTTTGATATTTATGCTCTTCGTATCGGAAATGTGATCGAGCCCCATGAATACGCAGAACTGTTTCCGCATTATTTTAAAAACCCGGAAGTGCGTCGCAGGAATGCGTTCTGTTATATTGATGCGCGTGACCTCGGACAGATTGTGGATTTATGTTTGCAAAAAAATGACCTTGGGTATCAGATTTTCAATGCAGGAAATGATCACAACGGTGCCATTATCCCCAGCAAAGAATTAGCTGAAAAGTTTTTTCCTGGTGTGCGAGTTACCCGTGAAATGGAGGAACATGAAGCCCTGTTTTCAAATCGCAAAATCCGCGAAGTTTTGGAGTTCAAAGAACAACACAACTGGCAGAAATACGTGAAAATGGATTAATTGCTGGAGTGCAAACCGAATAAAATGTAGACTTAATTTCTCCGGTGAACGCAACTTTAACCGTGTGACAAAAAATAGCACAACAGAAATCATAGGCTGATACCGCGATGTTTACAAAGCAATGCCGCTGAACGATTATTTTAAATACAGGGCTTTCTACGTTTTAGAAGACATGATGTACCAGGGTTTCAAAATTTTTGTCGTCCTGTCCATTTTTATAGGTTGCCTTGGTTTATATGGACTGGTTTCATTCTTATCAATACAAAGGCAAAAAGAAATCGGCATCCGCAAAGTATTAGGTGCTTCAGTTGGTGGAATTGTTTACCTCTTTTCAAAGGAGTTTATGTGGCTGGTTCTTATCGCATTTTTAGTAGCCGCACCTCTTGGGTATATAGCAATGAAATCATGGCTTGAAACCTTTGCCAACCGTATCGACTTGAGCCCGTTATTCTTTGTTATTGCCTTTATACTTTCCCTGTTGGTGGCTGCCTTTACAGTCAGTTTCCAGGCAATAAAAGCTGCGATAGCAAACCCCGTTAAGAGTTTGAGAAGCGAGTGACCTCGCCCCGACCCTCTCCTTGCAAGGAGAGGGAGGAAGAAGAATTTTTATGGACCAGGCTTCGGCATAACTATTAAACCTCGGTTGCGTCGCACTCTTCTTCTGAAGGTAACTCTATTCAGCTAAATAGCCGTCACGGCGAGGAACGAAGCAGTCGCCTTCACGCGCCATATGTACACCTCGTTCATAAGTGATTGTATTATGTGCTCTTTCTTCAACCAACGGGAAGTACTAATCCTAAGACTTATACTCTATCAATTAATTCTCTGTTACCCGTATAGTTTCGTTAATCCCTGTTACAATAATGAACACAAAGTGTATCATAACCGAACACGATTACGACAAATAAAATAATAAAAACCGTTGATTTTTAAGCTGTTAAGATATTGGCTGCGTAGTTGAGAAATAGCAGGATAGGTGTTTGAACCGGAATTTATGGGATGTTCGGGAATTGTGGGATAACTAAGACGAATAAATAACAGCAGTTGATGTGGAAGATTCAACCTTTATAAATATTTCAAAAGCACCGCTCCTTCTTTTGGCAAGGAGAAGGAGTGAACTGTGTTTGGCATCTTCACCATGTTATCCATTTTCGTGGCTTGCCTTAGCTTATTCGGTCTTGCGGCCTACACGGCAGAAAGACGAACCAAAGAAATCGGCGTAAGAAAAGTATTAGGGGCTTCTGTGCAAAACCTCGTGAGTCTATTATGGAAAGACCTGGTAAAACTGGTGATCCTTGCGGCAGTAATTGCCTTCCCGGTCGCAGGGTTGGGCGATGAACAAATGGCTGCAGCACTTCGTGTATAAAACCAGTATCAGCTGGTGGGTTTTTGCTGCCGGTGGAATTGCAGCGATACTGACTGCATTGGTAACCGTAAGCTTTCAAACCATAAAAGCAGCGATTGCAAACCCGGTTAAGAGTTTGAGAACGGAGTGTCCTCACCGGGCAGTAGCTCATAGTTGAACTTTCACACCAACAAATGAAGCATCATCAACACTTTGTAACCAATGTTTCAATGTTGATGCGGAAGAATAAAATGTATGCACAACAATAAAATGCACCGCTCCTTCTCCTGCGAAGGAGAAGGAGCGGGAGGATGAGGTTTAAACGGTTGAATAGAAAGTTGCAAGTACAAGTGAGTGACACAACCGGAGCGCAATAAAGAACAAAAGCCGGTAACATAAAAAACAACAAAAACAGATGTTTAAAAACTATTTTAAAATCGCGTGGCGGAATATACTTAGGCACAAGGTGTTTTCTTCTATCAACATTTTTGGCCTTTCCATTGGATTAACGTGTTGCATGCTCATTTCATTTTATATCTGTAACGAACTGAGCTATGACACGTATCATAAAAATGGTGACAGGATCTACCAACTGGGTGTTATTTCAACGATGGACGGGAAAGAAGACCGTACCGCCAACACGTCGGCACCTGTTGGAAAAGTGATGCAAATAGACTTTCCTGAAATTGAGGACCAGGCAAGGTTGATGCGGCTTTTTTCAGATGATAAAACATTGTTTCAACATACCGATGCAACAGGTAATACCAATTCATTTTACGAAACAAAAGGCTTCGTTGCCGATTCCAGTTTCTTTAAACTCGTAACTTATTCTTTTAAAGAAGGCAGTCCGCAAACGGCTCTGCTTGAACCGAATACGGTAGTGGTTTCAGAAAATATTGCACAAAAAATCTTTGGCAAAGAGAGCGCTTTGAATAAAGTAGTGCACATTAGCAGCAGTACTAACGGCGACCACGATTTTAAGATAACCGGTGTATTTAAAACCTCACCTATTCCTTCTCATATAGATGCAAATTTCATTATGTCGATGAGAGGAGGAGGGTTAAATTCAATGGCGAATGTAAATGCAAGCATGGTTAACAACAACATGTTCTATACCTATTTGCTGTTGAAGCAGACGGCTGATGCAAAAACACTTGAAAGTAAATTTCCGGCATTCATACAAAAACACATGGGTGAAGAATTGAAGGCGCAGGGAAGGAAGCGGCAACATTTCTTAACCGCTATTAAAGACGTGCATTTACGTTCGGGTATTGCAGACAATGTTACTCCTTCAGGCAGTGTAACCTCGTTATTCATACTCGGATCTATTGCCGTACTTACGCTGCTAATTGCCTGCATCAATTTTATGAATATGTCTACTTCCAGTTCTTCGAAAAGAGCTGCCGAAGTTGGTGTACGGAAAGTTTTAGGGGCAGTTCAAAATTCGCTCCTTCGCCAGTTCCTTGGCGAATCATTGCTAATGGCCGGTATCGCATTATTGATCGCAATCATATTAACCATTCTGCTGCTTCCTTTATTCGAGCAGGTTTCGGGTAAAACAATTTTTATAACATTCCAGCAACATGCACTAGTGTTTGCAGGCTTTGTTTTGCTCGCAGCTTTCACAGGTTTGTTAGCCGGCAGTTACCCTGCTTTTTACTTGTCTTCATTTAAACCTATACAGGTACTGAAAGGAAAATTGAGCAATTCACTTGCAGCAGTTTCATTGCGCAAAGGAATGGTGGTGTTTCAATTTGTAATATCAATTGCACTCATTGTGGCTTCAGTGGTTATTGCAGATCAAATGAAGTATATGCGGTCGAAACATCTGGGGTTTACAAAAGAACAGCAGATCATATTGCCACTTAGAAGTTCCACTGCAAAAAATTCATCTGTTGCTTTACGAAACGAGGTAGCAGGAATTCCCGGGATCAAGACAGCGGGAGCATCTCTTTATTATCCCGGAACATCGAATCCTACTGACTGGATGCTGTATAAAGAAGGCCAGTCAAAAAATGAATCGAAACGCGTGTATATCAATTTCGTTGATGATAAATTCCTTTCAACATTAAACATCGAGCCTGTTGCCGGGAGATTATTTTCGTATAACATTGCCTCTGATTCTGCCAGCGGTATTATCATCAATCAAGAAGGAGCAACTAAACTCGGCTTTAAATCTCCTCAAGACGCCATTGGTAAATGGATAGGCTTTGAACCTGGAGAAACGGCGTATCGCCTTTATGTTGTTGGCGTGGTAAAAAACTTTCACTTCCAGGACCTGCATGTACCTATTGAATCGTATGCATTCCTGCTGAACTCAGGTACACGCTTTAATTACATTGTTGCTCATGCAACAGAAGCAAATATCGGCAGTTCATTAAAAGCTTTGGAAGCAACGTGGCACAAATTGAATCCCAACGACCCTTTTGAGTACAGCTTCCTCGACCAGGACTTTCAAAAGAATTACGAAGCCGAAAGCCGCCAGGCAGGACTGATTACCTCATTTACCGTTATTGCCATCATCATTTCATGTCTTGGCTTATTTGCGCTCGCAACATTTAGTGCAGAACAAAGAATTAAAGAGATCGGTGTACGCAAAGTTTTAGGCGCATCGGTTACAAGTATTGTTACACTCATTTCAAAAGATTTTTTAAAGTTAGTCGGTATCGCCATTCTTATAGCCTGCCCTATCGCGTGGTACGTGATGAGGAAGTGGCTCGAAAACTTTGCCTTTCGCGTTGATATATCGTGGCAGGTATTTGCCCTTACAGCCATCCTTGCCGTTTTCGTTGCCTTGTTTACGATCAGCTTCCAGGCTATTAAGGCTGCGATTTCAAATCCTGTTAAGAGTTTGAGGACGGAATAGTGAGTGGTGAATGGTGAGTGAGCTAGTCAGGAAGCTCATTTGTCAATAAGTCATTAAGGAGAGAAGTATTGTGGGACGGGCATTTAATATCTATTAAACATCCTTGCGTCGCACTCTTGTACTCCAGATACATCTTTGAACAGTTTTCACCTCACCCTCGGTCCCTCTCCTTTTCGAGCGGGAGGCCGGTCAGGAATGTGAAATGGCCAGTTACACTAACAACTGAAGAATTAACAATGATTGAAGGTGAATTACGATCGCCCTTCAGTTGATGTTGATGTGGTAAAACTATTGCTTACTTAACAATTAAAAGTACCGCCTCTTCTCCTGTAGGAGTAGAGGAAGGGAGATGAGGTTTATTATGCTTAAAAACTACCTTAAAATCGCAATTCGAAATCTATTACGCCAAAAGCTTTTTTCGTTCATCAATATTTTTGGACTGGCGCTGAGCATGTCTGTTTGCATGATGGTCTTGATCAACATCAAAGACCAGATCAGCTACGATAAGTTCCATCCTAACCCTGGAAGCACCTTTCGTGTAATTACGGAACTTACCAATAAAGAAGGCTCGTCTTATCGCTTTGCCAGCTCTCCTCTACCCTTAGCCAATACACTTACTACCGATTATAACTTTGTTGAAAAATCGGTACGGCTGTATAATGCAGGTGGCGACAAAGCATCAATAGGCCAAAAAGAATTATCAATCAACGGCGTATTTACAGAGCCGGCATTTTTTGATGTATTTGGCTTTACATTAAAACAAGGCAATAAACGTACTGCGTTAGCAGAACCTAACAGCATTGTTTTAAGCAAAGAAGCAGCAGAAAAATTTTTCGGAAATGCAAATCCGGTAGGACAAACAATAGCATTAACAAAATTTGGCAGCTTCCAGGTGACTGGAGTATTGGATAAGCCTGAAGGAAAATCGCATATTAATTTTGAAGGGTACTTGTCTTTAAGTTCTGTTCCTTTTCTCGAAAGGTCAGGCAAACTAACTCCGGCTATTGAATCGTGGGATTCAAAAATACAAGCATACACCTATCTACAGGTAAAGGAGGGCACCAGTAAAAAACAGTTGAACCAGGCGTTGTCGCGAGTGGCTGCAACACTCCGTAAACAACAAACATTAAATGGTAAAGAAAACCTTGTTTTTGAAGCCCAGCCTTTTAATAAGATTATCTTAGGTGAAGAACTCATCAACAGTTTTGGAAACGTTGGTTCGACCGAAAAAACCCTTGGACCGCTTTTGATCGCTTTCATCGTTTTGTTATCTGCCTGCTTCAATTATACGAACCTGTCTATTGCACGTTCACTAAATCGGGGCAAAGAAGTGGGCATACGTAAAGTAGCAGGTGCCTTTCGATACCAGGTCTTCTACCAGTTTATTCTTGAGTCGGTTTTGATCGCGTTCTTATCGTTAGGATTAGCATGGGTCTTATTACAGCTAATTATTCAATATGCACCTTTTAGTGGCGAGCTCGATCTTTCCTTCACCAAAGGAATATTCAGCTGGTTCATACTATTCGCCTTATTCACAGGATTGCTGGCAGGTTCATTACCGGCATGGGTACTCTCCTCTTTCAAACCCGTGGATGTCCTTAAAAACTTATCAACCATTAAACTATTCGGCGGTAATAAATTCAGGAAGGTTTTAATCATAACGCAGTTTACTTTGGCGCTGGTCATTACCATTTTTACATCTGTCTCTTCGAAGCAGTTTAGTTACATAGCCAATGCAGATCCCGGTTATGATCGTGACAATTTACTCGTCGTTCCTTTACAGGGAGCAGACTATAAAGTACTCTCTGCAGACATTGGCCGTTTAAGCGGTGTGCAAAATATTACAGCAGCTTCAGAAACGTTTGGAAGAAATTCATCGGGGCATATACCATTGAAAATGCAACCGGGAGCTGAGGGAATGGAAGCGAACTATTACGATGTAGACCGGAACTTTCCTGAAGTATTTAATTTAAAATTGCTCGCAGGTACAACATTTCCGGAAAATTTAAATACAGCAAACGAAAAATACGTACTTCTAAATGAAACCGCCATTAAGTATATGCGTTACAAAACCGCTGATGATGCCATTGGAAAAACATTGTGGTTAAACGACACGACACAGGTACAAATTGCAGGCGTATTAAAGGACTTCCATTTTCAAACTCTCGCCGTACAATTAACGCCGCTGGTGTTACGTTACCGGCCACAATCTTTTAATTTTTTACTGGTTAAAACAGACGCCCCAGGTACAACTCTGGTATCGGGAATTGAAAAAGCCTGGAAAACAAATTACCCTCGACAAGCCTTTAAAAGCAGCTGGCTGAAACAAGACCAACTGGAAAGACAGGGGGCCTGGGGCACCGTCTCCATGCTGGGCTTTCTTGCTTTTATGACCATTACAATTGCGTGTTTGGGCTTGCTCGGAATGGTTATCTATAACACCGAAACGCGACGCAAAGAGATTGGCATTCGTAAAGTAATGGGAGCATCCGTAGCGGCTATTATTTCATTATTATCAAAGAGCTTTTTGAAACTGGTAGTAATTGCAGGATTAATAGCCATGCCTATCGGCTACCTGCTTGGCTTTATGTTTCTACAAATTTTTGCCAACCACGTAAGCATTGGATTTGGAAGCCTGGTTTTTAGCTTCCTTGGGCTGTTAGTACTGGTGTTAATAACAATCAGTTCTCAAATATTTGGAGTGGCTACTGCTAACCCGGTAAACAGTTTAAGAACAGAGTGAGAATGTAAACTTCCTTCTTCCCCGAATAAAGGAAGTGGTATACATACGGAATAATAATTTGATGAATATTGTGTAGAAGTACAAGTGAGTGACACAACGATGTTGAATGAAGAACAAATAACGATTACAAAAAGAGAATAACCATTTGCATAACACCGCGATATGTTTAAAAATTACTTCACAATTGCCGTCCGAAATTTCTTAAGACATAAAAGCCTTTCTTTTATCAACCTTGCAGGTTTAGCAATAGGACTTGCCAGTGTTATTATGATCCTTTCTTATGTACAATACGAACTTTCGTATGATAAGCATTATAGTAATGCAGAAAGAACGTATAGGTTGGTGCAGGTGAAAAATAAAGAAAATACTTCTGAAGAATTCGTGTTCTTACCTGAAGGATTAGCTGGAACTTTTCAAAAAGAATTACCTGAAGTAGAGGCCACAACCTGCGTATACAATTCGAAATTCAACTTCCTTCGCAAGGGAGAGAATATAAGTGTTGCAGCCTTGCATGCAGACTCCGGCTTTTTTAAAGTGTTCAATTTATCTTTTATCTACGGAAACCCGGAAACGGCACTTAAGGAAAATCGCAACATTGTTATTACTGAGAAAGTTGCTAAAATGTTTTTCAAAAGTACTAACCCGGTTGGTGAAAAGCTAAACAGCAAAAGCTATGATGGAAGTTTGGTGATATTTACCATAACAGGCGTTATAAAAGATATTCCGCCAAATACACATTTCAAAGGAGATGTGATAACCGCTAACAACAAAACGGAAAACCTCAGCTGGAGCTCCTACTCCGCCGTTCCTCAATACATATTACTTCGAAATAAAACCGATCTTTCTTCTGTAGAAAATAAATTAAAAGCCCTTTACCCGAAATATGATTTTCCAAAAGATACAAAAATAAAATTTCAGCCGGCAACCTCTATTCATCTTCACTCCAACATCGCAGATGAACCTTTTGTGAACAGCGACATCCGCTATGTTTATATTTTTTCCTTAACCGCTTTTTTAATATTGTTCATAGCCTGCATCAATTATATAAATCTTACCACCGCCCGGTCTTTACAAAGAGTTAAGGAGGTTGGTATTAGAAAGGTATTAGGTGCGGGGCGTAAACAATTGTCTTATCAATTTATCGGCGAATCTTTTCTTTTCTTTTGCAGTGCAATCCCATTTGCTTTATTGATCGCTCATTCATTTTGGCCACTTTTCATTAAGATCCTCAACATAGAACCAGGCAATAATTATTTGATGAGCCCGCAAAACATTTTAATCATCTCAGCTATCAGTATTATTTCCGGTATTGCTTCTGGTGTATACCCGTCATTTTTTCTATCGAAGCTACAACCGGTAACGATTTTGAAGGACTGGCAAAAAAGCTTTAAAGTAAATCTTGGCATACGCAAGACACTGATAGTACTGCAATTTGTAATTTCGGTAACGCTGATCATTTCCACTATTGTTATCTATAAGCAGCTGCATTTTATTAACAATATGCCATTAGGTTTTAATAAAGACCATTTGATTGTCGTTCCGTTTCAGACTTTTCAAAATTCTCCTGCCTCTTTTGTAAACGAACTCAAAAAAAATAGCAATATAAAATCGGTTAGTACGGCCAGCTGGAATATTGGAGAACGATATGCGGCCAGTGCGAGTATGGACAAGCCTGGCGACAGCACGAAAGAAATTAAATTCAATTTTGTAGACGCTGATTTTGATTTTCTAAAAACAATGGAGGTTAGTTTGGTGGACGGCCGTGATTTTTCAACTGCATATCCTTCTGATTTGGTGGCCATTGATTCTGTTTTACACCTAAAAAAATATTCGAACACAGAATATGAAAATATTCTTGCTTCGCGCCCCATCATCATTACTGAAAATACGGCTGATGCTTTACAGGTTAAACACCCTGTTGGACAAACTCTAAAGTTTGGAGCTTTACAGGGAACCGTCATCGGTATCATTAAAGATTTCCAGGGTTTATCATTACATCAAAAAGCCTCTCCGTTGGTTATCCGTGCATCGCCTGCGAAGTTGAGTGGGTACACTTATGTTCGAATAAGTGCGGGAAATACGCAGGCAACCGTAAGCTATATTCAAGCCACCTGGAAAAAATTTTTCCCTGAAAGCAAGTTTGATTTTTCATTTGCCGATGAGCGGCTGCAGAAACTGTACGATTCAGAGAGAAGACTGGCTTCTTTATTTACCGTTTTTGCCGTATTGGCGATC
This sequence comes from Segetibacter sp., assembly GCA_028288485.1. Classification (GTDB taxonomy): domain Bacteria; phylum Bacteroidota; class Bacteroidia; order Chitinophagales; family Chitinophagaceae; genus Segetibacter. The sequence goes on from JAQBNO010000027.1 coordinate 10,450, forward strand.
TGTATTGCTTGTTCCGGACTATTTAGCCTGGTCGCATTAATTGTTCAACAACGAACAAAAGAAATTGGTATCCGAAAGGTTTTAGGTGCTAACGTTGGTGAAATTGTGGAACTGATTTCAAAGGATTTTTTGCTACTTATCACTATAGCTATCCTCGTTGCTTCGCCCATTGCCTGGTACGCTATGAACTCCTGGTTACAAAATTTTGCTTACCGTATTAATGTAAGTTGGTGGCTATTCGTCGTAGCAGGGGCAGTAGTTATTACCATTGCTTTGATTACAATAAGTATACAGGCTATAAAAGCAGCGATCGCTAATCCGGTCAAGAGTCTCAGGACTGAATAAATGGTGGCTTATTTAGTTAGAACGGTGGAAAAAGAGAATTTTTATGGACCCGGCGAAAGAATATCAATTAGGCTTTCGTTGCGTCGCACTCTTTAAACGGCTGGAATCTTTATCAGCACCGAAGCACCTTTTTATGGCAGTCTCGCCTAGTATCAAAATCAGTTCTTCCATAAGCGAAAAACAGCAAGGTGAATATGCAAGCGTTAAACTACCACGCCTGGTTCAATCTCTTATCGCTATTGTAACTAAACACAACAAGCAGGTTTAATAAGACAAAAAAATCCGCCAACATAAAAATGCAGACGGATTTTTTGAATTTTAAAAACATCATCTAACCCAACTTCTCTAACCTCAAATCAAGTCGTTTATCCTTTTTGAAATATTCCAGTATCATCACTGAGCCTGCTTTCGCCGGGAACACTTTCATGCTGCTGGCTTTCGATTTCAATTCAATTTTATCGGTGGTGAACTTGTTACCATTGTAACGGATTGAATTAAAGGTTTGTCCTTTGTATTCAGAACTTCTTACCCAATCACTATAGCAGACGGAGAAATTAGCATTATCACTATCACCTGTTGTGAATTCATAATCAAAAGATCCGGTCATTTTAAGATATGCTGCAATTGCATGTTGGCTATTGTAATCACTCATATTGGAAGACACAGCGGTATTGTTGGTTTTATCGTAAATAGTAGCCTTCGTTACCTTGAACTTGTCGTTAAACTCCATCATCACCATATCAGTCACTACAATTTTAGTAACCCCTGCATTCGTGCGAACTCCACCCATTGCACCTAACGCGGTTAGAGCGATGCCACCTGCATTAGCCTGCCTTTTATACCCTTCACCCACAATAAAAAATTTGCCATCTGCTGCATGTATCAACTTATGAATGTAAAGGAAACCAATGTTGTCGATTTTTCCTTTACTGTTTAGCGGAAGGTATTTTGCGAAATCGTCCTCCCACGAATTATAGGTTTTTGAAATGATCTTGCCCCTGCTGTCGATCGTGTAAATAGCAAGGCCTTTACTGAAATCTTTCGCAATATTTGCTTCTTTCTCGAAGTAGTTTCCCAAGACCATTATGTTACTACCATCTTTAGTCTTGGTAACAGCGGAAGGAACAAAAGTGTAGCTGTCGTTTTCGTTATCAATGTCAAATGCTTCCTTTTTCGTAACAAAGTTTACTCCTACTAAATGTGCACTCATTTTACCACTCAAGAGCCTGCTTTTTTTCATTACCTCCAGTATTATCAGGCTATCCGTATGTCCTAAAAATTCTGCCTGTGTGTAACGTTCATCATCTTCTGCCGGTGTATACGTCCATTGCTTTTTTTGTTGCGAGGCATAGTAGTCTACCTGGTAGGTGCGTAGTTTTCCATCTCTTACCGGCAGTACTGAGGCATAACCCTGTTCGCCAAGATCGAACACATTTTGATTGGTTCCTTCATCGGTGTGCATTGTCACGTACCGGTTCATCAGGTCTTCAGTCTTTTTATCATATTCCCGGCCATACGAATATTTCATTTTGCCGTCGATACCATACACTTTCATTTCTAATGATTTCGTGTCTTCATTCTTGAAAAGAAACGAGAGGCTATTGCCGTTATACGCGGCTTCCAGCAGGCTCAATTTTTTAGAATCTTCAAACTTGATGTCTCTTACTTTGTTCAGGTTCTGGTCGAGAACCTGTAAAGTATACTGGTTCGTATTCTTATCTATCTTGTCGCTTTGGTACAGGAAAAAATAACCTTTGATCTGGTTATTTTCCATAATGGTTCCGCTGTTGCGTAAGTAGGCTGAATACACCTTGTCGATGCTTAATTTGTTTTGTGCGCTTATTGCCGTAGTGCCGAACACTGCGAAAGCCGCTCCCACCCAAAAACTCTTCTTCATTGTTTTTTAATTTAAAGTTGAATGTGTGCCTGTTTAAGATTTTTATTATTGTGTTATTTGAATGCTGGTATTATAAGCGCTTTTAAAAGGAGTATGATTGCCAAGCGCCGGGGAATAACTTTTCAGGAAATGAAAACTTAGTGACGCAAAATTTTCAGGGTAAAGGTTCTGTATGAATTGTAGTAACAGGTTGTAGTTAGATGGATGGTAAGGTGCCGGCAGGTCGGTGAACTTGCTTAAATTGTGCGATTTTTGGGCATGGTAAAAGCCGTTCAAAATTCGGCCAATGTTCGTTACGAGGTATGGATCTGACTGACGGAGCTGCAACAAGGACAGGGTATAGAAGAAACTTTTGCTGTAATTGTTTAACTCATAAGCGTATTCGATCACCTCGTATTCAAATGTCGTTTTCAGCTCCCCAAATCTGGTTTCGTTCACCGCATTTTTTATTGCTGCCACAGTTCTATACCTGTTAATCATTGGTGCAACCTGCTTTATTCTTAACTGGCAGTCGGGGTGAGTTTTGAGAGAATCTGCTATCGGCTCGTCTTCCTTAAGTTCTGCATGACCTCCCAGCAAACCTTCTTCCCTGGCAATCCACCTTTTCTGAAAAGGATATTCTTTAGCGTTGAAGATCTTCCCGAGCATGGTGCCAGTGTTAAGCGTATCCACATCAATTGAATCGAGCAAAGCAAGGGTGGACAGTGACTGCGAAATATCGAACCTTGTATTATGCATTAATTCTATTGCCATAGAATCGGCCTCACTTTCATGGTCCCTGCTATGACGGTGTGAACTAAACGTCAGACCTTTTACAAGCTTGTCCAACTGCTCACGTTTCCTGTAATTTGATTGTTTGATGTTACGCAATTCCTTTTGCACTTCATCCGAGTTCATTGTAAGGACGTACTTATTGATACTGTTTTCACTATGCTTAAGGTAGAAGTGAGCAAGTTCGTGGCATAAAATAAAAATAACCTGGCTTTCATTGTCCAGCTTTTTAAACAATCCCATATTAAAAAGAATAACACCTTCGCCAATGTAACTTGCATTTGGTACACCCGACCTTGAAAAATAACAACTGAAAGCATTGTTGTGCAGGAGTGGATTAGCCTTAACAATTTCAGCAGTTAATGCGTCGAGGTATTCTTGTGCAGGGGAAGAGGTATAGATTTCTTTTTTATCAAACTTTTCTTTTACGTTATCCCATCTTTCTTTGTAAATCTCTTCAAATTCTTTCCTGTTTTTAGTGGGAACAGAAGCTACCTCTTCTGTATACAACTTCTCAAATTTTTTCGACAGCGTGTTCAGTAAAGACACATCAGGTACTGCTGGTATAAAAACCGGGGTTTGAGATACTGCATTTCGGGGAATTGAGAAAACAAGTATTAATAGCAAAAATGAAGAACGTAAAATGTATTGTAAAGAGCGCACACATGCGTTCATAAATGATGTGGTTATTAGTTTTGATTGAAGCCAAAATAGTAGAACGCTATTTCTCTTAATATTCTTGTCCACCAAATAATTTTTCTATGACTTTTTTAGATCTTTATCGCATTTTTTCGCGGTTAGACACCAATGAAATACCTGTATGCCGTTAACAAAAATGACAGCGGGATTAAATATGGAAGAACTGTAAGTTGAATGTAGTTTCTACTTCGGTTCGCCTAAATGTGCTGATTTTAATTAAGCTGAAGGGGCTGAAGCAAGGAGCTTCCCCTGTATCAAAAGCGAACACTTATTGTATCACTACCGAAACAAATCTTCCTAAAGTTTTCCTCTCTTTAGATTGAAAATCAATGTCTTACGGTTTTGGCATATTCTTGCTTATAATAGCACCGGGGTCAAAAGTGTGTTGCAGCCTTGCAGGGGATGCTTTAGTATCTTAAAAAAAGATGCACAAAGAATTAAAAGATGAACCGGTTGCGATCCTTCGACAGGCTCAGGATAAACTGCCACGATGCTATGAAATACTGCAGGTGAACCGAGCGTGGCAACGATGTAACAACCTATAACAAAAGGCTGGTACCATACCAACTAAAAAACATAAACTAACACAAGAGAAAATGATAGAACTTAAACACGTTTCAAAATGGCATATGCAGGGAGGCAAACCTGTTTTCATTTTAAAAGACATTAATCTTACTATAAACGAAGGCGAATTTGTTTCAGTCATGGGCCCGTCAGGATCGGGCAAATCAACGCTTTTGAACGTAATAGGTATGCTTGACGAAGCAAATGAAGGAGAATATTATTTTATGGGCGAGCCTGTACACAAGCTGAAGGAAAAGCAACGTTCTAAATTATACAAATCGCATATCGGGTTTGTGTTCCAGGCGTACCACCTGATTGATGAACTTACGGTGTATGAAAATATTGAAACACCCCTTTTATACCAGGATGTAAAAGGATCAGAACGCAAAGCCATGGTGGCAGACATCCTCGACCGTTTTCAAATGGTTGGAAAGAAAGACCTGTTTCCATCACAATTATCGGGAGGGCAACAACAACTGGTGGGTATTGCGCGTGCACTGATTGTAAAACCAAAATTAATTCTTGCAGATGAGCCAACAGGAAACCTGAATTCAAAACAGGGCGAGGAAATAATGGAACTATTTACCGAACTAAATAAAGAAGGCGTAACCATTATACAGGTAACGCATTCAGAAAAAAATGCAGAATACGGAAGCCGGATTGTGAACCTGTTGGATGGCCGAATTGAGGCGCTTCCGGTGTATTTATAAAGAACATTTTATTAAAGAACTTAAACAAATGAAAGATAGAATATTTGCTTGTTTGATATGCTTTTTAGCAGCCATACATTTTGATGCTACATCGCAAACAAGCGGGCAGAAACTTACACTGAAACAAGCGGTAGAAGCTGCTATAAACAATAATTTACTGGTAAGGCAAACAGACCTTCAGATGGAAGCTGCACGGGTAAATGTAAAGCAGGCTAAAGCGAACTTGCTCCCCGACCTGTTTGCCAGTGGAAACCAGGGAGTAAACGAAGGAAGAAGCATTGACCCTTTCACCAACAGTTTTATAAACCAACGTATTGGTTTTGGAAACTATAGTCTTAGCTCAAGTGCTACGCTCTTTAACGGTTTCCAGTTGTTGAATTTGGTCAAACAAAATGCGCTCACTTATGAGGCCAACAAGATGGACCTCCAGCAACAAAAGGACAATGTTACTTTAAACGTCATACTCGCCTACCTGCAAATCCTGAATAACACCGAGCTGGTGCAGCAGTCGCGGTACCAGGCCGATGTAACCCGCAAGCAGGTAGAACGCTTAAACACAATGAATGAAGCAGGAGCCATTGCACCTGCTCTTTTATACGACTTAAAAGGCCAGCTGGCCAATGATGAATTATCGATTGTAAATAACACCAACGCTTTAAACGCTGCCAAACTTACTTTAGCCCAGTTGATGAATGTACCGTTTCAACAAAACTTACAGGTTGAACAAATTACCGCAGATACTTTAAGCCTTGATTATGCGAATACTCCAGGTACGTTGTTCGATATCTCTGTTAACCAGTTGGCAATTGTAAAAGCCGCAGAATTACGTAGACAAAGCGCCCAGAAAAGTGTGCAGGTGGCTAAAGGTCTTTACTATCCAACATTAGGCGTGGGTGGCAGCTTTAATACTTATTATTCGAGCGGGGCGATGATAGATTTGCCATTGAATACAGAGGTTGTCCAAAGCAATGATTATATAAACGTGAACGGATCAAAAGTGCCTGTAATGACCACACGCACGAATTTTTCCTCGCAAAAAATTGCATTTGCCGACCAGTTCAATAACAACTATAATACTTCGGTTTATTTAACGCTGCAAATTCCTATACTCAACCGGTTCCGTGCGAAAAACCGGGTAGCACTTGCTAAGATCGATTTAAGAAATGCAGAAATAGCAGCGCAAACTGTAAAAACACAACTGGGCCAAAATATCGAACAGGCTTATTTCAATATGACTGCCTCCAGGGATCGTTTTACACTACTGCAACAACAGGTTCTTGATTTTTCAGAATCATTCCGCATTGCAGAAGTAAGATTTGAAGCAGGTGCTATCAACCAGGTAGATTACCTGATCGCTAAAAATAATGTAGACAGGGGCCGCGTCAATCTTATAACAACTAAATACGATTACCTTTTTCGCAGCAAGATCCTCGATTACTATCAAAACAAATTATCGTTGGATTAAAGGCATTTGTTATTGATCCGTTTTCAAAAAACTGCCTGCACTTCCAGGTAGTTTTTATTTTTTGAGCCAGGCTGCATTACTTCTATTTTGCTTCTGTTGCGTCGCACTCTTGAGATTAAGTGACCAACTTGAAAAAGCGATCTTAATAAATGTGGGAGAATGATAATTTATAAAAACAAAACGGCGCTTTAACCGTACAGTAACCGCAATTCGAGCCGATATAACCATGTATTAGGGGGAAACTCTTATCGTCAATGACGCAAAAAGATTTGCGGATGAACGAAATGCGACGCAACGATGATGCATGGGCATACTGGAGCCGGTACCATAAAAACCAGGTAAAGGCACTACAGGTCAAAACCAGGAAGAAGAAAAATTATAAGTAGATCAAACAAGAGATAATGCTGTTAGTTATAAAGTGGTTTTATTCGTCAGTTATTAGTACAAAAAAAAATTGCAACTGGTAATTTTTCATTACACAATTGCACTTTTTTTACAACAACAAGCAACCTACAAATACTCAAAACATATTTACCTAAGTGGTAAATACTATTACTATGGGGGACATAATTAAAACTTCAGTGTCGGCGGCAAATATTTAGCCACCAGGTCTTCGTAATACGGTTTTAGTTCGTTCCAATCAGGGGGAGTTGGATTCTTTGAATACAAGTCATACGGATTGAACAAATCAACATATTTAAACATTTCCCTGTCGTGATCATCCATTAAATGTTCATAACCATTTTCACGATGTTGCGAATAGAATGAATGATAACGCAGCATGTACAAACCCTGTTCAGGCAAATGATCTTTCAACATCTGGTAAACATATTCATCGTGACCCCACGACATATGAACGTTCCTTAAACCGCAACCAGGCGAGTAAACGCCATACTTGCTATTGTATTTTTCGTTGTCGTAGTCAGGATTATTCTTAAAATATTCAGGATAAACAATTTTATCAGAATAGGCACATCCAACAGGGAATGTATCGCCTACTACCGCCCATTGTGGCTCTCCGAAAAGGCACAACACTTTTCCCATATCGTGCATTAAACCCGTAAGAACAAACCAATCAGGGTGACCATCTGCACGAATAGCTTCAGAAGTCTGTAAAAGATGTTGCAACTGGCTTAAGTCTGTATCAGGATCAGAGTCATCTACCAACTGGTTCAAGAACTCAAACGCTTCCCAAATGGTCATTTCCTTTTTATCAAACTTCAGGTATTCCGCTCTTTTCTGCATCACAAAATCGTAGGTCTGGTACTGGTGGTTCAACCTGTAAAACTCGCGGACAGTATCTCGTGCAGGATCATCGTAATTTCTGTAGTCATCTTTATCCTTTTCTTTAGCAATTGTTTTCGGCTCCGGGTATCTTAATAAAAGATCGTCTTCCCATTCATCAAGGCTTTGAAGTGGTTCGGCAAAAGTGGTATTGTTTTCCATTTTGTACATCGTTAGGGTTTTTATCAATTGGATACATGTCTGGTTTAAGAATTATCACTTTTCCTGCTGAAGGTGTTGCACAGCAAACAAGCCAGCTGTTGAACAAGGAATAACATGATAATGCCCTTAAACGAAATCAGGCGACATCAATTGCTAAATTCCTCATTTTTAATCCCAATTCATATCAAAAAGGGAACTAAATTCACGAAACCGTTTTCGCTGAAAATATTTATGTCTGTCTCCTTGGTTTCACTTGAACAATAAAATCAAACGTAAGACAGTTTGCCCATTCACCTTTGCCCATTCACCTTTGACATTTCGCGTTTCACATCCGTGCAGTATCTTTAATTCTCCTTTAATGTAAAGCTTCTTATGCCCGAGATAAACATACGTGCCCTTGCCAAAGAACTAAACCTTTCAATCGGAACTGTTTCAAAGGCATTAAAAGATAGTTATGAAATCAGCGCCGAAACAAAAAGACGGGTATTAGAGGTTGCTAAAAAACTACATTATGCGCCTAACCCATATGCCAGTAGTTTAAGGAGAAAGAAAAGTAATACAATAGCAGTTGTAGTACCGGAAGTAGCAGACAGCTACTTTTCACAAGCTATAAAAGGAATAGAAGAAATTGCACAGTTAAAAGGTTACCACGTATTGGTATACTTAACGTATGAGAGTTATGCACGGGAAAAACAAATACTCGACGAATTCACAAATGGAAGAGTGGATGGTTTATTAATATCTGTGTCGAGCGAAACGTGCTCGACCGGTCATATTGAAGCTTTAAATTCAAATAAAGTTCCCGTTGTGTTTTTCGATCGGGCTATAGATGAAACAGACGCTGCAAAAATCACCACAAACGATTACGATAGTGGTTATGAAGCCACCAGGCATCTCATTGAAAGAGGCTGCAGGAAAATTGCTTACCTGTCTATCTCCAACCTCCTGGTGATTAATACAAAGAGAATGATGGGTTTTAGAAATGCAATGACCGACTCTAAGCTACACGTTGATGATAATAACATTGTTAATTGCTCGAATGACGATAACGAGAACAATAGAATTTTAACCGAAGTATTGAAACAAAAAAACAGGGCCGACGGCATTATTTCGTCGGTTGAAAAATTAATAACCCCGGTTTACACTATATGCAAACAGTTAAAATTGCAAATACCGGCTGACCTTAAAGTGCTTTGTTTTTCAAACCTGTCAACTGCCCATATTCTTAATCCCTCGCTAACAACCATCACACAACCTGCTTTTGATATGGGAAAAATGGCCGCAACTGTATTGTTTAAAGCTGTAGAAAAACGCAATTACAATTGGCAGGATGAAAATTTAGTCATTCCTTCCAAATTGTATATCAGGGATTCAACCGGAGGATAATCAGTATTAGCTTGATCTATATACTCCAGGCGTTTACGGAACTCCGTTTACAATAATATCATGGGGATCGCAGAGTAATAGTTTTTTGGGCAGGCTGAATAATTACTATTTCGCGTCGTTGCCACGCTCGCTTGTACTGTAACGCATTCTTCGACGCGTCAGTTTACCCTGAGCTTGTCGAAGGGCACTCTTGTACCCGTTTATCTTCATTCCGCAATTCAGGAAGTGCTAACCACTTCAGGCTGATGATGTGATTTATCCTGTAACAAAAAGTCTTACCAGTTATTGCCCCGGGGGAATCGTAACAGTTGAAGAGCGCGACGTGGCCCCGTTGAACCATTCGCACGGGCAAGGGCAGCTGCACCCGCTTAAAACGCCGGCTACAAAAATAAAAAAACAGGCAAAAAAAACCCGGAGTTAAGCTCCGGGAATAATTTTCAATCTAATTGACTTGATGACGTCCTAACTATGGACTATGGACTATTTCTTCATATACATCACTTCCTTCACCAATTTCACCGTTCTTGGA
>JAQBNO010000096.1 GCA_028288485.1 Segetibacter sp.
GGGTTTTTGAATGATTAGTTAGTAACCGGAAGGCTTCACTGTAAATTTTTTGGGTGCTTATGCCCTGATATAATTTCGGCAACAATGTTTCTACAATCAAATTTATTTCTTCCGGCGTTGCCTTAGCGCTTGACAAGGAGTGTCGCAGCTTCTTTATTGAGAATGGCTCAATTTGACCTGATGCTTTGGTAACCGATACCGTATTTTTTTCTGTCGTCATAATTTCTAAATCATTTGCGGCTCATTTCAAATTTACCGTTTCTCTTACAGGTTAAAAGAATGTAGTAAAACGAAGTGCTTCAAAGGATTGTACCAAGGGGATACACTTGCTTAAAATAGTGTAGTACTATACTCTATAAAACATCCTGCATAAAACATACCATAGCAAAAGGCCACGGGGTGGTGGCGGCAAGTATAATAATTATTCATCCGTATTTTAAAACAGGTCACCATATTTTTTAAATTTCTTTTGAAGTATAACCATCTTTGCAAGCTTAGCCTCATTCAAATACTTGCCTGCTAAAAAAGCAATGAAACCGCATAGAGAAGATATAATGCCCAAACCAGGTACAATCAAAAAAACTCATTCCATCCTTTGGATTGCTATATCACCCTAAACAACTCCGCCCCAAAAATCCCTATTAATATTTCACCGATGAAAAAAGTCTACCTGGTAAGCACGTAACTGCCCGATACCCTTTGAGGACGGTCATCAAAATATTCGCCTGCAAATTTGTTGATTAAGATATTGATAACAACAACCAGCAATAAAGCGATAACCGTCCGACTATTTTTGGAGAGATATATTTTTTAAAAAAGACCGGTCTCTGCAATTGCTTATGTTCTGTCCGGTCTGTTTCAACGGGTATTTATTTAAGCCTTTTTATCCAGGAGCTTTTTCAAGTTTTCTACAAAGGCACGTTCATTTTTATTTTCTCCGCCAAAGGCTAATGAAATATCCACCGCCGTCTGCAGGATATTTTCTTTCATTTCAGCATCAACTAATTTCCGGTTTTTATTTAAGAATACGGCAAAAGCATCGAACGCTTCATCTGCATAAATTTGCTTTTCTTCCAGCCAGTCAAATACTGATATAATTTGGAAAGCAGCAGGTGAGCCAAATTCATCAACACTTTCTTCCACCGGTAGCCACCGTTCCTTTATTGTTTTTTTAAGCTTTTTTATCTCTGCACTTTCAATTGACCCATCTGCGATTGCCATGGCATAAAAAAGATATCCCAATCTTGTATATAGCTCCTTAGGTATTGTACCTGTTTGTATCATAGTAAATTTTTATTTTTTGATTCTAGTATTATTAGCCTTAAGAACAAACTTGTTTAGTTATTGTGAGCAATAAACAAAGGAGTATTTAATTTCTGCATCAGAACATCTGCCATGCTTGTTTTAAACCAACGGGAAAGTTCGCTTCTTCGGTAGGCTCCTAAAACAACAAGTTCATTTTCTTTATGGTTTTGTAAATATCCCTGTATCTGCTCCTCGGCATTGCCTTTAGCAACTGAAAAAGTGGCTTTGGGAAAATGTTTCTTTATAAACTCCTTCATTAATTTGTTATCAGGTAGGTGCAGGTTAGCCTTTACTTCCGCTTTTACTGTATAAACTTCTACGGGCAAATCAGGAACATTGCCAATGAGATAGCTGAATATCTTTACTGCATACACAGAAGAAGGCGCACCATCATACAGCAATACGATTTTATCAACCGGCTTAAAAGTATTAGGTACTACCAATACAGGGCATTGCACATCGCTTAAAAGTTCCTTTATAAAACGGGTAGGAGGCTGCTCTTTGTGCTTGGTGAAAGTTTCATATTCATTAATAATAATAAGGTCTGCAAACATACTTTCATGTTTCAACTCTTGCAGCGCTATGCTTTTGTTTCTATGAATAGAGAAACTAATCCCACTCTTTTCACAGGCTTTCTGAAAAATCAGCACTGCCTCGTCTCTTTTATTTTTATCTTTTTCATCCAGGTCCTTCATCACAGCATCGTAGTCTTTATTAGTGCTCATCACTTTATAAACATTGTAGCTGCGATAAATAAACTCGTCTAAGAAAACTCCGACCAGGTGGGCTTTAGCTGTCTTCGTTATGTGAATAGCATAATCTATAGTGCTCTTCGAAATTTTATATCCATCGAAAACGGCAAGAAAATTTAACATGTAAAATATTTAAATAATGAGTGATACAACAAGCAAACGCACATTCTCAGTAAACCACTATTCTTTCTGAACAATGTATAAAAGTCTTTTTACTTTTTGGCAGGGTTTCATATAAAATTCCACCAACATACCCAGTGCTACCCAAACAGGAGTTTACATTTTCAGGCATAACAATCTCTTTTTAAAACAGCGAAAATTGAACTCTTGCTGCCGGTATACTTTTTTTTCACACTCCCCTTCTTTATGCAGGCAGGAAATAGTCAGTATTTTACCGTTGATACTTACCTTAAAATCACTCGTTTTTAAGCCTGGTGCAGCCATTTCAATTACGTAGGCCAGCATTTTCTTCAATATTTATTAATGGATTTGCTTCACCTAAGTGCTCTTGTTGCAATTCAAACAGTAACTCCTCTGCAGTAATACCAGTATCTATACATTCACACGGTTAAGCAGAGCGCTTTTCGGGGCAGCTTAACGTTGTGAGTTGCATGAAGTATGTTTTAGATTGTTTAGAAAGCAATTGTTAATAGTATTCAACCTTGCACGAAAAAATTATTGCGCCACATCGTTATTTAGCCGTTACAGCTATCACCGGAATTTTTGAATGGAAAGCCATATCTTTTGTTACTTTTTTATTAAGCAGTCTATCCCAAAATGTTTTCGGGTAAGTTATCATGGCAATAATATCAACGCCATTTTTTTCATTGTACTTTTCTATGGTGCTTTCAAAATCCTCACCTTCAAGAAATTCGCCTTTGAATACAACATCAGGGTAGGTCTTCTCCAGGAACTTAATATAATTATGTAACTCTCCTATGTTATACACATAATCGTATGCTTCGGCAAAATCCGTATCTACAAATACAGCAACGTGTATCGTCGACGAAAAAAGTTTAGCAACATCAACAATAGGGTTTAGTAATTCTTTGTTCTCTTCAAAATGATTAGTAGCAAACAAAATAGCGTCAGGTGAAAACTTTCCACTTTCATTTGGTAATGTTTCAGCACTTGGATTTTCGGTAATATCCCATTCACTTAGTGGCGAAACTATCATTAAAGGCACTTTTGTTTTCCCGAGAAGACGTGATGTTGTGCTGCCAAATACCCGTTCTGTTAGTTCAGTCTCTCCACGAGTGCCTATTACGATAAAATCTGCACCATTCTCTTCAGAAGCCAGAAGAATACTATCAGTAACACTGCCATTATAAATTTTTGTAGTAACAGCCACCTTTTCTGCACCTTCTATACTGCTTTTCAATAATGCAAGCCTTTCATTTGCGCTATCCAGTAAACCTTTGTTGTGCTCTTTCTTAATGGTTAAGTGGTCTTTGAAAGTGGTGTCAATAAAATCACAGGCATGTATTAAGTAAATTTCTGCCTTTGCCTGCTTTGCTATCTGCACAGCAAAATCGAGGGCTTTATTAGCATTAAAAGAAAAGTCCGTAGGCACCAATATCTTTTTCATAACGGGGTTTTTAATAAAGTGGTAAGATAATTTCAATAATCAACTCATTTGATGATGTTAATCATGTTCGGGAGTGATTAACTACAGGTTTCATATATGAGACAGTGAGCTATGCCTGGATGCCGGCAAGTGCCTTAAATGCAAGCCTGTAAAGGTACCCCTAATAACGTGGGCTGCCGGTTTTATATCAAATACAAATCTTAGCGGTACAATATCAATGCCCCACCAGGGTCCTTTTTGTTGCCCGAATGGAACAACCAATGCATGTCGAACGCCACGGCGGCCTACCTATTTTTTACAATGTTTGCTATTTTAGCCCCTTCCCGGCTTTTTTATGAATGCAGACCGTTCCTATAACTGCTTCTTTAATTATCGTTCCTGCAGCAGGACCTTGTAATATCGACAAGCATTTTACTACTACCTCAACCATATATCATATTAACCAGGTTTTGTTCTAATGGGCATGGCTAAATTACAAGAGAGGGAAGCTGTTAACTTCCCTCTCTTTTTTTGTTAAGCTATTTTCTCTGCTTTATAACCTGCCTTCTCTACTGCTTTAATCACTTCACTTTCATTAAGGTTATCTGTAGAAACGGTAAGTATTTTCTTTGGATTCTGGGTATCTACCTGCCAGTTTGCTGCTCCTATTTCTTCATTTAATGTGGGCGTTACTTTCGCAATGCATGATGCACACATAATGTTTGTCTTTAACTGTATTGTTTTCATGACCTGTCTTTTTATGTTTGTTATGCAAAATTACGTAAGACCCTACCCTGACCTGTTATACAATTAGGGTTTTGATTTATATAATTTTCACGTTAGACACCGCGCCACGAACGAGATGAGCTTGCATTTCCTAATGCCTTTACTTCAATCATTAATATTTGATTCGGTAAGTAGCGTATCCCACGATACTGTTAATCAACGCCCTTATATCACAACGTTCACTTTTAATAAACAAATGAATCTATCTATTACACAAAGTTTCACCTGTAATTAAAAAGCATTGAAGAGATTATGCTCTAAGCGGATAAAGAATCCATTTGGCGCCGTTCTAAGCAAAGTGCCGGACAATTCTTTTCTGTAACCTATATCTACCCTGCTTCGACTATTAAATATCATTTGAACAGAGGGAGCAATATCCATATAATACTTTCCCGAACCTACATTAACCTGGTTTAAGAACTCTACCATCAGGTTTATATTTGTTTGCCTGTAATCTTTATACTCCTTCGGCAACATTAATTTTCCTATTGAGAAAGTATAGTTAACAGCCTTGCTGTCTTTTGAACCGTAGGGGTATTTATTGTTATTGCCATTATCAGTTGCCTTCATAACAGACACAGCGGTTGACAAAGCAACCTTACGCAGCAATTGAGTAGCAACTACACCGGCCTCATAACCACTGTTATGGCCGTACATATTAATTTCTTCCTGGTGAATATCGCTGTTATTATAACTTATTCTGGCAAAGGCAGCCATTCGAAAATGTCTTTGCAGAGCATCGTTACTCAAAAACCGGTACTTCGCATACACACTGCCGCCTTCCGTTCTAAACCTGTCATTCCGGTTACTAAAAAAAGCACTGCCCCCTATCATTAATTTTTTTGAAACCCCTACCCTTATTTCGGGAATAAGGTGATAGTTTATTCTGGAGGAATTTATTTCGTCCATGACAGAATTATCTAACCGGAAACCGATACTTCTGGCAGCCATATTACTGGCTGGTTCGGTTAGGGAGAATAGTTCCTGCGCGTTGCCTGACACTGAAAGTATAAACGCCACTATTAAGAATTGCAGTTTCATTTCTGTAAATTTTACAAATTTGACCTTTATAAGGCCAGGTGATTAAATGGTTGCATGATAAGTACCGGGTGACAAGGCAGGAAAAGAATAGCTTTTGTATTCTTTTGGGGAAACAAAACCTTTGTCTAATACCTTAACCTGTTTGACTCCATTTAATGATTGGTCTTTCACATTTACAAAAACAAAAGCTTTGTCGCCTATTGTTACCGGCCCGCTATTCTTCAACTGCACGTTATCGAAATGGATAGTAGCAACAAAGCCTGAAACACTAAAGCCTGCCTTCTCCACCTTCATCTTTATCTTATCAAAATCAACATTGCTGTTTGCTTTAAATGATATTTCGAAAGTGTAGGTTTTAAGGTCAGCATCAACCTTGTCGACAAAATCAAGCGTTTTCAATGCCTTGTTTATGGAGTTACTGCACATGCTGCAGGTTAAGCCGCTTGCCTGTAAAGAAACTTTGGTTACCTGTGCTTTTGTTGCCACTGACAGTGCGATGGCAATGAATAAAACAATTGCTTTCATTTTAGTTTTGGTTTTATGATTAGTTATTAATATGGAGTAAAACTACTTCTGCGGCCTGCCTATGCTGTTACACAATTACAGGTATGATTTACGAAATTTTGGGATCCTATTACTTCGACCTTAACAGAGAATATTGCTCCCTGCAGAAAAACGCAGATCAATTTGAAGGTGTTATTCAAGGGGTTTGTATAGGTAAGCGTGTTTCTACAGGGTGGATGCTGTTTTTGTAATACAACCGAGGAAAAGCTCAAGCAAAGAGTTGACGATGAACGTAATGGGACCCTTCGACAAGCTCAGGGGTAAAAACTGACACGCTGCTATGAAAAACTGCCTGTGAACCGAGCGTGGCAAGAATGTCTCCGGGAAGAACTAATGCGGGTAACCAAAAAGTGCATTGTATAAAAATGGCAACGATAATAGAAGTGCCGACGGTCGCCTCAAACTTGCGCCTTTTTATATATAGTTCTTATGTTTTCAAAATTCTCTGTAATTGCCTGGCTGTTTTAAAACCACATTGAGAAGCAATATATTCAAGGGTGTATTCAGGATTATTAAGCATTGTATTAGCATACTCTTTTCGTAAAAGCGTCAGGTACCCTAATATGGTAGATCCTGTTTTTTCTTTAAAAACTCTGCTGAGGTTTCTCGGGCTCATTCCCACAATTGAGCCGAGTTCTTCTATACTGTTTTCCTTCGAAAGGTTATCGATAAGGTAATCCTGCACTTCGTGCACCTGGGGATTAATATGATTCCTGTAATCTAAGTAGATGCTTTGCTGATTATGCCTGCCACTTCTCCTGTGGTAAACCACAAGTCCCCTTGCTACCTTATGTGTAAAAAGTGGCCCTTTGAGATCTTCCAGGATCGCTAAAGCCAGATCAATACCGGCACTAATTCCGGCACTGGTATAAACGTTATTACTCTTAATAAACAAGATGTCGGATACTACCCTGGCTGATGGAAATTGAAATTGTAGTTCTTTTACTCTTCTCCAGTGAGTTGTACATTCGGTGTCCTTTAATAAACCGGCGTGACCTAAGGCAAAGGCTCCCGTGCAGATCGAACACACGATCATTTTTTTCTGTGAACATTCTTTTAACCAATTAAAAAATTGCCGTTCTGCCCTGAAAGGAATGCTATTGACATAATTATTATCCATGCCCGGTACAAAAACATAATCTCCTTCCTTTAAGGTTGCTTCTTTATAATTATTTACTTTATGAAACGCAAGTCCTGAGGTAGATACAGGTATGTCGTCGTAAGTGTAGAATTCGATAGCGGCATCGAAGCCATAAAACCTCGCTTCTGTAAAAACCTGCACTGGTCCTGCCATATCGAGAAGTTCGACCGTTGGAGGGATGATAAAAGCAAATGTTCTCATATTCTTTATGTGATGTTGTTATCACCGCGTTCTAAAAAACAGGGTTCTGTTTCTTTGTTACCGGCATTCTTTTTTTGTGCATCTTCGGTTGTGTCACTCACTTGTACCGTATCTTTTCATGGCAACTCAACTTCAGCCCGGGTTCTCTATTCTTATATTTTGTTTAAAATCACCTGCAGATATTCCTGTGATACCTGGTTCTCATTCGAAGTATTTCGTCCATAGTAACTGACCATGTTCAAGAACAAGGAGATTGTCGCTACTTGCTTCGGCACCTTTTAAGAGCCTTCGAAATTCTTTTGCATTCTCTTTCACTCGTGCGTGTGTTTTATTGCCCGTTAATTCTCCAGCAACAACATGTAGGTGAATAATCACACATGATAGCAGCAGCGTAATCGCCACAGATACGTTTATTGGAATTGCTACTTTTCTCATTCTTTTTATTTGTTGTTTGCTTATGTAAAGGTAGAAGGCGTGGAAAAGTTTCAAAGGACATTAAGATGTCAAAAAGGGACAATCACAAAAAGAATCGCGGGCTAGCAGTAAAGAATAAAAGCCGACGGGAAAGCTGTTTTACCTCTATGTGTAAGACCTCAATATCTTTTTCAAGTCATCAGGGATCTCCATCGGTTGTAAAGGGGGCACATTTGTACCTCCGGTATTACCTACAGGAATTTTACCGACAAATGATTTCACGCCGCCCACCATCAATCTTGGTATCTGTCCAAAAACCTCTTTGCTGCTCTTTATTTTTATTCCGAACCTTAACATCAACCAGTGCACATAAGAATGTTGCTTAAACCAACGCTGTCCGATAATATGTGCTCTTTCAAGTTTTCTCCACGCTAAGTTCAGGTCACCGTTCAACAGTTCACGCTTATAATCTTGCAGTTCTTGCAGGTAATGGATTTTCAAGCCGGCCGGCATGGTCCAGTAAAATTTCATAATTCGAGTTTTAAAACAGGATTTAATTTATTTTGCTTTTTTTGTCGTTTAAAAACAAGGAAGAAATAGGCTCCCCAAACGAAATCAGTTACCGAGCAGTATAACGGCCAATAGTCAGGAATATCCGTTTTTACTAATAAACCGTTGTGATGAAACAGGTCCCAGGTTCCATGAAGCGCAATCCCGATTGCGATTAAATAATTATTTTTCGAATAGCCAATAATGGCAATACAATAAAAAGCTACCGCCATTAGTACCTCCAATACAACTGAACTAACCGTGTTATCCTTCAGCGAAAATCCGACATAAATAAATGCCATTGAACATAAAATAGTTGCGGCAATTAACCTGGCAGAAATATGTTTTGAGAGCAACGGAATAAGGATAATTACAACTAAAGCTGTTGTAATACCTGAAATTATTTCAATCATTGATTTATACTTTTGAATGCGTTTATTAAGTCTGTTTATAGTTCATAACCGATGTAATAAGCAGGTTGCAGTTTGCTAAATAGAGAAAAAAGGTATTCCTATGAAACGGAACGACGTAATGGCCGCGTATTGCAGTAATTAAGCCGTTAAAAAAACATCCTGCTTAATTTTTGACCCTTCTACTGTCTATATAATTCTTTCAAATATTTCTGTCCGGCCAAACAAGGATATCCCTATGTATCCTCTTACTTTAAGCTTGCCACCAACCAAGCTCATTTTACAGTCATATGTTTTTCCACTTTCCGGGTCGTAAATCTTTCCATCTTCGTAAAGGCCACCTTTATAAACGAAGTTTGTAAAAAGTTCAACTCCTAAAAGTTCTCTATCCCTTAAAGATGCATTAGGGTTTTTCGAATCTTTCCTTTTTGTTGATGACCAGGCAGATTTACCAAAATACTTATCCCCTTTTTTATAGATTTCAATTTTTGCATCTTGTTTTGGTGACCAGTATACTCCGATGATTTTATCAGCAGCATTCTGCCTGGTTTGGCCAAATGCTGAAAAGAGCATAAATAATGAAATTGAGAAGGTAATAATCGTTTTCATTTTCGGTATAGTTTAAGTAATAATAGTTGTTTGTTTATCATGCTGCAAAGATGCAACGCTTAAAAAAGGTCTTTAGGACGATACTATGTCAGAAAAGGACAAAGAAGTCGCAGAAATTTCTTCCGTCTTTATACTGCACTTTTATTGAAATGGTTTCTAAAACACAAAGCCTGGAATTACCAGGCTTTAAATAAAAATCAATACAACAACTAAAAGGATTCGAATCGACCCGCCAGCCACCAAAAGGTTTTGCATATGTTCGGTAACTGTCGCGCCTTTCGTGTTTTTCGACACTTCAGTTACAACAATCCTTTTTCCTAATAAGCAAAAACATCAAAATCTGAAGCACGACTTTGCTGCTTTAGATCCTAATGTCGTATTACGAAATTAAAAAGGGAAGCTGTTGACTTCCCTTGCTTATTTTATGTAGATATCGATACCCAAACTTTGAAGCTGCTTGACAGCATTGGGAGATGAAGGTTTTATTTTACCTGCAATAGCAATAGCTATAGCGGCTAACGTATTCGCAATATCAGGAAACCAGATAACAGTGTATGCCTGCTGTAACCATTGCTCCGCCTTTGTTTTCAATTCATCCTCAATATGTACGTCCTGAGAAAACATCGTCTTACGACTTAGCATTTACTTATTATACGTGTGGAATTTCGTACAGCGGGCGAGTAATACAAAGTGAGTAGTTGTTATATTCGTACCAATATATCAAAACATCAAAGTAAACGTGTGCTTGTTATTATTATAATGGTAGTCAATTGATAACCCGCTAACGTCGCAAATTTGCTTTACTACAGCCAGGCCCAAACCACTTCCATCCGAATGATTACTTTTCTGAAAGCGATTAAAAATGCTTGCTTTATCAAACGTTATTAGCGGGCCTGTATTAGTTATGGATAGATTACGGGAAGTTAAATGACAATGAATTGTACCACCATCGAAGTTATGCCTGACAGCATTATTTAAAAGGTTGTTTAACAGAATTTCTATTAAATCCCTGTTGATGGTAACGGAAATCTCCTTGACGTCAGAGGTCAGGGTAATATTTTTTCCTTTAATTAATTCATCAAACTGCGAGAATTTATTTTCCAGCAAAGTTTTTAAGTTAATCAACTCGGGTTTTTGGTATTGTTTATTATCGATCTTGGTAAGCAATAATAAGGTTTGATTCAGCTTGGTAAGCCTGCCGGTGGCATCATAGATAGCCTGTAATTGGTCTACCTGGTTTTCGCTGGATGATTGTATTAACAAGTCGAGCTTAGACCTGATTATCGCCAAAGGCGTCTGCATTTCGTGCGAAGCATTGTCGGTAAATGTTTTTAGGGTTTCATACTCACTGCTAACCTTTTCCGTCATTTGCAATACTGACCTGTTCAATTCTTCAAACTCTTCGATGGAACTGCTGGAAAGTTGCAAATGTTGCTTTTTGTTCAGGTCAAAGTTCTTCAATTCAGAAAGTGTATTAAAAAAGGGTTGCCATAACTTTCCTAACACCAACCTGTTAATTAGGAACATTAAGGTCGAGAGCACAATAAATATGATTGCCGTGGTTATCATTATTAACCTTAACAGATCTTCTGTTTCAACTTGCGATTTATATACAGATGCTTTATACGAAACTCCCTTCACTTGTACCGGGAATGAAAGCCGCCTGTAAGGTTCTGAGTCCTTTTCCTTTACATCAAATTCAATTGTATTTGATGTTTCCCTAAACGGCCGATACTCTTTCAATACCTCAAACCTTATCTGCTGGTGTTTATAATCAGACGCATGTGGCAAGGCGGCGTTTGCTTTTATGAAGTCTACAATTTCCTGCTCTTCAACTTTTAAGTCTTTATCTATTTGTTTTATTAGTATGGTTCGTATAATGAAGTAATAAGCGATACTGCTTATTAATAAAACGATACAGGCTGTAATGATATGAACCCTGCTGTATTTGTTTAAAAGCTTCATTTATCTGTAAATTTATAACCCATACCATAAATGGACTTTACATAATCCGTACTACTTCTTTCAAGTAACTTCTTTCTCAAATTTCTAATATGCGTATAAATAAAATCATAGTTATCAGCCATATCCATTTCATCGCCCCACAGGTGTTCTGCGATAGCATTTTTTGATATAACTCTTTCTTTATTTGTAATAAAATATAATAGTAGCTGATATTCTTTTCGGGTAAGGTCTAAAGGTACTTGATTGAAAAAAGCTACCCTTGCTGTGGTGTCGATAGTAATTTCATTGAAACTGATAATAGTATTTCCGTCAAAATGCTTTCTACGAATAATTGCTGCAATTCTTGCACTTAGCTCTGGTAAGTGAAAGGGTTTTGGCAAGTAGTCATCGGCTCCTAATTGCAATCCTTCAATACGGTCATCAACGGAGTTTTTAGCTGAAATAATAAGAACTCCGTCTATTTTATTATTGGCTTTCAGTTGTTTTAATATATTTAATCCACTGCCACCGGGAAGTGTAATATCAAGGAGTATACAATCGTAGTCATATAACTCGATTTTACTCATTGCGGTAGGATAATCCATAGCTACTTCACATATATAATCTACTTCTTTTAGATACAAAACAATGCTCTTAACTAATTCTTTCTCATCCTCAACCAGCAGTATTTTCATCGCGGAATTTTAAATCATTAAAAAAAGTACAGCATAAATGTATCAAAGTGTTTTATAGAAATATTGAAAAATGAAAAAGTTTGTAGCAAAATGCAAAGTGATGTCAACAAGAAATACCAGGAAGAAACTGAGCTCCTTATTTTCCGGCTCGTTTTTATCTATTTTGAAAAAGATAGTCCAATAATAAGCTACTCTAAACTTATCGATGACAAAATGAGTAAGAAAAACCAGCGATACGCCGGTAATGCTTAGATAAAATAAAAAGGGTAAAGCGTAAATAAAGCAATGAACAAAACAGGCAGCCCATCCAATAAAATGAAAGCCAGCTTTATTCTTAGCCATCCAATTGTTCTGCAAAAGGAAATCTCCAATAAAGTGTAATACAATTTGTTCCATTACCAAAGATTTAAACAGGCTTTATCTAGTTAAGTTTTTTTCGTACTCGCCCAAACATATGATAAGCAATAAAGGCGACTAACGCTATGACAGAAGCCCAAATCAATCCTGTTTTCAATCGCTCCCAATCTTCTCCTAACCAGGCCAATAACACCGTTAATGGAAGGATACCCAGAAATGTAGCCCCAATGAATTTAAAATAATTCATGTTGACAATACCTGCAATAAAGCTTACGGCATCATTACTTGTAAGGGGTGTAAGCCGTGCTATTATGATGGCTTTATAACCATGCTTGCTAATAAGACTATGAATTTTTTCACTTGTTTTACGACCCATTAATTTATCTGCTGCTTTTCCTCCTAACAGCTTGCCTAAGAAGTAACCGGTTGTTGAAGCACAGAAAAGACCTGCCAGGGCTATTATGGAGCCCCAGACAGGACCATAACATAAAATCGCAACAAGCATTAGAAACACGGTACTCACTACAACAAGAAATAACTGAACTACCATTGCGGCCATGATAATAAAAGGACCCCAATAACCAAATCCATCTATCCATGTTCTTATTTGCTTCTTGTCGCCATTTGTTATAATTTCAAAACCTTCTTTTGAAATCGATTGAAAAGATGGAATAAAAAACCAGCATAATATTAATACGGCTATGGTGCCAACGGAAATTATCAGGGGTATCTTACTACCTTTTTCTTCAACCATTGATCTAATTTTTATCTTTCTCTACTTCTTTAACGAGTAAAAATTTTCCTGTTGCATCAAAAATCAGGTCCTTCCCGTCTGCTTCCGCTTCATACAATACTTCCCCGTTTGCCTTAGTTATCCTTGCAGCCTCGTCTACTTCCGCAGAATTATAATTGTGAGAAATGTAGGTTACGACAGCGGGTGGCAGCTCATTATTTTTTATTTCAACCTCTGTTTCATCAAGTACGCCTGAAGGTGTAAAAACAGCACTCATCTCCTTCTCACCCTGTTCAAAGTTTACTTCAAAATTTCCTTCCTCCCTCCCCCATTTTACGTCCTTTGCCCCGGCAAACTGTTTTTGAAATGCTTCATTAACGGCACCCGGAATATCGGAGACACCGGTTTTTTGTTGACAGGCAGAAAGTAAAGTACCCGCTGCAAGAAAAAATAAAACTATTGTCTTCATTTTGTTCTGTTTAATTGTGATTTTTTTAAAAAGGGTCAGCCGCAATTCTGTTTCAATTTTGAATTGGAGAACCTATATTCTTTTTATGTATTCACTGCATCTTTGCATAAAAACGATACTACCATATCTTTCGCACCTTTCTACCTGATTCAATAAATTCAATCATAACTCAGGAAAATGAGCCTCACCGACCAACTGACAACCCTAATCTTCACCTTCCTTGTTTTTCCTGCCTTCTACCGTGCTATGCGAGTTTTAGTAATTTAAAGCCCGTTTTCAAACTGCAATAATGCGGAATGGTAATTCTAAGGGCTGGTACATCATGTAAAACACCTTCTATTTACTTTTGGTTCAGCTTATTCCAACACAATCTCATTTTCATCTTCCCGCTTCTCATTCAACCTCTTCCTATCCTTTCCAAACCTCCAGTAAATCAAGGGAAGGAAGAATAAATTTAAAATTGTTGACGTCGTTAATCCACCTACAATTACAATAGCCATCGGGAATTCTATTTCGTGACCTGGTTTATTGCCGCCAACGATGATAGGCAATAATGCAAGTGCAGCCGCAATTGCTGTCATTAGTATGGGTGTCATTCTTTCTAATGCGCCCCTTATAATCATGTGTTTGTTAAACTCTTCACCTTCTTCAGACTCCAAATGCCGGTAGTGGCTAATGAGCATAATCGCATTACGGGCAGCAATACCTAACACGGTAACAAATCCTACCAATGAACCAAGGGATAAAACACCCCCTGATATCCAGGCCGCGGCAATACATCCGGACAATGCAAATGGAAGGCTCAACAAAATAAGTGAGGCGATGCGGTATGATCTAAAATCGGCGTACAGGATAATGTATATAC
This sequence comes from Segetibacter sp., assembly GCA_028288485.1. GTDB lineage: Bacteria > Bacteroidota > Bacteroidia > Chitinophagales > Chitinophagaceae > Segetibacter. Next base: position 14,403 of record JAQBNO010000096.1, read on the forward strand.
CCAGGAGCGATAGCAACATCAAACTATACAACCTCGTTTGAGATTTTTGCCGCTCTGCGTATTCCCCTAATATTTCAGGGTGATAACCTGCATCCCACGTAACACCTTTTAGTTGGGCTTGTATGTCCTTAGCAACTGCTCCCAGGTCTCTGCCTTTTGTGTTACAGGTTACATCTATTCTTCTTGATGACTGCTCTCTTGTTATTTCATTCGGAGTTGGTGCCACATACACTTCTGCTACATCTTTTAAAGGAACCCTTCCGCCATTTGGTATATCAATCAACAAATTCCTGACATTCTCAATGCTTCCGCGCTGGTCGTCCGTACCCCAAACTACCACGTCAAATATCTTCTGGTCTTCATATATTTCGCCCACTTTTGTTCCGTTTACGAGGGTATTGATTGCACTTCGTACCTGTGTGGCAGATATTCCAAATCTTGCAGCATTATCTGCATTAAACTTAACAGCTAATTGCGGCACCAGTGTTTGCGGTTGCACTTTTAAGTCACTCACCCCATCCACTTTCTCTAACACCTTTCCAACTTCTTTGGCTTTGGTTTGCAATACAGCCAAATCACTACCATATATACGAACAACGATACTTGCACTTGTTCCCGTCAATACTTCCTTCACTCTTTCTCTCAAATAGGTAAGTACATCGCGGTACAATCCGGGATAACCATCTACGACTTCCTGTATTTTACCAACGGTTTCTTCATAATCCACTTTCGGATCAACACTTATCCAGTTCTCGGTAAAGTTTGGTCCAACCACTTCATCTGCAACTTCAGCACGACCAATGTGCGCACCAAAATTTCTTACACCCGGAATGGCTCTCAACTCGTTACTTGCCCGTTGCGTAATTCGGGTCATTGCTTCAAGTGATGTTCCCGGTTTTTCTACCCAGTGCATCAAAAAATCGTATTCTTTAAAGTGAGGTAAGAACTCTTCACCTAATAAAAAGGTGCTGCTGAAAGCCAATAAAACGGCAGTAATAATTATTGCAAAGGCCCTTTTAGGTTTTGCAATAATGCGCTGCAAAAACCTTTCGTAACGGGGCTTTAAATATTGCACCGGCTTCGGCTCTTTCTCAGGTTCAGCAGCATTTGCTTTTGAATATCTTTTCTTTAGAAGCATCAATGAAAGGGCTGGTGTAAGCGTTAATGCAACAAACAATGAAGCCATGATTGCAAGCATATAACTTAGTGCCAGGGGCTGAAAGAATGAGCCTGAGATACCCGGTAAAAAGAACACCGGCATCAATACCAATGCAACGATAAGGCTTCCGTAAACTACAGCGCTTCTTACTTCCATCGATGCCCTGAAAACAACCTGTATCGCAGGTAATGGTTGTGCCAGCAAAGCATTTTGCTTCAGTCGCCGGACAATATTTTCCACATCAATAATCGCATCATCCACCACTTCCCCTAATGCAATCACCAAACCTGCAAGCACCATTGTATCTATCGTTCCACCGCGGTAATTCAATACGATCATTGCAATAACCAGGGATAGCGGGATAGCCAGTACGCTGATCAATGCGGTTCGCCAATCTTTTAAAAAGAAGAATAAAACAATGATGACCAGGATACAACCTATCAGTAATGCCTGGTTCAGGTTATGAAGCGACATTTCAATAAAAGTTGCGGGGCGGAAGATAGTACTGTCAAACACCATCCCTTTCATACCCGGTCTCATCTCTTCCAATACTTGTTCTACCTGCCTGGTTACATCCAGCGAGTTTGCCTGGGGTTGCTTTTCAACAATTAGCAACAAGCCGGGACCATCATTGATAACTGCATCACCAATAGGGGCTCTAAAGCCTTCAACAACTTCTGCCAATTCACCTAAGCGAACCGGTAGGCCATTTTTTATACTTGTTGTTACCGTAATCTTTGCAAGGTCTTCTGCCTGGTAAATGGTAGGAAGATGGGATACCGCCATACGTTGATTAGGCATATCAACGAAGCCGCCGCCAAACTGCTGAACCGCATCTCTCACAGCAGTAACCACCTGGGCCAACTGCAGGTTATTCGAAAACAACCTTTCCGGGTTAACCTTCACCTGTAACTGCCTGTCTCTCTGCCCCCAGATAGCCACATTCGCCACGCCCTTTACAGCCATCAGCCTTGGTCTCAATGTCCACCTTACGTGGGTGGTCATATCCATCTGGCTCAGGGTCTTCGAACTCACACCAATCTTTAAAACCCTGCTGGTAGAAGATAGGGGTGTTAGCATAACCGGCGGACGTGCAACAGCAGGTAACTGTGTCGCCACACGTGTAAGTCTTTCCTGCACCAATTGCCTTGCTTCAATTACACCTGTTCCTTTCTCAAAATCGAGCACTATAGATGCTAGACCTAAAACAGACTTGGAACGAAGCCTTGTTGTTTTGGGTGTACCGTTTAATGCATTTTCAATAGGAACTGCAATTAACGATTCTACTTCAGCAGTAGATAAACCCGGCGCTTCCACTTGTATCTCAACATAAGGTGGCGCAAACTCGGGGAACACGTCATACGCCGCGTTCTTTATAATGTTGTAGCCTACTATCATGAGTAGACCCATCAGTATTACTATAACAACTCTTAACCTTAACGATGTTGCAACTAACCACTTCATTATTTACCTCCTCCAAATTCGGTCCCAAACAATTCAGCAGCGCCATCGGTAACTACCTTTGTGCCAATTGCAGGACCTTGTTGTAAAATTGCCATTCCATTTGCTACCCGTGATACATCCACTCTTCTTCTTACATATGTGTTCTTCGCGGTGTTTTCATATACCCACGAACCTCCTTGTATGTCGTACAAGATTGCTGAATAAGGAACCACCAATGCCGACTTGGTTCCTTTGTAAGGAAGTGTAACGCTTATTCTTTGTCCCGGCCTGAAGTTGCCTTTGCTGTTATCTACTTCATAATACAAGTCAATGGAAGTAGCCAGTGGGTCGCTTGTTTGTGGACCTGTTACAGGACGGGCTAACACAGGGTTAGACGAAGAACCAGACTCCGACAAGCCACGTACATATGCATTTTCACGCGCATTAATTTGCGCCTGGTCACCTGCATACACCGGAACCCTTATCCATAACGTTGACAAGGAAACAATATCAACAACAGGCGCTGCTGTTGCCAGTACCTGCGTAGTGCTGCTGTACACTCTTTGTATTACACCACTTATAGGTGCTTCAAGATTTAAAGTACTCATGCGGTCTGCGAGGGCTTGAGTAGTGTTACCTTTTAAGAGCTGCAACCTGTTTCGCGCAACTTTTAATTGTGCTGCAATGCCCGCCAACTCTGCTTCTGCTTCCTGTTTAGCCCGCAAGCTTCCGGCCTTTTCTTCAAATAACAAGGTGTTACGTTTTACCTTTTCAACCGCAGTGTTGTATTGAATTTCCCTTTGTGTTACATCTGCCTGCACACTCAACAAGTCTCTTTCAGATGGAAGGATAACCAATCTTGCAATTTGTTGTCCTTTCGTTACCTGTTGACCTGGCACAAGTTCGATTCCGTTTCTGGAAGCCATAAGTTGGCCGGCCACCGGCGCCGTCACTGTAATAATTTTACCTGGTGTAGCCACCACCTCACCACTAAAAGCACGACTATTGCCAACAAACTGGTCGACTACATCAAAGGTCTTAATGCCGAGCCGTTCAACTGCTTTATCAGTCAGTGTCATCGTGTTCAGGTCGCCCTCTTTTACAGGGTTGCTTTGTGTTGCCGGCGGCTTAGGTTTCTCTTCTTTCTTGCTGCCGCATGAAGCAAAAAGCGCCGCAATGCAAGTGGCAAAAAATATTCGTTTAAAAAAATGCTTCATGTATTATCCGTGTTTATGAGTAGTCGTTATGGTTATTTTTTTTACCGGCATTATAATATTCATCAACATCGTTGTGTCACTCCCTTGTACTTCTTTCGCTTTATTCGGCGTTTTATTTTCCGGGCTAAGAGGCAAAGGAGCAAAGACGCAGGTTTTTAATGTTACTGATAGTTTGCTTTTGTTCTTTTGCCTCTTAGCGTGCAATCGTCGTCGATTGAAGAACCAATCGTACAAGAGTGCGACGCAACAAAAGCTTCATACATTTCCAAAACCCTGGTACCAAAATCTTTATTGCATCTCCACCTTCTTACCAATCACAAAATTCAATTGGCTTATTGATCTTCTTAGTTCAGCTTCTATTTCTGCTTTACGCAGTCTGCCGTTTACCAATTGGCGCATCGCTTCGAGTACAGGAATGTATGAGATGTCGCCACGCTGGTAAGCAAGCTGCGAAAGTCGTACAGCGTCAAGTAAAGATGGCAGCACATTGCCATTGTACATTTCATACGACTTATACGTTTGTTCGTAACGGGCATAGGCATCAGCAACATCGTTAAGTATGCGTTGGCGAATAGCTACATAGTTATAAGAAGCCTGCTCCAGTTCGGCTCGTACCCTCGCTATTTTTCCCTGGTTGCGGTTAAGCACAGGCAATTCCATTTGAATGCCTGGTTGAAATGCATTGGGCAGAACCTTGGAACCACCATGACCCGGAACATTATTAAAACCGAGTGTTGCCATAAAAGCGACTATTCTTGAGCGTTCGAGGCCCAGTCGATTACCGGCTGCATTAATGGCGATTTGCGCTGAACGTAAATCAGGTTGATTGTCATAAGCAAGGGTATAATACTCCTGCCTCGATATCTTTTGAGCTAAAAAGTTTACTGGTGTTGTTTTATAAGCAACTATCGTATCAGGGGTATAACCGAGCAATGTATTAAGGCGATTGGTGCGAATAATCGTGTCGAGGCTAGCTTTAATATAATCATCTACTGCCGCAGCACTGTCTGCTCTTGCAGTCGATGCTTCCAGTTCGCTTATTTCACCAACCCTGAAACGAACATTGTTTAACCTTGCTATTTCACCGCGAATCAGTGCATTGTCTTTAAATATAGCTGCGCGGTCTTTTGCCAGTTGCAGGTCGGCAAAACTTGTCTGTACGTCGCGAATAACTGTATATCCGCGAGCCGCCATGTTTTGAGCAGTACGTTCAATTTCTGTTTGCGCTACAGCTATTCGCTTAGGTCGTTGCCACAAAAAATCAAAGCCAAAGTTGATATAACCCGAAACATTTAAACCACCTGAAGGCAGCAGGTAACGGATCAACGGATTAGAAACTACACCTGCATCTATTAGATCAGCCTGTACAATTGATATTTGAGCAAGGTCGGCCTGGTATTGCCCATTATTGTATAAGGCTATTGAAACCGCTTCATCTTCTGCAATGCCATCGGCAGTATCAACAGAAGGGGGCATTGTGTTCGTGCCCGGCTTTGCATCACTGCTTAAGTCAAAGCCATATTGTTTTTTAATTTGGTCAGAGACAGTATCCCGGGAAATTTGAGATGTGGGTGTACATGCACTCACAATTGTTATAAGCAGGACGATATAAAATGATTGCCTTTCTAACTTCATAAGAAGCAAACCTAAAAGCGAAATCTGAAGGAAATCTTAAGTATAGGAAGTCTTCATTTATTTACTCTCCAGTTCATACTGCGGAAGACACCATCCAGGTCATATTTAACAAATGGTTTAAAGCAGCGCCTTCAACCAGAATCTGATCCTTACTTTCTGCTGTTAGATAAAAAAGTTCGGTTGGTTTAATAATGTTGCCTAACCATGTTTCAAACTTCGTGTCTTCCATTAAATTTACCGATTGCGGCAAGTAGGCCTTTTTTGTATTCCTTTTCATCTCTTGCATCTGATGCCAGTTAAAAAGCTGTTCCGGAAGTAACGAGGTTTATTCGGCTATGCCGTACTGGTGGAGCTCTGCAGCAAGTTTTGGATTGAGGTTTACCGGGTTAGGATTGTTGAAAAAAGATGCCGCAATAAAGCGGCCTATATAATTCCTGCTACAAAAAACAAGTTCCATGCTTCTTTCTTCCGGTCTTAAAGGGATTTTACGGGTATACACATGGCGCACCATGCCGGAGTGACGACGAGATAGCTAACGTTTTATTACCTAAAATCAACAAAGCCGGAGCTGTTAGTCCGATTAGCGGACCCGCAACATACCACGCGCCGCTGTTTTAAAAATTCTATCATGGAGTTGCATTGTTTTTTGTAAAGTTCTGCCGATTAGTTTATGGTTATTGTGATAATAGCCAGTTAGTGGTTTATGAACGTCAATAGTGCTTGAACTAACTATGGAAGATGAAACAGGGTTGAAATTTTATTAGTATTAGACTTTTATTCACTAAGCAGGCTACCCGTGAGGCTGAGCAGTATAAAGCGGTGATAATGGAAATAACTTGTATGTGTTAACTTTAAAAATTACATTAGAGTAACTGAACAACCCTGCCATGAGAATTTTAATTTTTACCATTACCGTCGCAATATTGATCTTGTGCAGCCTGCACCTGATTTCAGCCAAACATGCAACTTCTGAAAAAATAAGCGCAACTCCTTTTGCTGATACATTGACGAAAGAAATAGCAGAAATAGGAAGGCGGGTTTTTATTTCTACCTGTAGTGCCTGTCACAAAGATTCGGCCAAATCCGGTGCACCTGCGCCCGAAATACTTGCAAGCATGACCCCACGATCTGTTCTTGCATCACTTACGATAGGAAAAATGCGGGCACAGGCTGAAAAGCTATCAGACAAGCAACGGCGGGCAGTGGCACAGTGGATAACAAAAAAAGTATTGAAGGAAAATAACATACCGAAAGAGGCTTATACAGCATTCGACATGTCGGGCAGTAAAAATTCCATCTTCAATCATTCGGGTTGGGGTGGCAATGCTGAAGGCACAGGTTTTCGTACAGCAGAACAGGCCGGCATTGATACAACTAATGTCGCTTCTCTTACACTCAAGTGGGCCTTTGCCTTTCCTGACGCTTCACAGGTAAGAAGCAAACCGGCAGTAATAAATGGATGGCTGGTAACAGGCAGCCAGTTTGGTGATGTATATGCTCTTGAAATGAAATCGGGTAAAATAGGGTGGCATTTTGCTGCAGACGCCGCCGTTAGAGGAGCTGTTTCGGTAACAGATGATGGCAAAAATATAACGGCGTACTTCGCCGACTATAGTACAAATGTGTATGCGGTAGATGTCAGGACCGGCAAATTGAAATGGAAAACAAGAGCCGGCTACCATCCACAATCTTCCAATACCGGAACAGTTGCTGTTTTCGATAAGGTGGTTTATGTACCAATAACTTCTTTTGAAGTTATTTCTTCTTTGAATCCTGATTATGATTGTTGTTCCTCTTCAGGAGGGGTAGTTGCATTAGATGCACAAACAGGTAATATTATATGGCAGTACAAAGTGATCGCCGAAGAAGCAAAGGTTACCACAAACAAAAGGAATGGTAAGTCATTCTACGGACCATCAGGTGCGCCGGTGTGGTGTAGTCCGAC
>JAQBNO010000145.1 GCA_028288485.1 Segetibacter sp.
ACTCGCATTGAACCGATAAAAAAATTTAAAAAAGACCCAACCAAAAAAACATCTTTGTACATCTTACCTATAACCAGAGAAACAAAACTTTTATTCATTCCTTTTAAAACGACTTTGTATCAGTAGAAATTTACCCACATCCGCTGCCCGTCATTGATAGAATAATTAAGACAATTTACTGTAAAAAATTTACTCATCACATGAGCTGGCGCCGCTTTGCAGATACGTGTAGACATATTAAAAAAGACCAAAACGGTTATGAGATTTCCGTTATTCTAATTATTTCCTGTAAGCCATCATAAATGCAATTATAGCTTGGCGTAGTGGATGATACTTTTAATGACCGACGCATTTAATAAGCGAAATAACACTCAGGAAAACAAGACTGTAATAAACAAACCATAAACTTCAACAATCAACTTAAAAAAAAATGATGAAAAGAATCACAATCAAGACAATGCTGGTTGCATCGATAGCAATGATAGCGGTATCGTGCAACAAAGAAAACACGGTAACAAACCGATCAACTGTTAGTGCAGATGATATTGCAAGTGTACAGGCCATTGCACTGGTTGCGTCGGCAAGTGGCGATAGTATTTACCTGGTAAATGTTTGCGACAAAAGGCAGTATAAAGACAGCATCATTTTCAGCGGTTTGCCTGCTTCAGTTGCCACTTATTTATCGGCCAATTATGCAGGCTATACTGCAGGTAAAGCGTTTGCAATAAAAGACAGCAGTGGCACAATAACCGGTTATGTAGCAACAATACAATTTAACGGAAACCCGGTAGGTTTAAAATTTGGTGCCAGCGGCAATTTTGTAAGAGTATTGGAGCAACGTGAAGGACGCGATCTGAAAGGGCACGGTTGGCATCAGGGAGGCCGCTTCGACGACAGGGGTGGCTCTAAACATGACACCCTTGCTTTACCAGCTTTACCTGCTGTCATAACCTCTTATTTTTCTGCTAACTATTCGCAGGATACCATTTTACGTGCTTTTAAAAACAGGGATAGCAGTGTCGCTGTTATCAGTTCAAATAACGGTCTTTTTGCAACTATATTTACTTCAACCGGAACCTTTGTAAGCCGGTCAACATTACCAACAAAACGGGGCAAACCAAACTCAATTGATGTAAGCGCTTTGCCTTCAAACGCTCAAGCTTATTTAACAACAACTTACCCAAATTATGTATTTAAGCATGCCTTTAAAATTATGAACAATGGCACTGTTCAGGGTTATGCTGTTTTCATCGATGCAAATTCAACCAAATACGCCATTGCATTTGATGCCACAGGTGCATTTGTAAAAGCAGTAAGCGTCAGGTAAAATTTAGTCCTTAACCTCCTGGTCTTGCGATGTCTTTTATACCTAAGCTCGCAAGACCTATTTTAAAACTTACATTCTACTAACATGATTTCGTTGTCAAGTCAATCTATTTTTTCTGAAATGTTTGCACCGGCACTTAAATTCATCGAACAGGTCAAACTGTCTTTTAAAGTCAGCAGGAACAAAGGGATCAGCGACAGTTTTAATTACATTCAAAAGCATGTGGCAAAAAAGCAAACAGTACTCTCCATTGGCATTGGGCACGACCAACATTTATTCCTGTTGCGGAAAATTGCCGGAAAGTTTGGTAAGGTAATAGTGTTTGCAACAGGCGGTGAAATTTTCAGCCACTTCCTCGAATTAGTCGATAAAATTAAATGGAGCAATGTTGTGATTGAACCCATTGGCACTTCAGAAACACCTGGTGAAATTATTTTTAATTCCTTTACAACCAGCCCGAATGAAGCAAAGGGTGCTACTGTAATAGATATCAATAGCAGGAATGCATACAACAAGAAAGAATTGAATTCACCCACATTAGATTCGTATTGTCTTGTTCAGCAGGTGCTGCCCGATTTTGTTGAAATAAAGATGCCGGGCTTCGAACTGAAGATTCTGGAAGGAGCTACCGGCCTACTAAAGAACAAGAAGCCAATACTTGTTATTGAATGTGAAGAAAGGCTAATTGGCAGAAGCAAGGTTCTTGAAGTATTTCAATTTCTTACCGACCTCAAATACAAAGGATATTTTATTTTAGATACTATTCGAATCCCTTTGCAAAATTTTGATTTTGATGTTTATCAAAATCCCCGGAGTAACTTTTATTGTAACACCTTCATTTTCGAATAAGACTTCCGCGAAAAGAGAATTATCTGGTAGCGGGCTTTATAACTACCGTCGACATGGTTCCCCGAGCGGGACAGGTAGTGTCACTCACTGCAACTTGCAGATCCCTTATTCGACTTTTTAAAGAGAGAGAGATCCACAACCTTGGTTATAATCAATACTAATGTTATTCCGACAAACCATTGCCCAATTCCTTTATTGCAATATTCCGGTATTGGTGTTTGGCACCGGGCGCCCACGATTCTAACCCGTTCCATTTTCCTGCGGCAGGAGAGAATAAAGCTGTCCAATGAGATTGCAGTCCAATCATACCTGAGATTGCCCCGGCAATAAAATCGTTCTTTGGTTGAGTAACCTCCCACATTTGAACTCCGTTGATCCAAAGGGTAATATGTGGCACCGCTCCCACCATTCTGATGCGGAATGAATTCCAGTCATTGTCTTTCCACACCTTTGAACGAGCGGCTGCTTCTGCACCCTTACTCACCTGCATCCGCTCGCCCAGTAAAGCGCCTGTGCTTGCTGAAGTTTCATCAAATTCAATTTGATAAGCTATCCCACTTTCTGATGAACGAATAAATATTCCACCATTGGTGAAGGAATCAATTTTAGCTTCAACGTAAACCTCAAAGTTTTTATACTTTTTGTCCGTTAATAAAACTCCCCCTTGTCCAAATGGCTTTTGCGTTACTACGATAACACCATTTTCTACCCTAAAATCCGGTGTTGTTCCCTGGTGCGTTGTACGACTGATGTGCCATCCTTTTAGATCTTTCCCGTTAAAAATCGACGTAAACCCGGCAGGGATTTGTGCATGTAAAACGCTAAAGGGTAAGGATAAAATTAGAAT